>NZ_RHPP01000014.1 GCF_003935715.1 Stenotrophomonas sp. 278 | reverse complement strand
GCCACGGGGGCCGGAGCGACCGGAGCCGGGGCCGGAGCGGCTTCCACTTCGGCCACTTCGCGCACCGGAGCCGGGGCGCTGTGCTTGACGTGGGTCACTGCAGGGGCCGCCGGGATGTTCAGCTGGGCCTTGGTCAGCGCGTGCACCGGCAGCTTGCGCGGGGTACCGCGCTGGTAGCTCGGCTTGCCGCTTTCTTCGCCCAGCTCGTTTTCACGCAGGCGCGTGACTTCGTAGTGCGGGGTGTGCAGCTGCTCGTCGGCGACGATCACGATGGGCGCGTCGTGGCGCTGTTCGATTTCACGCAGCGCGCTGCGCTTTTCGTTGAGCAGGTAGTTGGCGATTTCCACCGGGGCCTGGACCAGCACCTGCCCGGTGTTTTCCTTCATGGCGTGTTCTTCCGCCACGCGGATGATCGACAGCGACAACGATTCCACGCTGCGCATGCGGCCGTGGCCGTCGCAGCGGGGGCAGATGATCTGGCTGGATTCGCCCAGGCTCGGACGCAGGCGCTGGCGGCTCATTTCCATCAGGCCGAAGCGCGAGATGCGGCCCAGCTGCACGCGCGCGCGGTCGTACTTCAGCGCGTTCTGCAGGCGGTTTTCCACTTCGCGCTGGTGCTTGTTGGACGACATGTCGATGAAGTCGATCACCACCAGGCCGCCGAGGTCGCGCAGACGCAGCTGGCGGGCGACTTCTTCGGCCGCTTCCAGGTTGGTCTGGAAGGCGGTGTCCTCGATGTCGCTGCCCTTGGTGGCGCGCGAGGAGTTGACGTCGATGGCGGTCAGGGCTTCGGTCTGGTCGACCACGATCGAGCCGCCGGACGGCAGGCGGACGTTGCGTTCATACGCGCCTTCGATCTGCGATTCGATCTGGAAGCGGTTGAACAGCGGAATGTCGTCCTTGTAGTGCTTGAGCTTGCGCAGGGTCTGCGGCATCACCTGCTGCATGAATTCGCGCGCGGTTTCGTACAGTTCCTCGGTATCGACCAGGATCTCGCCGACATCGGCGCGCAGGTAGTCACGCAGGGCGCGCACGATCAGGCGCGATTCCTGGTAGATCAGGAACGGAGCCGGCTTGGTCAGCGCGGCTTCGGCGATGGCCTTCCAGACCTGCAGTAGGTAGTCCAGGTCCCACTGCAGTTCTTCGGCGTCACGGCCGACACCGGCGGTGCGGATGATCACGCCCATGTCGTCGGGGATGTTCAGCTTGTCCAGCGCGTCCTTCAGGGCGGCGCGGTCTTCGCCCTCGATGCGACGCGACACGCCACCGGCGGTGGGCGAGTTGGGCATCAGCACCATGTAGCGGCCGGCCAGCGAAATGAACGTGGTCAGGGCGGCACCCTTGTTGCCACGCTCTTCCTTGTCCACCTGGACAACGACTTCCTGGCCTTCACGCAGCAGTTCGCGGATGGTCGCCTTGTTGTGGTCGACCCCGGCCTGGAAGTAATCGCGGGAAATTTCCTTCAGCGGCAGGAAGCCGTGACGGTCGCCGCCGTATTCAACAAACGCTGCTTCCAGCGAGGGCTCCAGGCGGGTGATGCGGCCCTTGTAGATGTTCGACTTCTTCTGTTCCTTGGACGGCTGTTCGATGTCGATGTCGTACAGCGTCTGGCCATCCACGATGGCTACCCGCAGCTCTTCAGCCTGCGTGGCATTGATCAGCATTCGCTTCATTGTTGCGTTCCTCGCGCGCTGCTACCGCGCGGAACGCCATGGGGTTTCGCTTCTGGTCACGCTTGCTCGCCCATCGCGCAGGCGCGGGGAGGGCGGCTTGGGCTTCCAGCGCTTCAACACCACGGCAGGCCGCGGGAGCGCTACATTTTTTTGGTTTGGGTGTTGCGGGCCGGAGGCAGCTGTCAGCCAGGCTGGAGCGCCACAGGGTCATTTTTTCAGCGCAGACGCTTGTCAGGCATCCGGCGATGGCCGGGACCGCCGGTGAGCCGCTAACATGGCCGCCCCGGGGGCGGTGGCTGCGCACTGTGCCGGAATCGAAGGAAGCCGGGCTTCTGGCCCAGAACAACTTCCAACGAAATCAATCCCTTATCTCGCCCGCCGAGTGTAACAGAATAAAAGGCCAATGACCGTCTCCGAGCCGTCCCCAAAGTCCGCTGACACCAAGACCAGCGTGCGCATGATCACAGTTCCGTCCGACCGCGCCGGGCAACGCCTGGACAACTTCCTGCTGGGCCAGCTGAAAGGGGCTCCGCGCAGCCTGGTATACAAGCTGGTGCGCAGCGGCCAGGTGCGGGTGAACGGCGGCCGCGCCAAGGCCGAGCGCAAGCTGGAAGCGGGGGATGAAGTCCGGGTGCCGCCGGTGCGTCTCACCGAGGAAGGAGACAAAGCGACACCGCCGGAGGCGTTCATGAAGCGCCTGGAGGCGGCGATAGTCTTTGAGGACGACCGGCTGCTGGCCCTGAACAAGCCTTCGGGGGTCGCCAGTCACGGGGGCAGCGGGATCAGCTTCGGCGCGATCGAGACGCTGCGCGCGCTGCGCCCGGGCAAGACGCTGGAACTGGTGCACCGGCTGGACCGGGACACCTCGGGCCTGCTGGTGGTGGCCAAGAAGCGCTCGGCGCTGAGCGAACTGCAGGCGCTGCTGCGTGAAGACCACGGCGCGGGCATCCGCAAGCGCTACCTGACCCTGCTGGTGGGGCGCATGCCGGACGGCACCATGACGGTGGACGCGCCGCTGCACGTGGGCCTGCGCCAGGGCGGCGAGCGCCACGTACAGGTGAACGCGATCGGCAAGGAGTCGATCAGCCACTTCAAGGTGCTGGAGCGCCGGGGTGGACATTCGTACTGCGAGGTGCGGATCGAAACCGGCCGTACCCACCAGATCCGCGTACACGCCCAGCATCTGGGGCATCCGGTCGCCGGTGACGACAAATACGGCGAACCGGACGTCAACAAGCGGCTTCGCGAGCAGATCGGCCTCAAACGCCTGTTCCTGCACGCCGCCTCGCTGGAGTTCGCCCTGGACAGCGGCAAGACCCCCTACGTCCTCAACGCCCCGCTGGCCGAAGAACTGGCCGAGGCTCTCAATCGCCTCGGCTGATCCCTGATTGCACGGATCCGTAGAGCCGGGCGTCGCCCGGCGTCACGCAGCGTGTGCAATCACATGGCGGCGAATCACCACTTGAACAACACCAGGCTGATCGCCAGGCTGCCCATGCCGGCCACCAGACCGTAGACGGTTTCGTGACCCTTGGCGTAGCGCTTGGCTGCCGGCAGCAGTTCGTCCAGGGCCAGGAACACCATCACCCCGGAAATCAGACCGAACACCCAGCCGAAGGTGGCGTGGGTCAGCACGTTCGAAAGCACCGCATAGCCGATGATCGCGCCGATCGGCTCGGCCAGGCCCGAGGCCAGGCTGGCCAGGAAGGCGTACCCCTTGTTCTGCGTGGCGAAGTACACCGGCACCGCAATCGCGATGCCTTCGGGAATGTTGTGGATCGCAATCGCGAACGCCAGCGGCATGCCCACCGAGGGGCTTTCCAGCGTGGCGAAGAAGGTGGCCAGCCCTTCCGGGAAGTTGTGCGCGGTGATCGCCACGGCCGTCAACAGACCCACGCGCTTGATGTAGGCGCGGTTGTTGTCGCGGTACATCGGGTCCTGCTTGTCCAGGCTGTCGTGCGGGTTGGGGATCAGGTGGTCGATCAGCACGATCAGCAGCACGCCGCCCAGGAATGCCGCCGTGCCATAGGCGAAGCCCAGCCGCGCGTCATAGGCCTGGGTGAACGAATCAATCGCCTTGTTGAGGATCTCGGTCAGCGACACGAACACCATCGCGCCGCCGGCGAAGGCCAGCCCGAACGCCAGCAGGCGGGGGTTGGGGCGGCGCGAGAACAGCACCATCAGGCTGCCCAATCCGGTGGCCAGACCAGCGGCGAGGGTGACCAGCAGGGCCGTGATTACATTCTCAGCGGAAAAATCAGGCATGCAGCGAAGCGTCCTTGTAGAGCCGGGCTTGCCCGGCTGTGCGGTGCCGATCAGTCCGGACTGTCAACGTGTCCAATCAACCGCCGCGACGCAGCCGTTCCTCAATGGCAAAGCACTCATCCGGCTTGGGCTGCGGCGGATTGAACGTCACCGGTACCTGGATCCTGCTCGACACCGGCTGGCCCGCCCGGGTCGCGGCCTTGAACTGCCAGCCCTGCACCGCGGTGCGCGCCTGCTCGTCCAGCGCGCTGTTGCCACTGCTGGTGGCCAGCGTCACTTCGCTTGGTTTACCGTCAGGGCCGATCACCACCTTCAGGGTGCTGGTTCCGCCGATGTTCTGGCAGGCCAGCTCGATGGGGTACTGCGGCGGCGGAGTCTTGACCGCGGCCACTTCGGTCGGGGCGGCCACCGGAGCCGCCGGCTCCGAGGAGCCCGAGCACGCGGTCAGCACCAACAACGAAACGCCCGACAGGGCGGCATGGACCATTTTCATGCGAATTACTCCGTAAGGGCCGAAGCCTTGGCTGCACAGATGAAGTCGTTCTCGCTCAATCCGCCCACATCGTGGGTGGAAAAGCGCACCACCGCGCGGTCGTAGTGCACGCCCAGGTCGGGGTGATGGTCCTCGGCGTGGGCCACCCAGGCCAGGGCATTCACGAAGGCCATGGTCCGGTAGTAGTCCTTGAACGTAAACGTACGGGTCAGGGCCTGGCCCTGTTCGGCCAGCTCCCAGCCCGGAACCTGCGGCAGCAGCTCGGCAATGCGGGCCTGACCCAGCTTGTGGTCGCTGCCCCGACGGGGCACGCAATGGGCCTGGGCCAGGGGAATCAGGTCGGTCATGGAATCCTCCACCATCTGTATGCCTGAACAATGCGCCGGACAGTGTATAAACCGAATGAGCGCATAACATGTAAGCCGCTAGAATAGCCGGATGATCCAGATCTCTGACACTGCCCAGACCTATTTCCGCAAACTCATCGAGCGCGAAGCCGTGCCCGGAATGGGCGTGCGCCTGAGTGCCGTTGACGCGGGCACCCCGCGCGCCGACGCGCGCCTGGAGTTCGCCGAACCGACCGACCTGCTTGGCGACGAATGGGCCGTGGACTGCGACGGATTCACGCTCTACGTGGCCTCCGACAGCGTCGGCTGGCTGGACGGAGCCGAGATCGACTTCGTCAGCAACGCCGCCGGCAGTCAGCAGCTGACCATCAAGGCCCCGAAGATCAAGGGTGAAGCCCCCGCTGAATCGGCCTCGCTGGTCGAACGCGTCCACTGGGTGGTGGAAAACGAGGTCAACCCACAGCTGGCCTCGCATGGCGGCCGCGTGGCCGTGCAGGAAGTCTCGGCCGATGGCGTGGTGCTGCTGCGCTTCGGCGGCGGCTGCCAGGGCTGTGGCATGGCCGATGTCACCTTGAAGCAGGGCATTGAGAAAACGCTGATGGGCCGCGTGCCCGGCATCACCGCCGTGCGTGACGCGACCGACCACGACAGCGGTCATGCCCCGTATATTCCCCGCGGTACGGCAGCCTGATTCCGCTGCGTGCCTCTGCGCCGGGCTGACGACATCCTTGCTTGGCTGCTGTCACGGCAGCCGGACAAGCGCATTCTGGAAAAAACCACCGGCCTGCCGTACGGCTGGGGTCTATGGTTGCGCGCGCTGAAGCCTGTGCCTTACTCAGTAAGGGCCACCGAGATGGTTGCCCAGCTGATGCAGCGTCCGCTGCCGGGGTCGCCCGGGCGCTTGCCCGCGTTGAGCTTCCCGCAGGCCCTGCGCCGTCTGGCGTGGCAGACCTGGGATCCGGCCCCGCGCGACCAGCGCTGGATGCGCTGGACATCCGCGGCGATCAGCGTGTTGTTGCATGTGATGTTCGCGCTGCTGCTGGTGTGGGTGGCAGTGATCCGTCCGCCGGTCGAGCCGGAGCAGGGCGGTGACGGCGGGCGCATGCGGGTGGACTTCATTGGGCAGGGCACGCCGGCCGAGGATGGCGGTGGCGGGCAACCTGGCGATGCGGAGGCAGCACAGCCGAGCAACGCTGGGGCGGCGCAACCGAACGCTGCGGTCGCTGCGCGCCCGGCCAACGCGGTGTCTGCCCGCGCGAATGTAGAGCGGGGCTCTGCCCCGCTGAACGAAGCCAGCCAACCCCAGCCCGCCGACACACCGCCAACGGCCAGCCGGGCAGAGCCCGGCTCTACTACGGCGAGCGAACCATCGCCACCGACGCCGGTCCCAGCCGAAGTCGTGCCGCCAACCCCGGTCGCGGCCGCGCCGCCACCCGAACCGCAAGCGACGCCGCCCACGCCGGTGCCGGTCGTGGAGCAGCCGATCCAGGCCACCGACGTGGCCGAAGCCACCACCGACTTCGTGGTGCCGCCGACGACCGTGCCGCGCACCGAGGTGCGGGTGGTGCCGCGCGACGTCCCGACAGTGACCGTCCGCGAACGCACGGTCACAACCGTGGAAGCTCCGCAGGTCACCCCGACCACGCCGCAGCTGCGCCCCATCGAGCCGCAGCTGCGTCCGCGAGAGATCACCGTGCGCGAGCGCGAAGTCACCGTGGTGACCGCACCGACACCCGCAGTTCCCGTTCCGATGCCGCGCGTGGAAGTGACCCTGCCGCAACGCGACGTACAGGTGCGGGAGCGCGAAGTGACTTCGGTGCCGGTAGTGGATGTGACCATTCCGCAGTTGCCGTCGCGCGAGGTTACGGTGCGTCCGCCGACCCGCAGTCCCGAGGTGGCGGTGCGCGAGCGCACCGTTCCCAACGCGCCGCCGCGTCCGGTGCAGGCGGCGACGCCGGCACCGTCGGCAACCCCGACACCCCCGACACCGGCGTCTTCGACGACACCCGCATCCGCGTCTTCAACGACACCGACACCCGCTGTTGTAGAGCGGGGCTCTGCCCCGCTGTCGTCCGCGCCGTCGCCGTCGGCCAGCCGGGCAGAGCCCGGCTCTACGTCCACGTCCCCCGCAGCATCGTCGCAGTCGCCCGCGCGCAGCGCCGCATCAGCGACCCCGTCGCCTTCGGCCACCCCCGCCGCACGCCCGGCTCCCAATCCAGGCGACTGGTCCACACCCGCCCGCGGCGACGACTGGGGCGCAGCCTCACGCAACGCTCCGGGCAGCACCGCTCAGGCCAACCAGGGCACCGGTCGCACCGGCGATGGGCTGTTCAACGCCGACGGCAGCGTGCGCGTGCCGAACCAGGACGGCAGCGGCAACAGCGAACGTGGCGCTCCCGGCGGCGCGAACGATGGTTGGAGCCGCGAGCGCATCGCCCAGTCCGGCACCTGGCTCAAGCGCCCGCCATATGATTACACGCCGACCTCGTTCGACAAGTACTGGGCCCCGAACGAGTCGTTGCTGGCCGAGTGGGTGCGCCGGGGCATCCAGACCATGGAGATCCCGATTCCCGGCACCAACTCGAAGATTTCCTGCGTGATTTCAGTCCTGCAGTTCGGTGGCGGCTGCGGCTTGACCGACCCGAACATGCAGGATCAGCCAGCGGTGGCGCGGCCACCGCCGGATGTGCCGTTCAAGAAAGAGTTCCAGGAAGACAACGGAAGCCGGTAGGCCACGACCGTTGGTCGTGGCGCGGAATCATTCCGCCGCGGGCACGTCCTTCAACGCCACGAACGCCCAGAACGGCACGTCCTGCTGCGCCCAGCTCTGGCTGGCTTCATCCAGCACATCCAGCAGTGTCTCGAATTCGGCCGCACCGGCATCGCGCAGGCCATCGGCGTCGCTCAGAAACAACGCATAGCCGCCCGGCGATTTCTGCCAGGCCAGGTCACGCAGGTTGTCCGACAACGCATCCCAGTTGCCGCCCGTTCCCTGCGGAAAATCCAGCTGTGCGGCGAGGCGGGCGAGCAGGGTGCGTTTGTCGGCACATCCGTCGAGGTCCACGCGCAGCACTTTCAGCCCGGCGTCACGCATCGCCGCCGACAGCGGGCCGACATCGTCGTTGCCAATGGCGTACACGCCAGCATTGTTGAGGTCATGCAACCCCAGGTCGAACGGATCATGAGTCATTGCCAGCTCCCGGCCGGGGGGACGTCAAAACTGCGGAAGGTTTCATAGTGGTCATCGGTGTAGAACCAGCCGGTGGGTGGGTTGCCGCCGGTCACGATGCGGCGCGCGCCGCGATTGGGAGCCCCGGGCGTTTCCACGGTGAATTCACGGTAATAGCCACGCGGTCGTTCGGGCAGGCGCTGCTCGCGGTTGCCGAACACGCTGCCGTCCTGGCGGTGCGGATAGGGGCCGCCGCGCTGGATAAGGGCGATGGTCCGGCGCGCTTCCGGGGGCAGGAACGGCGGAAGCGGGTCATTGGCGCGCGCAGGCGAGCCAGTGTCGGGCGGCGCTGCTTCACCGGTCAGTGATGGCGCGAACTGTGGCGGCGGCGGACGCTGGGATTCCTTGATGGCGAACAGGCCGCCGATCAGCAGCACGATCGCGACCAGCAGCAGGAGTGGCTTGCGCATGGAGAAGAGCAGAAGGGGAACCGGCACTAATGTAACGCGCGGCGTGAGCGCTTCGTCACCGCTGCATAACAAGCGCACCACCTGGAACTCAGATTTGTTTACATGCCCCTTGGTAAGCTGGCGGACCATCCCCATCATCGACACGCAACGCCCGGAACGCACCGGGTGAGTGAGCTACCAGGAGAATCACATGGCCTACACCCTCCCCAAGCTGTCCTACGCCTACGACGCACTTGAGCCGCACATTGATGCGGCCACGATGGAAATCCATCACACCAAGCATCACCAGACCTACATCAACAACGTCAATGCCGCGCTGGAGGGCACCGAATACGCCGACCTGCCGGTGGAAGAGCTGGTCAAGAAGACCAAGTCGCTGCCGGAAAACCTGCAGGGCGTGGTCCGCAACAACGGTGGCGGTCACGCCAACCACACCCTGTTCTGGACCGTGATGGCTCCCAATGCCGGTGGCAATCCGGTCGGCGACGTGGCCAAGGCCATCGACGCCCAGCTGGGCGGTTTCGAAAAGTTCAAGGAAGCCTTCACCAAGGCCGCACTGACCCGCTTCGGCAGTGGCTGGGCCTGGCTGAGCGTCACCCCGGACAAGAAGGTGGTGGTGGAAAGCAGCGCCAACCAGGACAGCCCGCTGATGGACGGCAACACCCCGATCCTGGCGCTGGACGTGTGGGAACACGCCTACTACCTGAAGTACCAGAACCGTCGCCCGGAATACATCGGCGCGTTCTTCAACGTGGTCGACTGGAACGAAGTGGAGCGCCGCTACCAGGAAGCGATCGCCTGATCGCAGGTACGTGTGACGCCAAACGGCCGGGAATCGCCCGGCCGTTTTTGTGTGTGGCACCTGCGCGCGGTGCCTGCGCCGTGCGACCAACCGTAGAGCCGGGCTTGCCCGGCTGCTTTCGGCGGGGTCGGCGGGCCGCCGGGCAAGCCCGGCTCTACGTTATAGAGCAGCGTCCTGCAGTTGCAGCGTGGCCATTACCCCAAGGCGCACCGGCTCGCCGTCCGAATCAAGCTTCACCGCCTCCAGGCTCACCCCGCTGAAATGCTTCACCTGGAACAGCACATCCAGTCCATGCGCCCGCGTCGCGCTGCCCGCGACCGACGGCGGCTCGACCCGCTCACCCGGATTCTTCCGTGCCGGCTGGAACCCGGGCGAACTGCTCACCAGCTCATGCGTGCTGGCCGCATAGGCCCCGGCAATCAGCGAGGGCAGGCCATCGGCGGTGGCCCCGATCCAGGTCATCAGGTCACTGGTCTGGTGGCGACGAATCGCCGCTTCGTCCGGCTCCGGCCACAGCCGGGCCACATAGACGTTGATCAGGTCCTGGCCTTGCTTCACCCGCAGCATCCCCGCCGCGCTGTAGCGCCCGGGCGGGTGCAGCAGGGTCACCCCGTCCTCGACCACCTCCAGCCGGCTGAGCATGGCGCTGCCCTGGCGCAGCGGCTGGCTCGGCGGATCGGCGGTAACGAAGTCGCAGCTGTAGCGCAGGCGCACCGCCAGCCAGCAGGCCGGATTGTGGCGGCTCTTGTCCTGCTGCACGCGCTGCACCGCGATGACATCGGGCTGGAGCGCCTCCAGCACCTGCAGGACCTGGTCGCGGCGCTGCTGCCACTGGGTGTCGTCCTGCACCGGCAGTTCCAGCGTAGCCACCTTGAGCAGGCGCGGCGCGGCTTCACCCTGACGGGCATGGGCCAGGGCGGTGGGCGCAACCAGCAGCATCAGCAGGAGCCAGCAGGGCCAGCGTCCCGGTCCAACCGAGGGGAGGGGGGGCATAACGATAAGTTTACGCATCTGTCGTCGACGCGCCGTGACCCCGGCCACAGGAGGCCTGCCATGGATACGGCCGGCTGTCACGTCCGGGCGCAACGTGCGCCGCTGCGGCCCTTCCGGTACCCTTTCACCCTTTATACACGCAGGACAGCCCCATCGAATGAGCACGCATGCAGCCGCCAGCGCTGGCAAGGGAAAAATGCCAGGGCAGATTCCGTACATCATTGGCAACGAGGCCTGCGAGCGGTTCAGCTTCTATGGGATGCGCAACATCCTGGTGCAGTTCCTGATCACCTCGCTGCTGCTGCAGGAGATCACCGCCGAAGGACGGGCGGGCGAGGCCAAGGACATCATGCACAGCTTCATGATCGGCGTGTACTTCTTCCCGCTGCTGGGCGGCTGGCTGGCTGACAAGTTCTTCGGCAAATACCACACCATTCTGTGGTTCAGCCTGGTCTACTGCGCCGGCCACGCCTGCCTGGCGGTGTTCGAGAACAGTCGCGAAGGCTTCTTCCTGGGCCTGGGCCTGATCGCACTGGGTGCGGGCGGGATCAAGCCGCTGGTGGCCTCGTTCATGGGCGACCAGTTCGACCAGAGCAACAAGCACCTGGCCAAGGTGGTGTTTGACGCCTTCTACTGGATCATCAACTTCGGCTCGCTGTTCGCCTCGCTGCTGATCCCACTGGCGCTGAAGAACCTCGGCCCGCAGTGGGCGTTCGGTATTCCCGGCATCCTGATGTTCGTCGCCACCTTCGTGTTCTGGCTGGGCCGCAAGCGCTATGTGCTGGTGCCGCTGCCGCCGAAAGACCCGCATTCGTTCGGCAACGTGGTGCGTACCGCGCTGACCGCCCAGGTGCCGGGCAAAGGCCGTCCGGGCCTGACCCTGGCGGTGCTGGGCCTGGTGCTGGCGGTAGCCTCGATGGGCCTGGTGGGCACCCTGGGCATCGTGATCTGCCTGTGCATCGCGCTGGTGCTGGTGCTGGCGGGTGTGGGCGGTGGCACCTGGATCCAGCTCGATCGCGCCCGCGCGTCGCACCCGGCCGAAGCCGTGGAAGGCGTGCGCTCGGTGCTGCGCGTGCTGGTGATCTTCGCGCTGACCACGCCGTTCTTCTCGCTGTTCGACCAGAAGGCCTCCACGTGGGTGCTGCAGGGCCAGCAGATGAGCATGCCGTCCTGGTTCACCGCCTCGCAGATGCAGGCACTGAACCCGCTGCTGGTGATGATCCTGATTCCGTTCAACAACCTGGTGCTGTACCCGGCCCTGCGCCGCTTCGGCTTCGAGCCGACCGCGCTGCGCCGCATGACCGCGGGCATCGCCTTCAGCGGTCTGGCCTGGGTGGTGGTGGGTGGCATCCAGGTGATGATGGACGGTGGCGACGCCATGTCCATCTTCTGGCAGGTGCTGCCGTATGCACTGCTGACCTTCGGTGAGGTCCTGGTGTCGGCCACCGGGCTGGAGTTTGCCTACAGCCAGGCCCCGCAGGCCATGAAGGGCGTGGTGATGAGCTTCTGGAACCTGACCACTACCATCGGCAACCTGTGGGTGCTGCTGTCCAACGCCGCCGTGCGCAATGAGACGGTGACCCACAAGATCGCCAGTACCGGCCTGAGCGAGGCCGCGTTCCTGATGTTCTTCTTCGCCGGCTTCGCCTTTGTCGCGGCGTTGGCCTTCGGTTGGTATGCCAAGCGTTATCGTATGGTCGACAACTACCGCGCTGCCTGAGTACCCCGATGACCCCCGTGAACCTGCTGTTGATCGCCATCACCGTCCTGGTGTCGTGGATGGCGTTCAAAAACCGTGCACTCGCCGACCGCCTGATCCTGTGGCCGCCGGCGGTGGACCGCAAACGCCAGTACGACCGCCTGATCACGTATGGATTCATCCATGCGGATCTGGCGCACCTGGCGTTCAACATGATCACCTTGTTCTTCTTCGGCGGGCAGATCGAACGGGTGATGCTGGGTCTGACCGGCAGCTACCTGACGTACCCGGCGTTCTACCTGGGTGCGCTGCTGGTGTCGATCCTGCCCAGTTACCTGAAGAACCAGAAGAACCCGAACTACCTCAGCCTGGGCGCGTCGGGCGCGGTGTCGGCGGTGCTGTTCGCCTTCATCCTGCTGAGCCCGTGGAGCATCATTTTCGTGTTCTTCATTCCCGCGCCGGCGATCATCTATGCCGCCTTCTACGTGGGTTACAGCATCTGGATGGACCGCCGCGGCGGTGACCGCATCAACCACAGCGCGCACCTCGCCGGTGCCGCGTTCGGTGTGCTGTTCATGCTGGCGATGCGCCCGGAGATTTTCCAGCACTTCCTGCGTGAGCTGAGCAACCCGCGTTTCAACCTGATGGGCGGTTGATCGCAGGGCGAGGTCACGACCAACGGTCGTGACCTACCGGGGATGCCGATCGGGGATGCCGATCGGGTAGGTCACGACCGTTGGTCGTGACCCGCCACCATCACGCCGCGATGCGGCCGTCGACACCGTAGGCGCTGAGCAGCCGGGTGTAGACCTCATGGTCGATCAGGTCGAATTCCGACCCTTGGGTCTGGCCATTGAGGGCCAGCTGGAACAGGCCTTCCAGCAGCGAGCTGTCGGCGTCGGCGGGCAGCGAGGGTGCAGGTACGTGGTCCATGTACGACTCCTTATGACACGGAGAGGGCAGGCAGATATCGCAAGGCTCGTGCCAGCTTTTGCGACCTGTCAGTTCCCTGTATCGGCTTGAGCCGGGCGGACTTTAGGGGCGGATATGACGCTCAACGTCCACAACTGCCCCGATTCAGGCTTCACGCGGCCGTGGCGGCCGGCTCCGCACTATCCCCGCTGTTGCCGCAGGAGACGTCGCCCATGGCTTCTGTAACCCCGCCCGGATTGGCTTACGAGGTCGAACACGACCAGGTCCACCACCGGTTCAAGGCCCGGGTCAGGGGGTATGAGGCGGTGCTCGACTACCAGATCAAGCGCAAGCGGATGACCATCGTCCATACCGGCGTGCCCGAGGAGATCGGCGGGCGCGGCATTGCCGGCGAGCTGACCAAGGTGGCGCTGCGGTTCGCCCGCGAGCAGGGCTACAAGGTGATACCGGCCTGCGAGTATGCCGAGGCGTTTCTGGACCGGCACCATGACGAGTACCAGGACCTGCTGCTCGGCTGAACAACGATGAGTTGTGCTTCACGGAAGAAGGATCATCATGCGGGGATTCAACAAGGGGATTGCAATGAAGATCGCAGGAAACCGCCGGGCATTGGGTTACGGCGGCTGGGCGCTGGCACTGGGTCTGGTGCTGGTGGCGGGCTGCAAGCGCGACGCTGAAACGCCCACGCAGACACCGGCAGAGGGAGCCACGGCCACGCTGCCGGAAAACATGGATGCTCCGGCGGCCCCCGAGGCCCCCGTCGAGCTGCGCGATGTGATCGAGAACACCCCCAAGGCGGTGGTCGGTATTACCTATCCGCAGGACGTAAGCCAGTATCCGGGCCTGGCCAAGGCGCTGTCGGACTATGCGACCGCCGCACGCGGCGAGCTGCAGCAGGCGGTCGACGGGCTGGGTAACGACACCCCGACCATGCCGTATGAGCTGTCACTGACTTTCGAGAAGCTGCTGGAAACGCCCCAACTGGTGGTAGTCAGTGCCGACGGCAGCCGTTACACCGGTGGCGCGCACGGCGAGCCGCTGGTGGCGCGTTTCGTGTGGCTGCCGGACCAGCAGAAACTGCTGACCGCCGAATCGCTCATTCCCGATACGAAGGGCTGGGCGGCGGTGAGCGACTACGTGGCCGACCAGCTGCGTGAGCGCGTGGCCACCCGCCTGAGCGCCGAAGACATGGAGCCGGGCCAGCTGCAGGAATCCCTGCGCAGCGCCAGCCGCATGATCGCCGACGGCACCGGGGCCAGCGCTGACAACTTCAGCCAGTTCCAGCCGGTGACCGACCCGCAGGGCCACATCACCGCGTTGCGTTTCGTGTTCCCGCCATACCAGGTGGGGCCGTACTCGGACGGCACCCAGACCGTGGACGTGCCGGCGAGCCTGCTGGTTCCGCACGTGGCACCGGCGTTCGCCGGGCTGTTCGCGCAAGGCTGAGGCGGAGGCGTGCGTGGACGTCGGGCTGCAGCATCGGGTTGCCGAACTGCTGCTCGAAGCGGATGTCATCGTGGGCGGCCACCGCCCGCATGACCTGCAGGTCCACGACGAACACTTCTATTCGCGGGTGATCGCCCACGGCTCTCTCGGCCTGGGCGAAAGCTACATGGACGGGCAGTGGGAGGCCGTCTCGCTGGACGGCTTCCTGCTGCACCTGATGCAGGCGCATCTGGACGAACGCGTGCACGGCTGGCGCGAACTGGCCGATGCGTTGAAAGCACGGCTGTTCAATCTGCAGGCCGGCAGCGGCGGTCTGGAAGTGGGCAAGCGCCATTACGACCTCGGCAACGACCTCTACCAGGCCATGCTCGGCCGCCGGCTGGTTTACAGCTGCGGCTACTGGGCCGATGCGGTCGACCTGGACAGCGCGCAGGAAGCCAAGCTCGACCTGATCTGCCGCAAGCTGCGGCTGCGCCCGGGCCAGCGCGTACTCGACATCGGCTGCGGCTGGGGCGAAGCGCTGGAATATGCAGCCACCCGCTACGGCGTGTCCGGCGTGGGCATCACCATTTCCCAGGAACAGGCCGAGTTCGCGCGGCAACGCTGCGCCGGCCTGCCGGTGGAGATCCGTCTGCAGGATTACCGCGAGCTCGACGAGTCTTTCGACGCCATTCTTTCGGTGGGCATGTTCGAGCATGTGGGCGACAAGAACTACCGCACGTACTTCGAGACAGCTCGCCGTTGCCTGAAACCGGACGGCCTGTTCCTGCTGCACACGATCGGCAGCAACATCTCGCGCCACCGCACCGACCCGTGGATCGCGCGCTACATCTTTCCCAATTCGATGCTGCCCTCCGCCGCGCAGATCACCGTCGCCAATGAAGGACTGTTCGTGCTGGAAGACTGGCACAGCTTCGGTGCGGACTACGACCGCACCCTGCAGGCCTGGCGGGCGAACATCGAAGCCGCATGGCCGCGCCTCGACCCGCAGCGTTACGACGAACGCTTCAAGCGCATGTGGCGCTTCTATCTGGCGGGTTCCATGGCCAGCTTCCGCTGCCGCCACGCACAGCTGTGGCAGCTCGTCCTTTCACCCAATGGTGTGTCAGGCGGCTACATAGCCCCCCGATAGCAGGATTGTGTGGAACTAGAGTCGGTCGCAAGACGACTGCCGATAACGACGATCACCGCTTCAACGCATGGACCCAAATCGGAATCGCGCGTGTGTCCGTTACGACATCCTCGCCCCCCGACACGGCGGGCTTGATCCCCACGAACTCTAAACCACGCTTGACCACCACATAGGAACTTTTTCAACTTTGCCGCAATCCCCATAAATCGCATTGCTCCCCCGCAACGCACCCGCTACTTTCGCGCCCTCGCAACAGGCAGGCGTCGCAGACGGATTGCGACAACGGCCCACCTAAGGAGGGTAGGGATGTCGGACAGCAAGCTGGTACGGGGATTTCAAGCGCGGTTGCTGGAGCTGCCGGAAGGGTTACTGGTTGCCGCGCTTTACGCGGCGGCGTGCTGGGCTTCGCGGCAGGTGTCGCTGGAGCAGCTTTTCCTTCCTGCCGGTATTCGTGTTGCAGCGTTGCTGGTGTGCCGTCCGAGCATGTGGCCGTATCTGCTGCTGGGAGAGTACGCGTACTTCGCGCACCTTCGAATCCCCTTGATGGAAAAGTATGGCTTGGATTGGGTGGTGATCTCGTCGGCCTATCAGTTTCCCGTTGCCGCGATCATTGTTTATGTACATCGCCGTTCGATTGCCAGTAAAACAGACACGTGGTTGCTCATCGTGGCACTCGCCGTGGCGACGTTGGTCGGTGTCGGGAATCTGGCCTTGGCACATGCGCTGTGGCCGTCACCGCCAGCGGGTGGGTTCGCGACGGTTGCGTCTCGCAATGTGATCGGCCAATACATGGCGATCCTGACCATCTCACCCCTGGCACTGCTTTGGGTTAGACGTGAAGAGATCGATAGGAAGTCGTGGCGAGGCCTTCCTACGACCTACGCAGCTATTTCCCTTCTGACACTTGGTGCCCTTTCGGTCGTCTTGCCGAAGGAATCCACAACTGAGAGGGCCATCATTCAGTTGCTCATGGCGATGCCGCTTATTGCGTTGACCTGCCTGCAGGGCTGGTGGGGTGCTGCGATTGGAATGCCGATCATGAGCATATTCGTCCGAATCAGCACGCCTGTCACCGGGTTGCCAGAATCATTCGATCTTGATTCTTTCAGGATCCAGCTGCTCGTTGCAGTTGCAGGTACCGCACTGCTGGCGCTTGGATCACGGATTACTCACCACTATCGCCAGTACGTAGTTCAAGCAAGGGCGAAGCGTGAGGCGATCTTGAACGCAAGATCCTCGCATTGCACAAGCGAGCGCGAGCTGCGGAATCGCGTGGTCAGCCTGCGGAGCATTGGCGACAAGCTCGATGTGGCGCTTAGCGACACTGTGGAATGGATGAGGGCCAAGGGCCACCACGAGGTCGCGAACAGCCTGTTGAATGTTGCCACGGTGCATTCACGTCAGTTCCGTGAGCAGGCCAATATGGTGTATCCGACCACAATGGAGCATGTTGGACTCTACCTTGCACTACAGGTAGGTGGAATCGGGGACGCGTGGGAGCAGACGGATCGCATGGCTCAGCCATTCCTGGTGGGAGACCCCTGTCGTCTCAGCTTGGACCTTCAATTGACGGCGTATCGCGCCTTGACCGAGGCCGTATCCTTGCTGCTGGAGAATGAACCTGGCCAGCTAAAGATCCGAGCGCGCTGCGGCCAAGTGGGAGCCAGCCGGGGAATAGTCGTGACTGTGGGGACGCTGGACTCGCGCCGGTGTTTGTCACGGAGTACCGTGACGATGGCGATTGGGCGACTTAGCGGCCGCACGCAGGCTTACGGCGGCACGGTACAGTGCCGCCGTAATCGAATCCGAATGTTCTTTAGAGAGTAGTGGACATGTCAGGGCCTGGTGGGGTGATTCTCGACCCGCCAGACTGCCGCCTTTCCGGTGCCACTTACTAGTAGCGTGAAGTCCGGATGCCTGAACACTTCTTTCGCGTCCAGCGTTGGGCGTTGAGGTTGGTGGTCAGACGGTAGGGCAACTTGAGTGTCGATGGTGCCTGCTGGCAAAAGCCAGAACACGTCTCCAGATTTTGCAATGATGAAGAGCAGGCCTTCGGCTATATCGCTGATCTGGAAGTAGCTGATCGAATCACGCTCAAAGGCGTGCACATTCCATAGCGGATCCAAGCTCTGGTCGGTAGCCAATGGTTGCGTCTGTCCAAGCCCGCTACCTGATGACTTGATGACATTTACATCGCCGGGGCAACACATCGCTTTTGCTGCGAGTGGCGAGACCATCAAAAATGCAAGCGGGCATATTCTCCGCAGGGGCGTGAACCACACGATCGACCTCCAACTCCAAGACCCGTCAGCGGGTCCGCGCGATGCTAGATGTCGCGAAGCGCGCAATCGATGATGATTCTCTGAAAGAGTGGGGCGAACGCGGCGACGCCCATAAGAAAAACCGCCCGGGGTCACCGGGCGGTTTCAAGGGTTACTTCGTTTCCGAAGTCAAACCACGCTTCTCAAGCAGCGGCTCGATCTGCGGTTCATGCCCGGCGAAATCGCGGAACAGCTGCATCGCGTCCACGCTGCCGCCCTTGGACAGCAGGGTCTGGCGGAAGTGGTCGCCGTTCTTGCGGCTCAGGCCGCCGTTGTCGCGGAACCACTTCTGGGTGTTGGCATCCAGCACTTCCGACCAGATGTAGGCGTAGTAGCCGGCCGAGTAGCCGCCCATGATGTGGCTGAAGTACGGGGTGCGGTAGCGCGGCGGCACCGGGGCGAAGTAGATGCCGTCCTTCTCGAGCGCGGCACGTTCGAAGTCCATCACGCCCTTGGCGGCCGGCACCTGCGCCGCACTGATCTGGTGCCAGCGCTGGTCCAGCATGGCGGCACCCAGGTATTCGGTGGTGGCGAAGCCCTGGTTGAACTTGGCCGCGGCAATCACCTTGTCCAGCAGTGCCTGCGGCATGGCGGTGCTGTTCTGGTAGTGCTTGGCGTAGTTCTTCAGGATCAGCGGATTGTCGGCCCACATCTCGTTGACCTGCGAGGGGAACTCGACGAAGTCACGCGGCACCGAGGTGCCGGAGAAGTAGGGGTACTTCACGTTCGAGAACATGCCGTGCAGGGCGTGGCCGAATTCGTGGAAGGTGGTGGTCACTTCGTCCCAGGTCAGCAGGGTCGGCTGGCCGGCCGGCGGCTTGGGAATGTTGAGGTGGTTGGCCACCACCGGCTTGAAGCCGGTCAGCTCGGACTGCGACACATACGAGTTCATCCACGCACCGCCACGCTTGGAAGCGCGTGCGTACGGGTCGAAGATGAAGATCGCCAGCTGGCTGCCGTCGGCATCGAACACGTCATACACGGTGACGTCTTCGTGATACACCGGCAGGTCGGTGCGCTGCTTGAAGGTCAGGCCGAATTCCTGGTTGGCGGCGAAGAACACGCCGTTTTCCAGCACATTCTTCATTTCGAAGTACGGCTTGAGCTGGGATTCGTCGAAGTTGTACTTGGCCTGGCGCACCTTCTCGCTGTAGAACGCCCAGTCCCACGCTTCCAGCTGGAAGGTCGGCTTGCCGGCGGCCTTCTGTTCCTTGTCGATCATCGCCTGCAGGTCGGCAGCTTCGCGCTTGGCGTTGGCCACCGCGGCCGGAGCCAGCTGGCCCAGCATGGCATTGACCGCCTCGGGGGTCTTGGCGGTCTGGTTGGTCAGGTTGTAGGCGGCGAAGTTGGGGAAGCCCATCATCTTGGCCTTCTCCGCACGCAGGGTCATGATGCGCGAGACCAGGGCCGTGTTGTCGAACTCGCCACCGCGGCTGCCACGGGTGATCGACGCTTCATAGATCTTCTTGCGCAGGTCACGGTTGGTCAGGTTGGTCAGCGGCGGCTGGCCAGTGGTGTTGAGCAGGGCGATGACGTACTTGCCGTCCAGCTTGCGTGCCTTGGCGGCTTCGGCGGCGGCGGCGATCTGCTCGGCCGACAGGCCATCAAGCTGTTTGACGTCGTCGACCACCACGGCCGAGGCGTTCACTTCGTTCTGGACGTTCTGGCTGAACTTGGTACCCAGGTTCGCCAGTTCGGCGTTCATTTCCTTCAGCTTGGCCTTGTCGGCGTCGTTGAGCTTGGCACCGGCGCGGACATAGCTTTCGTAGTACTTCTCGACCAGGCGCACGCCTTCGGCGTCCAGACCCAGCTGGGTGCGGGTGTCATACAGCGCCTGGATGCGGGCGAACAGCTTGCCGTTCAGCGCGATGGCGTCGCTGTGCGCGGCGAACTTCGCCGAGTAATCCGCCTGCAGCTTCTTGCGGGTGTCGTTGGTGTCGGCACCGACCAGCGAGAAGAACACGGTGGTGGCGCGGTCCAGGGTGTCACCGCTCTTTTCCAGGGCGATGATGGTGTTGTCGAAGGTCGGCTTGGCCTTGTTGTTGGCGATGGCCTCGACTTCCTTCAGCTGCTGGGCCATGCCGGCGTCGAAGGCGGGAGCGAAGTCGCTGTCCTTGATCTTGTCGAACTGCGGGAAGTGCAGCGGCAGCGGGCTGTCGGCGAAGAACGGGTTGGCCTGCTGGGCGGCGGTGGCGGCCGGGGCGGCAGCCACGGCGGAGTAGGCGGGCAGGGCCAGGCCGAGGGTCACGGCGACAGCGAGGGCAAGACGGGTGGTCAAGGGGAAATCTCCGGTCAGACAAGTGCCCGAGGGTAACCCGGGGGAAACCGGGTCGGCTTGTGTCAAAAGGCATGTGCGACAGGGGGGTACAATGGGGCATGCCTACTGGAGACGCGCCATGACCACCGCCTTCGATTTCTCGTATGTGGACCTGGATGGTCACCCCCAGGCGCTGGACCAGTACAAGGGCAAAGTGCTGCTGCTGGTGAACGTGGCCAGCAAATGCGGCTTCACCCCCCAGTACGAGGGCCTGGAGGCCCTGTGGCGTGAGTACGGTCCGCGCGGGCTGGTGGTGGTGGGCTTCCCCTGTGACCAGTTCGGCCATCAGGAGCCGGGCAACGCCGAGGAGATCCGGAATTTCTGTTCGCTGACCTATGAAGTGGATTTCCCGCTGTCGGAGAAGATCGACGTCAACGGCGACAAGGCGCACCCGCTGTGGCAGTGGCTGAAGGCCGAGAAGACGGGGCTGCTGGGCACCAAGGGGATCAAATGGAACTTCAGCAAGTTCCTGGTCGGGCGTGATGGGCAGGTGCTGCAGCGCTATGCGCCCACTGACAAGCCGGAAAGCCTGCGCGGCGATATTGAAAAAGCGCTGGCGTAACCGGGGCCACACTGGCTGATCGAACCCCGTAGAGCCACGCCCTGCGTGGCTGCGAGGTGTCAGACGGGGTCGCAGCCACGCAGGGCGTGGCTCTACGGTTGGGTCAACGAATCGGCGTTTATTTCTCGACGAACGCGCGCTCGAACACGTAATGCCCCGGCGTGCCAATGCGGGGTGAGGTCTGGAAACCGCGTGCGTCCAGCACCTGGCGCAGGTCGGCCAGCATCTGCGGGCTGCCGCAGATCATTGCGCGGTCATTCTCCGGGTTGAGCTCCGGCAGGCCCAGGGTGCGCTGCATTTCACCGCTTTCCAGCAGCGAGGTCAGGCGGCCCTGGTTGGGGAACGGCTCGCGGGTGACGGCGGGGTAGTAGAGCAGCTTGTCGCCGATCATCTCGCCCAGGAACTCGTGCTCGCGCAGTTCCTTTTCGAACAGGTCGCGGTAGGCCAGGTCCTTCTCGAAGCGCACGCCATGGGTGAGGATCACCTTGTCGAAGCGCTCGTAGGTTTCCGGGTCTTTGATGACCGACAGCCACGGAGCCAGCCCGGTGCCGGTACCCAGCAGGTACAGGTGCTTGCCCGGATGCAGGTCGCTGATCAGCAGGGTGCCGGTCGGCTTCTTGCCCACCAGGACCTTGTCGCCCGGCTTGATGTGCTGCAGGCGCGAGGTCAGCGGACCGTCCTGCACCTTGATGCTGAAGAACTCCAGGTTCTCTTCCCAGTTGGCGCTGGCGATGGAATAGGCACGCAGCAGCGGTCGCGCCTCGGTTTCCAGGCCGATCATCACGAACTGACCGTTCTCAAAGCGGAAACCGCTGTCGCGGGTGGTGGTGAAGCTGAAGTAGGCGTCCGTCCAGTGACGGACTTCAAGCACCGTTTCGGCACCAAAAGCGGAAGACATGGGGGTGGGTCTGATCTGATTCGTCCCCGCTATTCTAGCGCAGATGAGATAAATTCTCATTGACTGGCCCGCAAGGGGCTGTTCCGGCGCTGTCCGACCGACCCGTAGAGCGGGGCTTGCCCCGCTGAAGCTTTCCCGGCACATCCGGCCAGCGACGTAGAGCGGGGCTTGCCCCGCTGAAGCTTTCCGGCGCATCCGGCAAGCGGGGCAAGCCCCGCTCTACGGGACCACGGCGTTCCCATGCAGGACGCGCAATTCGAGACGGTATCGCGGCGCTCCACGCTGCCTCAGCGATACCCCGCCGCCTGCAACTCGAACAGCTCCGCATAGCGCCCACCCTGAACCATCAGTTCCGCATGCGTCCCACTGGCCTCCAGTCGCCCCTCGGCCAGCACCAGAATCCGGTCCGCCATGCGGACCGACGAGAACCGGTGCGAAATCAGCACGGCTGTTCGATTGTCAGACAGCTCCTTGAATCGCTGGAATACCTCGAATTCCGCCCGCGCGTCCAACGCAGCCGTAGGCTCATCCAGAATCATCACCTGCGCATCGCGCATATAGGCGCGGGCAATGGCGATCTTCTGCCACTGGCCACCGGAAAGATCCACGCCCTGTTTGAAACGTCGCCCGATCAGCTGGTCGTAGCCTTCGGGCAGGTCGGCAATGACCTCGTCGGCCATGCCGCGGCGGGCGGCGTCGCGGATCCGGGTCTGGTCGTCCATCGCCCCGACGAGGCCGACACCGATGTTCTCCCCGGCCGTCAGGTTGTAGCGCACGAAGTCCTGGAAGATGACCCCCATGTTGGCGCGCAGGTCGTCCAGGTCGTAGTCGCGCAGATCACGGCCGTCGAGCAGGATGCGGCCTTCGTCGGGGTCGTACAGGCGCGCCAGCAGCTTCACCAGCGTGGTCTTGCCGGCTCCGTTCTCGCCGACCAGCGCCAGCACTTCGCCGGCGCGCAGCTCGAAGCTGAGGTGGCGTACGGCCCAGCGCTCGGCTTCGGGATAGCGGAAGCCCACGTTCTCGAACACGAAGCCCTGGGTGATCGGCTGCGGCACCGGCACCGCGTCGGTGCGCGAATGGATTTCCGGCTGGATCTGGAAGAACGAGAACAGGTCATCCAGGTACAGCGCCTGGCTGGCCACCTGCGAGAAGCCGATCAGCAGGCCTTCCAGCAGTTGGCGCAGGCGCAGGAAGCTGCCGGCCAGGAAAGTCAGGTCGCCGATCGAGAAGTCGCCGCGCACGGTGCGCCAGGCGATGTAGGCATAGGCGGTGTAGTAACCCAGCGTGCCCAGCGCAGCGAGCAGGGTGCCCCAGAAGGCGCGTTTGCGTGCCAGCCGGCGGTTGGCCTGGAAAAACTTGTCGGCCAGGAAGCGGTAGCGGTCGATCAGGAACCGATGCAGGTTGAAGATCTTCACTTCCTTCGCCGTTTCCACGCTGGCCCCGATCTGGCGCAGGTAGTCGAGCTGGCGGCGCTCGGGCGTCCACTGGAAGTTGAGGCTGTAGCCGGCCGCATTGAAGTGCGATTCGCCGATGAACGCCGGCACCAGTGCCACCGCCAGCAGCAGGATCAACCAGGGCGCATACACCAGCAGGCCCACGGCCAGGCTGGCCACGGTGATCGCGTCCTGGACCTGGCCGAACAGCTGGCTCATCAGGTTCATCCGGCCCATGGTCTGGCGCCGGGCGCGGTCGAGCTTGTCCTGCAGGTCGGGGTCCTCGAAGTCCTCCAGGTCCAGCTCGGCGGCGTGTTCCATCAGGCGCACGCTGGTGGCGTTGGTGAACAGCTCCGAGAGCAGGGTGTCGGCGTAGCTGACGATGCGGCCCAGCAGGTCCGAGGCAATGGCCAGCCCGAACTCCAGCGCCAGCAGCACCAGCAGCGGGTTGAGCAGGCCACTGGAGAGTGCCTCGCTGAACGGTGGGAAGCCTGCTTCATGCCGGCTCAGCAGCAGCGCCGCGTCGATGATCAGCTTGCCCACGTACAGCATGGCCACCGGCAGCAGGGCGCGGATCACCCGCAGGCCGAGGCTCGCAGTGGCCAGCCAGGGGCTGGCCTGCCAGATCTGGCGCAGGAACGGCGGCAGGTTGCGTAGCGCCTGGAAGCGCTCGCGCAGGCTGGGGTTTTTCGCAGGGGTAGGGGCTGGCATGGGCGTCATTGTGCCTGTGCGCGCCGTGATTGAACGGTTGTGGACCGACCCGGCGCGGTGCGCCGCCGCCCGACCAACGGTATGCCCGTCAATGCCGGGCACCCCTTCGGGGCCGTCGCGATGCGACGTTACTCGCGGGGTTGCCGCTCGTTGCCGGCGCTACCGGTCTGCGTCTGGGGGAGAGCCCCCTTCTTGTTGAAGGGGGCGCGCCAACGACGCGGGGTTAAGGTGGGATGCGCGGGCAACCCGTACCGAAGGTGCCGGTTGTCGGGAGTCATTCCCAACTCCGCCGGGCCGGACGGGTAAAATGGTCGGCTTACCCCCGCCAGCCCCGAGCAAGCGAGCATTACGTGACATCGATCAAGCAGGAAGACCTCATCCAGTCCATCGCCGACGCGCTGCAGTACATCTCGTACTACCACCCGGTCGATTACATCAAGAGCCTTGCCGCCGCCTACGAGCGCGAGGAATCGCCGGCAGCGAAGGAAGCGATGGCGCAGATCCTGATCAACTCGCGCATGTGCGCCGAAGGCCACCGGCCGATCTGCCAGGACACCGGCATCGTCACCGTGTTCCTGGAAATCGGCATGAACGTGCGCTGGGACGACGCCACCATGGGCGTGGAAGACATGGCCAACGAAGGCGTGCGCCGCGCCTACAACCACCCGGACAACAAGCTGCGCGCCTCGGTGCTGGCCGATCCGGCGGGCAAGCGCATCAACACCAAGGACAACACCCCGGGCGTGGTCAACGTCAAGATCGTGCCGGGCGACACTGTCGAGGTGATCGTGGCCGCCAAGGGCGGTGGTTCGGAAGCCAAGAGCAAGTTCGCCATGCTCAATCCGTCCGATTCCATCGTGGACTGGGTGCTGAAGACGGTGCCGACCATGGGCGCGGGCTGGTGCCCGCCGGGCATGCTGGGCATCGGCATTGGCGGCACGGCTGAAAAGGCGATGCTGCTGGCCAAGGAATCGCTGATGGAGCCGATCGACATCAACGAACTGAAGGCGCGTGGTGCGTCCAACCGCGCCGAAGAACTGCGCCTGGAGCTGTACGACAAGGTCAACGCGCTGGGCATCGGCGCACAGGGCCTGGGTGGCCTGACCACGGTTCTCGACATCAAGGTCAAGGACTTCCCGACCCACGCCGCGAACCTGCCGGTGGCGATGATTCCGAACTGCGCGGCGACCCGCCATGCGCACTTCACCCTGGATGGCAGTGGCCCGGTCATGCTGGACCCGCCGTCGCTGGAAGACTGGCCGCAGATCACCTATGACGCGTCCAAGGGCACCCGCGTGGACCTGGATACGATCACTCCGGAGGACGTGGCCAGCTGGAAGCCGGGCCAGACCCTGCTGCTCAACGGCAAGCTGCTGACCGGCCGCGACGCCGCGCACAAGCGCATGGTCGACATGCTCAACAAGGGCGAGCCGCTGCCGGTCGACCTTAAGGGCCGCTTCATCTACTACGTCGGCCCGGTGGATCCGGTGCGTGACGAAGTGGTGGGTCCGGCTGGCCCGACCACGGCCACGCGCATGGACAAGTTCACCCGCCAGGTGCTGGAACAGACCGGCCTGCTGGGCATGGTCGGCAAGGCCGAGCGCGGTCCGGCGGCGATCGAGGCGATCCGTGACAACAAGTCCGCCTACCTGATGGCGGTGGGTGGTTCGGCCTACCTGGTTTCCAAGGCGATCAAGGCGGCCAAGGTGGTGGGCTTCGCCGACCTCGGCATGGAAGCAATTTACGAGTTCACCGTGCAGGACATGCCGGTCACCGTGGCGGTCGATTCCACCGGCGAGTCGGTGCACACCACCGGCCCGCGCGAGTGGCAGGCCCGCATTGCAGGAATTCCGGTGGTCGTAGCGTAATCCCCGACGTAGAGCCACGCCCTGCGTGGCTTCGCGGTATCCAATGCAGATGTAGAGCCACGCCCTGCGTGGCTTCGCGGTGCCGGACTTGGTCGAAGCCACGCAGGGCGTGGCTCTACGGCGGATATGGCGTCACAACAACGCCAGCGCCTTCTCCGGCGGCCGGCACAGGTTGGTGCCCTTCGGCGTGATCACTACCGGCCGGTTGATCAGAATCGGATGCTTGCGCATCGCCGCCAGCAGGGTGGCGTCATCCGCGCCGTCCAAGCCCAGTTCGTCAAACACGGCCTCCTTGCGCCGTACCAGCTCGATCACCCGCAGCCCGGATTCCTTCAGCACCTTGCGCAGTTCCGCTTCGCTGGGCACATCGGTCAGATAATCGCGGATCACCGGTTCGATACCCGCGGCGCGGATATGTTCCAAGGCACCCCGCGAATTGCCGCAGCGCGGGTTGTGCCAGATCGTCACCGTCATCAGTACCACTCCAGCAGCGAGACGCCCACGCCCACGTAGGTCGCCTTGTGGTTGTAGTCGATCATGCTTTCGCCATAGCCATCGAACACCTGGATATGTCCGCGCAGCAGGTTGCTGATCGGGAAGCCATAGTCCAGCTGCAGTGCGCCGTGCGAGCGGTCGCCACCGCGCAGCGAATGCCGCGCCAGCAGTGAAACCTCATGACCGTTGCGGTTCCAGGTCAGCACCGCGTCGCCACGGCCCATGTAGTCCTCGATGTCCGGATTGTTGTCATCTTCGCGGTCCTCCGGCAGGCGGTACCAAGGGCGCAGCACCAGTGCCCAGTTCTCGCGGTCCAGGCCGACATTGAGGATCACCCGGTTCCAGCTGCGCGACAGCGGGTCGGCACGTCCGTTGGACTGGTGGGTCAGGCTCAGGCCGGCCATGCGCCCGTGCCAGCCACCGATGGAATAGCCGGTGCGGAACATCATCATCACTTCCGGCTCGTAATTGGTCTCGCGGAACGGGCGCGAGTTGTCGGCGTTGTAGGCCTGCCATCGCGAGCTCTGCGTATAACCGGCCCACAAGTCGCCGTTGTCGCCGAACACGTTCTCCCAGACCTTGGTCTTGAAGCTGAGCTGGAACTTCAGTTCGTTGCTGTCCAGCTGCTGCGGCGTGGTGACGGTGTTGTCGGGGTTGGGCGACTGCGGGGTCTGGTTCTTGTCGCTGGTCCAGAACGCCGGCAGCAGGTACACCGGTTTGTAGGCGCGCAGCTGGAACGCCCCCAGCTTGGAGTCCTGCGCCAGTTCCCAGCGGCTGTCCAGCAGCGAGCCCTTGCCGGCGTTGGCCAGGGCCTGCTCATGGCCGTCGTTCTGGAACAGCTCGCCGAGTCGATGCTTGACCTTCTCACCGGTAGGCGCGTCGGCCTGGGCCTCGCGCGCGGCCTGGCGTTCCTCGCGGCGCGCCTGCTGCGCGGCGATGGCGGCCGCATCGGCTTCCTGGGTGGTCTGCACTCCGCGCCGGAACAGGGTGTCATAGCAGGCCAGGCGGGCGGCATCGGAGCCCACCAGCGCGCAGGCTTCGGGCGTGGCCGGGGTGGGAGCGACTTCCTGCGCGGCTGCCGTGCTGGCGCAAGCCAGGGCTAATGCGCAGAACAACGCGGAGCGAGGGAATGGTGTGGTCATGGGGGCAGGCCGCACGGCAATGGGAAACCGGCACATTCTGCACCAGTTATGGCGATGTGGTCGTAGAGCCGGGCTTGCCCGGCTGCGCTTCGCCTGATGTTTCCCGCCAACAGCAGCCGGGCAAGCCCGGCTCTACGGGTCAGACCCCAGTCGCGAGGGGGAGCCGGTCAGAAGAACCACGAGAACGCAAAGATGCCCAGCATCGCGATCACGATCGCCAGTTTCAGCGCCACCCCGAGCAGGATTCCCATCCAGGTGGCCAGGCCGACCTTGGTCGAGCGGCCCAGTTCGCGTGTGTGCCAGTACTCACCGGCCAGCGCCCCCAGCAGCGGTCCGGCGAACAGCCCGATCGGCATGAAGAACAGCCCGACGATGCTGCCGATGAAGGTGCCCCACAGCGCCTTGCTGCTGGCCTGGACCCGTTTGGCCCCCACGACCGTGGCGAGGATGTCCACCGCGAAGGAGGTCAGGGTCAGCAGCCCGAGCACCGTCAACGGGACCCAGCCCACATGGCGGAAGCCGTCAGTCCACGCGGCGACCAGCAGCCCCGCGAACACCAGCGGGATCCCGGGCAGGGCGGGCAGGATGATTCCGGCGATGCCCACCAGCACCAGGACGACGGCTAGCAGATAAAAGATGAATGAAGGGTCCATTCTGTACCGTACGGTTTTGGAAATAGGGTTGACTTATTCGATTTTGGTATGTTGCTTTTTGATTTTGCTCGGGTTAAGTTGCAGGCGCTGAGCTTGGCAAGGTCACCGTGGATCGTGGCCTGATGATGCTAGATCCGTCCAGATGCATCTACGCACCTCGCTTCCCCCCTTGCTGTCAGCCGCCCAACCAGGCGTATCCAACGACATAGCAGAGATCCCCAGGGAGTAAGTGAGATGGCTGAGCGTGAGAACGGTACCGTGAAGTGGTTCAATGATGCCAAGGGCTTTGGCTTCATCAGCCGCCAGAACGGCGAAGACGTGTTTGTGCACTTCCGTGCGATTGAAACCCAGGGTTTCAAGAGCCTCAAGGAAGGCCAGTCGGTGACCTTCGAAGTCGTGCAGGGCCAGAAGGGCCTGCAGGCTGACAAGGTGCAGCCCGTCTGAGGGCGCGTCACCGCGACGAGGATGAAAAGAAGGCCCGCGCAAGCGGGCCTTCTTTGTAGCCGGTCGGGGCAGCAGCGGCTCAGCGCAGAATCACCCGGCCGTTGACCACGCGAACGTAGGTATTCTCGCGAATACCCCCGAGGTCACGCTGGTTGACCACGATGGTGCGACCGTCGTCCATGCGCACGGTAATGTCGAAGGTGTCGCTGGTGACATTCTTCTGGATCTGGTTACCGGCAAGCGCGCCGCCGACTGCACCTGCTGCGGCGGCCACATTCTTGTTACCGCGGCTGCCGCCGGTATGGTCGGAAATTTCGTGGCCGGCCACGGCACCGACGATGCCGCCCAGGATCGCGCCGGTGGCGGCGGGAGCGGTGCGGCCGGAGGCCACGGTGTTGATGCGGGTCACAATGCCGCAGTCGGCGCAGCGCGACTGGTTGTAGCCACCGCTGTTGCCGTAGCCGTTGTTGTAGCCGCCGTTGTTATAACCGCCACCGCCATAGCCCGGCGAGGTGGCACAGCCGGCCAGTGCGACGGTGGCCACGGCAGCGGCAGCAATGAGTTGGATCTTCATGGGTATTCTCCTGGCCAGATCGGGTGGTTGCATGCGTCTGGTGCGCATGGGGCGATCCTGTCCTGCGCAGTGTGAACAGGACGCCAATCCCGGTAGGAATTCGTGGCTGGCAGATGAATCAGCGCACCCGGACGTCTAAAATGTGCCCCATGAATGACGTATTGCGTGAGCGCTTCGCCGGCATCGACCGGCTGTATGGGGTAGGCACCGTGGATCACCTGTCGCGCCGCCGGGTGGCGGTGGTCGGCATGGGCGGGGTGGGCTCCTGGGTCGTGGAGGCCTTGGCGCGTACCGCGGTGGGCCACCTGACGCTGATCGACGCCGATGACATCTGCGTGTCCAACACCAACCGGCAGCTGCCGGCGCTGGCCGGCATGTACGGTCGCAACAAGGCCGAGGCGATGGCCGAGCGCTGCCGCGCGATCAATCCGGACATCGAGGTCGACCCGGTCGCCGCGTTCCTGACCGTGGGCAACATGGAAGAACTGCTGGACCGCGGCTTCGATCTGGTGATCGACGCCTGCGACAGCTTCCGGGTGAAGGTGGAAACCATCGCCTGGTGCCGTCGACGCAAGCTTCCGATTCTGACGGTGGGCGCCGCCGGCGGTCGTACCGATCCGACCCTGGTGCGGGTGCGCGACGTCTCGCGCACCGAGCATGACGCCATGCTGGCCTTGATCCGCAAAAAGCTGCGCAGCGACTTCAACTTCCCCAAGAACGCCTCGCGCTATTTCGGTGTGCCGGCGATCTACTCGCTGGAAAACGTGAAGTATCCGCAGGCCGATGGCAGCGTGTGCGGGCTGCGACCGCAGCTGGGTGCCGATGCCGCGCTGAAGCTCGACTGCGGTGCCGGCCTGGGCGCGGCGACGCACATCACCGGTGCGTTCGCGTTTGCGGCGGTGGGCAAGGCTCTGGAGATGCTTCTGAAGAAGCGGGGCTGACGATCGACCCGATGCAATCGCCGCCCCTGCGTGGCTCTACGGGATTGAGAACAGCCGCTTTGCGTTGGCGGTGGTCTGCGTTGCGATCACCTCCGCCGACTCACCGCGCAGTTCCGCCACCGTTTCCACAATCACCGCCAACCGCGCCGGCTCATTCCGTTCCCCGCGAATGCTGGCATCCGGTTGATCCGGTGCATCCGTCTCCAGCAGCAGCTGTTCCAGCGGCATCTGCGCGACCAGCCGCCGCAGCCGCTGCGCCCGGTCATAGGTCAGCGGCCCACCCAGCCCCAGCAGGAAGCCCAGCTTGTGCAGCTGATCGGCCTGCTCGGGACTGCCAGGGAAACTGTGCACCACGCCGCGCAGCCCGCCCACCTGCTTGATGGCGGCAATCACCGCTTCCACCGCACGCCGCGCGTGCACGATCACCGGCAGGTCAAAGTCGCGCGCGATCTTGAGCTGCTCGACGAAGTAGAACTGCTGCTGTCCGGCATCCAGTCCTTCGACGAAGAAATCCAACCCGCATTCGCCCACCGCGCAGGGCCGTTCTCGGGTGATCCACTCGCGCAGCTGCTCAAGGTGCTCCGGGCGATGCTGGTCGAGGAACATCGGGTGCAGGCCGTAAGCCGGATGAAGCCCCTCGGCGAGTCCGCAGCTGTCGCGCAGCTTGGGCCAGCTCGCCGCCGTTACCGCCGGCAGCACCTGCGCGCGCACCCCCGCAGCCTGCGCGCGCGCAATCACCTCGGCGCGGTCAGCATCGAATTCATCCGCATCCAGATGACAGTGGCTGTCGAACAGGATCACGCGCGGGGCGGCGTCGGCAGGGTGGGCGGCAGGTCGTCGCTGCGCCGCTTCCAGTTGGCCAGCAGCAGGGTGCCCAGCGCGAACAGGATCTCGTCCACGAAGGGCACCGGATCGGGAATGAACAACGTCAGCGCGAACAGCGCGGCGGTGATCTTGAACAGGGTGGGGTAGCGCAGCCGACGCGCCCAGTTGACGATCGGCAGCAGCAGCGGATTGGCCATCACGGTGTCCTCCAGGAATGCTGTAAACGCTATCATGGGCCAAGGAACGACAGAACCTGAATGGGTGATAGGGCTGTAAGCGTCATGTGGAGATTCCGTTCAGGTGTTGCATGCTGGAATCCTCGCCAAGAACGTTGCGGATCGTCCGCAGGGAGTCGGAAATGAAAAGCACAACTACTACTGCTCTGGTCGCTGCCGGTGCGCTGCTGGTGGGCGGTATCGCCACTGCGGCCTTCATGAAAAGCGGTGATTCCGCTGATGCGGTGACCGCCTCGCAGACCCGACCGACCCTGGACACCACGCCGCTGGCCAACGACGGTACCGCTTCTGATGCTGTGCCGGTGGATGCGCCGCGCGGGCTGGAATACGCCGACGTGGTCAAGGTCGATCCGCTGACCAAAAAGGAAAAAGCCTACGCCACCGTGATCGGCACCGAGCCGGTGCGCGAAACCTCCACGACCCAGACCCCGCATGAGGTCTGCCAGGACGTGGTGGTGCAGGAACGCCTGCCCGAGCGCGACGGCAATGTCGGCGGCACCGTGGCCGGCGCGGTCATCGGCGGCCTGCTGGGTAACCAGGTCGGCGGCGGCAACGGCAAGAAGGCTGCCACCGCGGCTGGTGCCGTGGCCGGTGGTCTGATCGGCAACCAGGTGGACAAGCGCCACGTCGGTGGCCGCGTGGTCAACCGCACCGAGCGCCAGTGCCACACCGAAACCGCCACCTCCGAGTCGACCCGCGTGACCGGCTACAACGTCACCTACCGCAACGAGGACGGCACCACCGGCACCATGCGCATGGCCAGCAAGCCGGGTAACCGCATTGCCATGGGCACCACCGATGCGGTCACCGGTTACAACGTGACCTACCGTTACGACGGCGTCGAAAAGACCGTCAAGATGGACAACAAGCCGGCCAGCGACCGCCTGCCGGTGGTGGATGGCCAGCTGGTCACCCAGACCGCGTCCGTCACGCAGTGACGGGTTGCCGGGCATGGCCCGGCACTACACGGCAGACACGTATCAATGATCGAACCGAAAAAGGCCGGGGGCGAAAGTCCCCGGCCTTTTTTGTTGCGCCTGCTCTTGGCAAACCCGAAGCGCGTATGGCCTGATGCGGCCAAAGGTCGTCTGCGTCCGCAACACGTCACGGAGGGTGATGGATGTTTGCCGTGGTTCCCGATCCGATTCCGGCCCGCATGAAGGGCCTCAACCGCGCTGAAATCTGCGACACCAATTTCATCGAGTTCGTCCGCCACTGGCAGGGACAGCCGACTGCGCGCCCGGCATCGGACGCACCGATCCTGCCGGGCAGTTCACTGGATGCAGCCGGCTTCGATGCCTTGTTCGAATCCCAGCTCATCAGCCGCCATCTGGACCTGATGGCGCGCGTGCTGCGCGTGCAGAACAAGGTCTTCTACACCATCGGGTCATCCGGCCATGAGGGCAACGCACTGGTTGCGCGGCTGGCCCGTCACACCGACCCGGCGTTCCTGCACTATCGCTCGGGGGCGTTCATGGCCGAACGCTTCCGCCAGCTGCCGGGCATGGACCCGGTCATGGACGCCGCACTCTCATTCGCTGCCAGCCGCGACGATCCGGCCAGCGGTGGCCGCCACAAGGTGTGGGGCAGCAAGCCGCTATGGGTGTTGCCGCAGACCTCGACCATTGCCTCGCATCTGCCCAAGGCGCTGGGCACCGCGTTGGCGATCGAGAGCGCCCGACGTATCGGGCATGCATTACCCATCCCCGAAGACAGCGTGGTGATCTGCTCCTTCGGTGATGCGTCGGCCAACCATGCCACCGCGCAGACCGCCTTCAACACCGCCGCCTGGGCGGCCTACCAGCGCCTGCCCGCGCCGATCCTGTTCGTCTGTGAGGACAACGGCATCGGCATTTCGGTGAAGACCCCGACCGGCTGGATCGCCGACAGCTTCCGCCACCGCCCGGGCCTGGACTATTTCCATGCCGACGGCCTGGACCTGGCCGAGGGCCACGGCCAGGTGGAACGCGCGCTGGAGCACTGTCGCTACACCCGGCGGCCGACCTTCCTGCACCTGCGCACCACGCGCCTGATGGGCCATGCCGGCACCGATTTCGAGATCGAATGGCGTCCGCTGAGCGAGTTGTGCGCAGCTGAAGCCGCCGATCCGCTGTTGCGCTCGGCGCAGATCGCGCTGCAGTCAGGGTGGCTCAGCGCCGACCAGGTGCTGGAGCGCTACGAAGCGATCCGCGCGCGCTGTTTTGCCGCCGCCGAAGCGGCCGGTGCACGGCCCAAGCTGGAAACGCTGGAGGAGATTGTCGCGCCGCTGGCTCCCTACACACCGGCCGCCGTGCATGCCGAAGCAACCCGGCCGGCAGCAGCCGAAGAGCGCGAGCTGGCCTTCGGCGGTGCGGCGCAGCTGCCGGAACTGCAGCCGCCACGACACCTGGCCGTGCAGATCAACCAGGCCCTGCATGACCTGCTGTGCAAGTATCCCGCGGCGCTGCTGTTCGGCGAGGACGTGGCACAGAAAGGCGGCGTGTACACGGTCAGCAAGGGCTTGCTGAAGGCCTTCGGGCCGCGCCGGGTGTTCAACACGCTGCTGGATGAAACGATGATATTGGGCATGGCACAGGGGCTGGCCAACCTGGGCATGTTGCCGGTTCCGGAGATCCAGTACCTGGCCTACCTGCACAACGCCGCCGACCAGCTGCGCGGTGAGGCCTGTTCGCTGCAGTTCTTCTCCAACAATCAATACCGCAACCCGATGCTGGTGCGCATTGCCGGGCTGGGGTACCAGAAGGGCTTTGGCGGCCACTTCCATAACGACAATTCGATTGCCGCGCTGCGTGACATTCCGGGGCTGGTGGTCGGCTGTCCTTCCCGTGGCGATGATGCGGCGATGATGCTGCGCACCCTGGCCGCGCTGGCCCAGGTGGATGGTCGCGTCGCGGTGTTTCTGGAACCCATTGCGCTGTACATGATCAAGGACCTGCATGAGCCGGGCGATGGCCAATGGCTGTTTCCGTACCCCGCTCCGGACCAGGCGCTGGTGCTGGGCGAGGGCCGGGTGTACCAGCCCGGGGCCAGTGACCTGGTGATCTTCACCTACGGCAACGGGGTGCCGATGAGCCTGCGCGCCGCTGCACGCATTGGAGAGGAACTCGGCTGGCAGGTGCGGGTGGTGGACCTGCGCTGGCTGGTGCCGCTCAACACCGGCTTCATCGCCGCACAGGCCGCCGACGCGCAGCGGGTGCTGGTGGTCGACGAGGGCCGGCACAGCGCGGGGGTAGGCGAGGGCGTGATGACCGCGCTGGTCGAGGCCGGATTGGGGCACCTGCCGATGCAGCGGGTCAGCGGGGCCGACACCTATACTCCGCTGGCAGGGGCAGCAATGTGCGTGCTTCCAAGCGACAATGCACTGGTAAGCGCCGCGCGGGTGTTGGCGCAGGAACACTGACTGATGTGTGGATTGGCAGGCATGCTGTTGGCGGCTCCGGTAACGGAACAGGCCGCACTTGAACACGGGGCGGGGCAGATGGGCGACGCCCTCCTGCACCGTGGGCCGGATGATCGCGGCGTCTGGGCCGATGCCGCTGCCGGCATCGCCCTGGCGCATCGCCGGCTGAGCATCCTGGATCTGTCGCCGCTTGGCCATCAGCCGATGGCGTCGGTGGACGGCCGATATGTGCTGGCCTACAACGGCGAGGTGTACAACTTCGCCGCGCTGCGCGCCGAACTGGAAGCGCTCGGCCACAGCTTCCGCGGTCATTCGGACACCGAGGTGCTGCTGGCCGCCTTCGTGGCCTGGGGCGTGGACGAAACTCTGCAGCGCGCCAACGGCATGTTCGCCATTGCCTTGTGGGACCGCGCTGAGCAGTGCCTGTGGCTGGCGCGTGACCGGGTCGGCAAGAAGCCGCTGTATTACGGCTGGGCCGGCGACACCCTGGTGTTCGGTTCGGAACTGAAGGCGCTGTGGCAGCACCCGCAGTTCGACAACGACGTCGACCGTGACGCGCTGACCCTGCTGATGCGACTGGACTACATCCCGGCCCCGCACTGCATCCATGAGCGCTGTTTCAAACTGATGCCGGGACGGGTGCTGCGCCTGGATGCGACCGCGGTGGCGGCCGGCGCGCATGCGCATCGACCGGATCAGCAGCAGGTGCCGTTCTGGAACGCGCGCGAGCGCATGCAGCATGCCTTGGCCGCGCCGTTTGCCGGCAGCGACGACGATGCCGAATTCCAGCTCGACGGCCTGCTGCGCGATGCAGTGGCGCTGCGGATGGTGGCCGACGTGCCGGTGGGCGTGTTCCTGTCCGGCGGCACGGATTCCTCGGTGGTGGCCTCGCTGATGCAGGCGCAGTCGTCCACGCCGATCCACAGCTTCAGCATTGGTTTTGAGGGCTCCGACCACGACGAAGCGCCGCTGGCGAAGGCACTGGCCGGACACCTCGGCACCGACCACACCGAACTGTATGTCCGCGGCGCGGATGCGCTGGCAGTGGTGCCGCAGCTGCCTTCGATTTTCGACGAGCCGTTTGCCGACGCCTCGCAGGTGCCGACCGCGCTGGTAGCGAAGCTGGCGCGCGGCTCGGTGACGGTGGCGCTGTCGGGTGATGGCGGCGATGAGTTGTTCTTCGGCTACAGTCGTTACCAGCGCGCCCTGCGCAACTGGAACCTGCTCGGCCGCGTGCCCGCCCCGCTGCGGCGCTGGATGGCGGCGCATGCGCACACCCAGGGGGAAGCCTCGCGTACCGGTGGTCTGGCCGCATTGCTGGCCGAAACCGGCGCGCGCGGCATCGGTGATGTGTACCGCAACCGCATTTCGCGCTGGCGCGACCCGGTTGCCGCGGTGATCGGGGCCAAGGGGGCAGGCAGCTTCTATGACCTGGCCGACCCGCTGCACGGGGCCGGCTCGCCGGCCGACGCGATGATGCTGGCCGATTTCAGCACCTATCTGCCCGATGACCTGCTGTGCAAGGTCGACCGCACCAGCATGGCGGTCAGCCTGGAAGCGCGTGCGCCGCTGCTGGACTGGCGGGTGGCCGAATTCGCCTGGTCGCTGCCGTTGCATCTCAAGCAGCGCGATGGGGTCAGCAAGTACCTGCTGAAGCGGGTGCTGGGCCGTTACGTGCCACACGACATGGTGCATCGACCCAAGCGCGGCTTTGGCGCGCCGGTGAGTGCGTGGTTGAAGGGCGACCTGCGCGGCTGGGCCGATGATCTGCTGGATCCGTCGCGGTTGGCGGGCGAGGGCGTCTTCCAGGTGAACGCGGTGGCCCCGTTGTGGCAGAAATTCCAGCAGGGCGAGCGCAAATGGCACACGCATCTGTGGAATGTGCTGATGTTCCAGGCCTGGCAGGCGCACTGGAAGCATGCGAGGGCCGAGGTTGCGTAGAGCCACGCCCTGCGTGGCTTCGGGGTGCCTGACACGTTCACGCAGCCACGCAGGGCGGGGCTCTACGCTGGGGATTCCCTCGACAGGAGCCCCCCATGGCCACCCCCAAGATCGCCGTCCTCGTCGGCAGCCTGCGCACCGGCTCGCACAATCTCGCCCTGGCCCACGCGCTGGAGAAACTCGCCGGCAGCAAGGCCAGCTTCGACTACGTGCAGATCGGTGACCTGCCGCTGTACAACCAGGACTTCGACAAGCACTACCCGGCCGAAGGCGTGCGCCTGAAAGACCAGATCCGCAGCGCCGACGCGGTCCTGTTCGTCACCCCCGAATACAACCGCTCGATCCCCGGTGTGCTGAAGAACGCCATCGACCTGGGGTCGCGCCCGTACGGCGACAGCGCCTTCGCCGGCAAGCCGGCCGCCGTGGTGGGGGCCTCGATCGGCGTGATCGGCACCGCGCTGGCCCAGCAGCATCTGCGCAACGTGCTCGCCTACCTGGACATGCCGGTGCTGGGCCAGCCGGAGGTGTTCCTGCACTTCAAGGAGGGCCTGATCGACGCCGACGGCGAGATCGGCAACGACAGCACCCGTGGCTTCCTGCAGGGATTCACCGACAAGTTCCTGGCGTTCATCGCCACGCACCGGTAGGTCACGACCGTTGGTCGTGACACCGTCGCCGCAGATTGCCCCCAGATCATCCACGGTTTATCCACAGGGTTGTACCGGGCCGTAGGCGGTACCATGTAGCACGCTCCACGCCGCAGGAACCCCGTCCTACATGTCTGCCCGCTCCGGCTTCCGTAACGACCGCAAAGAACGCGGCGACCGTTTCGAGCGCGACGAATCGCGCATCGATCAGCTGCGCGTGCCGCCGCATTCGATCGAAGCCGAGCAGGCGGTGCTGGGCGGGCTGATGCTGGCCCCGGAAAGCTACGACCGGGTCAACGACCAGCTCAACGAGACGGATTTCTACCGTCGTGACCACCAGATGATCTACCGGGCGATCCGCGAGCTGTCCGAGCGTGACCGCCCGTTCGACGCGGTCACCCTGGGCGAGTGGTTTGAATCGCAGGGCAAGCTGGAGCTGGTCGGCGACGGCGCGTACCTGATCGAACTGGCCAGCACCACGCCATCGGCGGCCAACATCGGCGCGTACGCGGAAATCGTGCGCGACAAGGCCGTGCTGCGCCAGCTGATCCAGGTGGGTACGGACATCGTCAACGACGGTTTCCAGCCGGAAGGGCGCGACAGTTCCGAACTGTTGTCGGCTGCGGAAAAGTCGGTGTTCGCCATTGCCGAGCAGGGCGCACGCGGTCGTACCGATTTCGTGGCCATGCCGGGCGCGCTGAAAGATGCCTTTGAAGAACTGCGCAACCGCTTCGAGAACGGCGGCAACATCACCGGTCTGCCGACCGGCTACGCCGATTTTGACGCGATGACCGCGGGCCTGCAGCCCACCGACCTGATCATCCTGGCTGCGCGCCCAGCCATGGGCAAGACCACCTTCGCGCTGAACATCGCCGAATACGCGGCAATCAAGTCGAAGAAGGGCGTGGCGGTGTTCTCGATGGAAATGTCGGCGTCGCAGCTGGCGATGCGTCTGATTTCCTCCAACGGCCGCATCAACGCCCAGCGCCTGCGTACCGGTCAGCTGGAAGACGAGGACTGGAGCCGCGTCACCGGCGCGATCCGGATGCTGAAGGAAACCAAGATCTTCATCGACGACACCCCGGGCGTTTCGCCGGAGGTGCTGCGCTCCAAGTGCCGCCGCCTCAAGCGCGAGCACGACCTGGGCCTGGTCGTGATCGACTACCTGCAGCTGATGAGCGTGCCCGGCAACAGCGAAAACCGCGCGACCGAAATCTCGGAAATTTCGCGTTCGTTGAAGGGTCTTGCGAAAGAGCTGAACGTGCCGGTCATTGCGCTGTCGCAGCTGAACCGCTCGCTGGAAACGCGAACCGACAAGCGCCCGGTGATGGCTGACCTTCGTGAATCGGGCGCAATCGAGCAGGACGCGGACATGATCGTGTTCATCTACCGCGACGACTACTACAACAAGGAAAACTCGCCGGACAAGGGCCTGGCCGAGATCATCATCGGCAAGCACCGAGGCGGCCCGACCGGCTCGTGCAAGCTGAAGTTCTTCGGCGAGTACACCCGTTTCGACAACCTGTCGCACGATTCGGTGGGTTCGTTCGAGTAACGTCGAAGGCGTTACGGCGGTAGCGCCGGCCGTTGGCCGGCCCCCGCGCATCCGGATGGGTTCATGAGGGCCGGCCAACGGCCGGCGCTACCGGTTTCGTCGGAGCATCCGGGGTTTCGTCGGAAACCGATTGCCGCTGGCATGTTCGACAGCCAAGGTATCCCCACGCGGCAAGCCGCCGCGCAAGGAGCCCCCGTCATGAAGACCCTGTTCGCGCTCGGTGTGTGGTGCCTGCTGTTCGTGCTGTGCTGGCCGCTGGCGATACTGGCCCTGCTGGCCTGGCCGTTCGTGTGGCTGCTGAGCCTGCCGTTCCGGCTGGTCGGGATCACGTTCTCGGCGTTGTTCGCGTTCCTGCGCGCTTTGTTCATGCTGCCGGCGCGGATGCTGGGTGGCGGACGCGCGATGGTGTGATTGCGCCGCACGACCAACGGTCGTGCGCTACCGGTAGGTGCCGACCGTTGGTCGGCACGTGCATGACCCACAAAAAACCCCGCCGAGGCGGGGTTTTTCGTTACCTCACATCAAGGCCGATCAATTGGCCTTGTGGATGGCGCGCTTGCTGACGGCCATGGCGGCGTCGTGGACCACTTCCGACAGCGACGGGTGCGCGTGGCAGATGCGGGCCAGGTCGTCGGCCGAGCCGCTGAACTCCATGGTCAGCACACCTTCGTGCACCAGCTCGGAAACGTTGGCACCGACCAGGTGCATGCCGAGGATTCGGTCGGTTTCGGCGTGTGCCAGCACCTTCACGAAGCCGGCCGGCTCGATCATGGCGACGGCACGGCCGTTGGCGGCGAACGGGAAGCTGCCGGCCTTGTACGGAATGCCTTCGTCCTTCAGCTGCTGCTCGGTCTTGCCGACCCAGGCCAGTTCCGGTTCGGTGTAGATCACCCACGGAATGGTGTCGAAGTTGACGTGACCCGGCAGGCCGGCGATCAGCTCAGCCACCGCGATGCCTTCCTCGAAGCCCTTGTGCGCCAGCATCGGGCCGCGCACGCAGTCGCCGACCGCCCAGATGCCGTCCACGCCGGTGTGGCAGTGGGCGTCCACTTCGATCTGGCCGCGTTCGTTGATCTTCACGCCGGTACCTTCGGCCAGCAGGCCCTTGGTGGCGGCGCGACGGCCCACGGCGACCAGCAGCTTGTCGACGGTGAGGTTCTTCTCGCCTTCGGCGTCAGCGTAGGTCAGGGCGACTTCCTTCTTCTTGCCCTTGCCGGTGACTTCGGCCTTGGAGACCTTGGCACCCAGGCGGATGTCCAGGCCCTGCTTCTTGAATTCCTTGGCGGCGACCTTGGCCACTTCGGCGTCAGCCGCGGCCAGGAAGTCCGGCAGCGCTTCCAGGATGGTTACTTCCGAACCCAGGCGCTTCCACACGCTGCCCAGTTCCAGACCGATCACGCCGGCACCGATGACGGCCAGACGCGCCGGCACTTCGGTGAAGTCCAGGCCGCCGACGTTGTCGACGATGGTTTCGCCGTCGAACTTGGCGAACGGCAGTTCGATCGAGTCCGAACCGGCCGCGATGATGATGTTGGTGCCGGCCAGTTCCACGACGGTGCCGTCGTGCTGGGTGACCTTGACGATCTTGCCCGGCTGCAGCTCACCGAAACCGTAGTACGGGGTCACCTTGTTGGCCTTGAACAGCATGCCGATGCCGCCGGTGAACTGCTTTACGATCTTGTCCTTGCGGCCCACCATCGCTTCGACGTCGATCTTGGCGTCCTTGAAGCTGATGCCGTGGTCGCCAAAGATGTGGCCCATGTTCCAGTACTGGCGCGAGGAGTCCAGCAGCGCCTTGGACGGAATGCAGCCCACGCGCAGGCAGGTGCCACCCAGGGCCGGCTTGCCGTCCTTGCCCAGAGCGGCGTCGATGCAGGCGGTCTTCAGGCCCAGCTGGGCGGCACGGATGGCGGCATGGTAGCCGGCCGGGCCGGCACCGATGACGACAACGTCGAATTGTTCAGCCATTGATAGTTCCTTGTTGCTTTTACCAGAACCCCTCCGCGCGAAGCACGGAGGGGCGGGAAGGTCTTACAGGCCGAACAGCATGCGGCCCGGGTTTTCCAGCTGGTTCTTGATGTCCACCAGGAACTGCACCGAGTCCTTGCCGTCGATGATGCGGTGGTCGTAGGACAGCGCCAGGTACATCATCGGCGCGATCACGACCTGGCCGTTCTGGGCGATCGGACGCTCCTTGATGGCGTGCATGCCCAGGATGGCGCTCTGCGGCGGGTTGATGATCGGGGTGGACAGCAGCGAACCGAAGGTGCCGCCGTTGGTCACGGTGAAGGTGCCGCCCTGCAGTTCGTCCAGGCCCAGCTTGCCGTCGCGCGCCTTCTTGGCGTACTCGGCAATGGTCTTTTCGATGTCGGCGAAGGACATGCGCTCGACGTTGCGCAGCACCGGGGTCACCAGACCCTTTTCGGTGGACACGGCGATCGAGACGTCGGCGTAGCCGTGATAGATGATGTCGTCACCATCGATCGAGGCGTTGACCAGCGGGAAGCGCTGCAGCGCGTTGGCGGCGGCCTTCACGAAGAAGCTCATGAAGCCCAGCTTGATGCCGTGTGCCTTGACGAACTCGTCCTGCAGTTCCTTGCGCGCGGCCGACACCTTGCTCAGGTCGACTTCGTTGAAGGTGGTCAGCATGGCGGTGGAGTTCTTGGACTCCATCAGGCGTTCGGCAATGCGCTTGCGGATGCGGGTCATCGGCACGCGTTCTTCCGGACGTGCGCCACCGGCCTTGCCGGCACCGCCGTTACGGGCGAAGTTGACGATGTCTTCCTTGGTCACCGCGCCGCGACGGCCGGTGCCGTCGACGTCGGCCGGGTTCACGCCTTCGGTGATGGCGGTGAAGCGGGCACCCGGGGGCAGGGCATCAGCGGCCGACTTGGCGGCCGGAGCCGGAGCGGCAGCAGCAGCCGGAGCAGCGGCCTTCGGGGCTTCAGCCTTCGGCGCTTCGGCCGCCGGAGCCGGGGCTTCGGCAACCGCGCCTTCCTCGATGATCGCCACGACCTGGCTGGAGGTCACGGTGGCACCCACTTCGAACTTGATTTCCTTCAGCACGCCATCGACCGGCGACGGCACTTCCAGAACGACCTTGTCGGTTTCCAGATCCAGCAGGTTTTCATCGCGCTTGACGGCATCGCCGACTTTCTTGTGCCAGGTGGCGATGGTGCCGTCGGCGACGGATTCGGGCAGTACCGGGGCTTTGACTTCGGTGGCCATGCGGGAGCTTCCTGATTTGTCTTTTCTAGAAATGAGTGGGGGTTATTCAGCGACAACGTCGTTGAACGGGTTGACCAGGGCATCGGCGACCAGCTTCTGCTGTTCGATGATGTGGTCAGCCATGTGACCGGCGGCCGGCGAAGCCGAACGTGCGCGACCGGCGTAGTGCAGGTTCTGGCCATCGGCCAGGCAGAACTGCAGGTGGTGGCGGATCTGGTACCACGCACCCTGGTTCTGCGGTTCCTCCTGCGTCCACACCACGTCGGTGGCGTTGCCGTACTTCTTCAGTTCGGCGGCCAGCAGCGCGCGCGGGAACGGATACAGCTGTTCCACGCGGATGATGGCAACGTCGTCCTGGCCACGCTTGGTCTGGTCTTCGAGCAGGTCGTAGTAGACCTTGCCCGAGCACAGCACCACGCGCTTGACCTTTTTGGCGTCCGCATTGGCGTCGCCGATCAGGTGCTGGAACTCGCCGTTGGCCAGTTCGTCCAGGGTCGACACGGCCAGCTTGTGGCGCAGCAGCGACTTCGGCGACATCACCACCAGCGGCTTGCGGGTGGTCATGCACAGCTGGCGACGCAGCATGTGGAAGGCCTGGGCCGGGGTGGAGGGCACCACCACCAGCATGTTCTCCAGCGCGCACAGCTGCAGGAAACGCTCCAGGCGCGCCGAGCTGTGTTCCGGACCTTGCCCTTCATAGCCGTGCGGCAGCAGCAGGGTCAGGCCGGAAATGCGGCCCCACTTGGCTTCGCCGGCAGCGATGAACTGGTCGATGACCACCTGGGCACCATTGGCGAAGTCGCCGAACTGGCCTTCCCAGATGCACAGGGTGTTGGGATCGGTGGTGGAGAAGCCGTATTCAAAGGCCATCACCGCTTCTTCGCTGAGCAGCGAGTCGATCACCGCGACCTTCTCCGGCGAATCCACCAGCTGCCGCAGCGGCAGGTAGTAGTTGTCGGTCTTCTGGTCGTGCAGGATCGCGTGGCGATGGGTGAAGGTGCCACGGCCCACGTCCTGGCCGACCAGGCGCATGGCACGGCCTTCGTCGAGCAGGGTGGCGTAGGCGAGGTTTTCCGCGAAGCCCCAGTCGCCCGGGATCTCGCCGGCGGCCATCTTGCGACGGTCGTCGTACACCTTGGCCACGCGCGAGTGCAGTTCCACTTCGGCCGGCACGGTGTTGATCATTTCAGCCAGCTGCTTGAGCTTGCCCATGTCCACCTTGGTGGAGACCGGATCGGACAGCTTGCCTTCCAGCAGCTTCGGCCAGTCGACGAACAGCGGACTGGTCGGCGGGGTCTTCTCGACCTTGGCCAGCTCGGTGGTCACTTCACCGGCGTCCAGCTTCTCGCGGTAGGCATCGACCATCGCCTTGCCGGCACCGGCGGCGATGACGCCAGCCTGTTCCAGCTGCGCGGCGTACAGCTCGCGGGTGGTCTGGTGCTTGCGGATGACCTGGTACATCAGCGGCTGGGTGATCGCCGGTTCGTCGGCTTCGTTGTGGCCCCAGCGGCGGTAGCACATCAGGTCGATGACCACGTCCTTGGCGAACTTCTGGCGGAAATCAAACGCCAGCTTGGCCGCGAACACCACGGCTTCCGGATCGTCGCCGTTCACGTGCAGCACCGGCGCGGCAATCATCTTGGCCACGTCGGTCGCGTAACGGGTGGAGCGGGTGTCCAGCGGATTGGAGGTGGTGAAACCGACCTGGTTGTTGACCACGATGTGCACGGTCCCGCCCACGGCGAAGCCGCGGGCCTGCGACATCTGGAACAGCTCCATGACCACGCCCTGGCCGGAAAAGGCCGCGTCGCCGTGGATGAGGATCGGCATGACCTGCTTGCGTGCGGTGTCCTTGCGGCGCTCCTGGCGCGAACGCACGGAACCGGCCACGACCGGGTCGGCGATTTCCAGGTGCGACGGGTTGAACGCCAGCGCCAGGTGCACCGGGCCGCCATCGGTGGCGACGTCGGCCGAGAAGCCCATGTGGTACTTCACGTCACCGGCCGAAGCATGCTCGTCGTGCTCGAACTTGCCTTCGAATTCGTCGAACAGCTTGCGCGGGTTCTTGCCAAGGGTGTTGACCAGCACGTTCAGACGGCCGCGGTGGGCCATGCCGATCACCACGTCCTTGACCCCGTCCTTGCCGGCGTCACGGATGATGGTGTCCATCATCGGGATCAGCGCGTCGCCACCTTCCAGCGAGAAGCGCTTCTGGCCGACATACTTGGTGTGCAGGTAGCGTTCCAGGCCTTCAGCGGCGGTCAGGCGCTCCAGGGTGCGGCGCTTGGTGTCCGCATCCAGGTTGTAGTTGCCACCGGCGAGTTCGAGGCGCTGGTAGATCCACTGGCGCTGCTCGACCTCGGAGATGTGCATGAACTCTGCACCGATCGAGCCGGTATAGGTCGCCTTCAGGCGCGCCAGCAGGTCGCGCAGCTTCATGCGCGGCTGACCACCGACACCGCCGGTGCTGAACTCGGCGTTGAGGTCGCCTTCGGACAGGCTGTGGAAGGGCAGGCCCAGATCGGGCGAGTTCACGGCCTGGGCCAGACCCAGCGGGTCGAGCTTGGCGTCCAGGTGGCCGCGCGAGCGGTAGGCCGTGATCAGGCGACCGACATTGCGCTCGCGTTCGTCGCCTGCGCCAGCGCCGGTACCACCCTTGAGGGCGTCCTTGGCGGCGTCGGCAATGTGGGCGATGACGGCCGAGTGCGGAATGTCACCGGCTTCGCGGCCCTTGAAGCCGTCGAAGTAGGTCTTCCATTTGGGATCGACACTGTCCGGAGAAACGAGGTACTGCTCGTACAGATCCTCGACATAGGAGGCGTTGCCGCCGGCGAGCTGCGATGACTGCGCAAACTGCTTCAGTAGATTGTCCACGATGGAGGGTCGGATTCGCTTGTGGGGGTAAGTCTTCGATGATCCGGCAGGACAAATGTGAATAGCCCTGCGCGGGCGGTATCTAACCACCAAATTGTACCCCCATCAGGACAGGAAGGGGCAGCAAACGGGACTTTCCGGGGCTTGCGGTGTCATTCCCAGACAGGTTCAGCCCCTCCTTCGCGACTACAGGCCGAGCGCGCGCAACTCGGTGCAATCACGCGAACGTTCCCATACGCGCTGCAAACCGTCCTGCAACGGCCGCGAACGTGCCGGCTGCGCGAGGCCGGCTTCGCCGTCGAGCCGATGCCCGCTCAGACGAAAGTAGTAGTCGCCCACATCATTGAGCAGGCAGGCTGAGGCCACCGCCCGGTCGATCGGGTCGGTGACCTGGCGGACCCGGAACACGGTGGGCAGGCGCTGGATCAGCCCCAGCAGGGGTGAACCGGCGGCGGCGACGGCGCTGGCGTCGTGGACGATGATGCAGACCTGCTTGTCGTGACGCGCGGTGGCGAAGCGGCGCAGCGCCTCCAGCACCGGCGGGGCGTCCAGCAGGCCGGGGTCGAGCAGGCGGCTGTGGATCCACAGTTGGCGGCGGGCCCGCTGCGCGATTGCCGTCGTGATCGACACGGCCTGGTCGGCCGTGTCGACGGTGGCGGCCCCGCTCAGCAGGCGGGCCAGGTCGGGCAGCAGGGGCTCGCCGGGGTGGTCCATGTCAGCGGCGCGGCTCGTCGGTGTCGTTGCTGTCGTCGCTGTCGTCGAACTCGACAATCACTTCGACGCCGTCCTCGTGAATGGTGACCTCGTGGACGTCGGCTTCCAGGTCGGCGTCTTCCATCACTTCGACGGTCTCGGTGGCGTCAACGATCTCGTAGCCCTCTTCGATGTCGTCTTCTTCGTCGAAGGCGCTGGGGTCGATCAACTGGTAGTAGCCGCCGGCGACCAGGTCCTGCACGGCAGCGCGGCCCTTGGCGGAGAGCTTGCCATAGCTGCCGGCATCCAGCTGTTCCAGCGCGGCCAGGGACTGGGCGTCCTTCACCGACAGGGCAAATTCCAGCCCGCTGCAGTACAGGCTGGCCCCGCGGCTGGCGCGACGCCAGGCCAGCCGGGCCCAAGGGTGGCGCCCGAGCACGAAGCCGCCAGCGAGGGCGGACTCGATCTCTTCACGCGGCAGCGGCTCACCATTGGCGGTGACCTCGCCCGCGGCGCGGTAGGTGGTGATGAAGCGGCCGAACCAGTCGCCCAGGCGGTCGGGGTCGTTCATGCGGATGGCATTGAGCGCGGCCACGACCCGGTTCATGGCGACGGTATCGATCTCGTTGGGATCTTCCGGCACCTTGAGATCGGGGTCGTGATAGCGGATGTCCTCGCTGGCATCCATGATCAGCGTGTCCAGATAGTCGCTGATCAGTTCGGCGGCGGCCGGGGCGCGCATGCCGAACGAGAAGGTCAGGCAGGGGTCTTCGGCGACCCCGTTGTGCGGCACGTTGGGCGGCAGGTACAGCATGTCGCCGGGAGCCAGCACCCAGTCATGGGTGACCTTGAAGCGCTTGAGCAGCTTGATGTCGACGTCATCGCGGAAGTCCAGTGGCGGCCGCTTGCCGTTGATTGACTCGCTGGCGTCGATCTGCCAGCGGCGGTGGCCGTAGGCCTGCAGCAGGAACACGTCGTACTGGTCGACATGGGCCCCGACGGAGCCGCCGGTGGCGGCGAAGCTGATCATCACGTCGTCCATGCGCCAGCGCGGCAGGAAGTCGAAGTGCTGGATGAGGGCACGCACATCGGGGTCCCACTTGTCGACGTCCTGGACCAGCAGGGTCCAGTCGTGGTCGGGCATGCCGGGGAAATCTTCTTCCTGGAAGGGACCGGTACGCACGGTCCAGCCGTCGGTGGCGCGGTCATGGCTGATCACCCGCGCCAGCGCGGTTTCCTCACAGGCCAGGCCAGCCAGGTCCTCGGGCTGCACGGGCGTTTCAAAGTCCGGAAAGGCCTGGCGGATCAGCAGCGGCCGCTTCTGCCAGTAGTCGCGCAGGAAGGTGGCGGCAGGCATGCCCAGCGGCAAGCCGGGACGGGCCTGGACTTCGATGACGGGAGTTTTGGTCTTGCGCACAGCCATGGGGGAAATCCTTGCAGGGTACCCGGCTATTGTCCGCTGGTTCGGCGGTGTGTGCACCTGCGCTGATCTGTCACGCGCCCGATACCGCCTGGGCCGGCCAACGGCCGGCGCTACCGAGGCGTGCGGTTCAACACGGTAGCGCCGGCCGTTGGCCGGCCCAGGCGATCCACAACGAAAAGGGGCACCGGATGAACCGATGCCCCGTCCGGGGTTTCACAGGGGCCGCAAGGCTTAGATCGCCTTGGCCAGCTCCGATGCCAGGCCGATGTAGCCGCCCGGGGTCAGGGTGCGCAGTTCCTGCTTGGCGCTTTCCGGCAGGTCCAGGGATTCCACGAAGGCCTTCATCGACTCGGCGGTGATGCCCTGGCCGCGGGTCAGGGCCTTGAGCTGTTCGTAGGGGTTGGGCAGGCCGTAGCGGCGCATCACCGTCTGCACGGCTTCGGCCAGGACTTCCCAGGAGGCGTCCAGGTCGGCGTCCAGGCGCTCCGGGTTCACCGTCAGCTTGCCCAGGCCCTTGGCCAGCGAGTCCAGCGCCACCTGGGTGTGGCCGAACGCCGTGCCCACCGCGCGCAGCACGGTGGAGTCGGTCAGGTCGCGCTGCCAGCGGCTGATCGGCAGCTTGGCGCTGAAGTGCTCGAACAGCGCGTTGGCAATGCCGAAGTTGCCTTCCGCATTTTCGAAGTCGATCGGGTTGACCTTGTGCGGCATGGTCGAAGAGCCGACTTCGCCTTCCTTCAGCTTCTGCTTGAAGTAGCCCAGCGAGATGTAGCCCCAGATGTCACGGGCCAGGTCGATCAGGATGATGTTGGCGCGGCGTGCCGCGTCGCCGATCTCGGCGATGTTGTCGTGCGGCTCGATCTGGGTGGTGTACGGGTTGAACACCAGGCCCAGGCTTTCCACGAAGCGCTGCGCGAAGGCCGGCCAGTTCACGTCCGGGTAGGCGATCACGTGCGCGTTGTAGTTGCCCACCGCACCGTTGATCTTGCCGGTGAATTCCACCGCTGCGATCTGGCGACGCTGGCGCTCCAGGCGGGCCACCACGTTGGCCACTTCCTTGCCCAGCGTGGTCGGCGAAGCGGTCTGGCCGTGGGTGCGCGACAGCATCGGCTGGTCGGCCTGGGCGTGGGCGAGGGCGCGCAGGCTGGACGCAATGCCGTCCAGGCTCGGCAGCAGCACTTCACGGCGCGCCTGTTCCAGCATCAGCCCGTAGCTGAGGTTGTTGATGTCTTCGCTGGTGCAGGCGAAATGCACGAACTCCAGCGCCGGAGCCAGTTCGGCGTCGTCCTTCAGCTGTTCCTTGATGAAGTATTCCACCGCCTTCACGTCGTGATTGGTGGTGCGCTCGATTTCCTTCACCCGTGCCGCGTGGGCCGGCGAGAAGCCGTCGGCCAGGGCGCGCAGTCGGTCGGCCGCGGCCGGGGCGAACGGGGCCAGCTCGACGATGCCCGGCTCATTGGCCAGGGCCAGCAGCCATTCCACTTCGACCTTCACGCGGGCCTTGATCAGGCCATATTCGGAGAAGATCGGGCGCAGGGCGTCGACCTTGCCGGCGTAGCGGCCATCAAGCGGGGACAGGGCAAGCAGGGCAAATTCGGACATGGCAGGCGCAGGCGAGGGGCGGCGGGGGCAATATTCTACCTGACCCACTGCCTGGGCCGGCCAACGGCCGGCGCTACCGGGCTGTCGCATACCCAAATCCCGCGATGCGGGGTATCGTGACCGCTGCCGCCAGCCAGGAAGCGCTCCTTCGCCAGCCGCCGCTTCCTTTCCCCAACACGAAGTAGTGCGGAGTCAACGAAATGAGCAAAGCTGCAACAAAACGGCCCCTGCAGGCGTTCCGCGTCGAGCACGACAGCATGGGTGAACTGCAGGTGCCTGCAGACGCCTTGTGGGGCGCACAGACCCAGCGTGCGGTGGAAAACTTCCCGGTCTCCGGCCAGCGCATGCCGCGCGGCTTCATCCGCGCCCTGGGCCTGGTGAAGGGCGCAGCGGCGGCGGTCAACGCCGAACTGGGCCACCTGCCGAAGAACATCGGCAAGGCCATCGAAGCGGCGGCAAGCGAAGTGGCCGCGGGCGACCACGACGCGCATTTCCCGATTGACGTGTACCAGACCGGCTCGGGCACCTCGTCGAACATGAATGCCAACGAGGTGATCGCCACCTTGGCCAACCGGGCAGGCAAGGCCGGCAAGACCGCGGTGCACCCGAACGACCACGTCAACCAGGGCCAGAGCTCCAACGACGTGATTCCCACCGCGTTGCGGGTGTCCGCGCTGCTCGGCGTGCACGAACAGCTGCTGCCGGCGCTGGTGCACCTGCGCAGGACCATCGACAAGAAGGGGCGCAGCCTGCGCAAGGTGGTCAAGACCGGCCGTACGCATCTTATGGATGCGATGCCACTGACCTTCGAGCAGGAGTTCGGTGCCTGGTCGGCGCAGCTGGCTTCGGCGCAGGAGCGGCTGGAAGACGCACTCAAACGCCTGCGCCGCCTTCCGCTCGGCGGCACCGCCATCGGCACCGGGATCAATGCGGACCCGCGGTTCGGCGAGCGCGTGGCAAAACGCCTGAAGCAGCAGACCGGCGTGCGGTTTGACAGCGCCGAAAACAAATTTGAAGGGCTGGCCGCGCAGGACGATGCGGTGGAGCTTTCGGGTCAGCTCAACGCGCTGGCGGTGGCACTGATCAAGATCGCCAACGACCTGCGCTGGATGAATGCCGGTCCGCTGGCGGGCCTGGGCGAGATTGAGCTGCCGGCGCTGCAGCCGGGCAGCTCGATCATGCCGGGCAAAGTCAATCCGGTGATTCCGGAAGCCACGGTGATGGTGTGCGCACAGGTGATCGGCCACCACACCGCGATCACGGTGGCGGGGCAGACCGGCAACTTCCAGTTGAACGTGACCCTGCCGCTGGTGGCGGCGAACCTGCTGGATGGTATCGGTCTGCTGTCCAACATCTCGCGCCTGCTGGCGGACACCGCGATCGCAGGCCTGAAAGTGCGCGAGGATCGCGTGCGCGAAGCCCTGGGCCGCAACCCGATCCTGGTGACCGCGCTGAACCCGATCATCGGTTACGAAAAGGCGGCCGCAATTGCCAAACGCGCCTACAAGGAGCAGCGCCCGGTGCTGGACGTGGCCAAGGAAGACAGCGGCCTCAGCGAAGCGGAGCTGCGCCGCCTGCTGGATCCTGCCGCACTGACCGCTGGCGGCATCCACGCCGGCGGCGGTTCGGGCGGTGGCGGTTGATCGCTTAACGCGCCCTGCGATTGCGATGTGTTGCGTGGGGCCGGGCTTTGCCCGGCTTCATGCATTTGGGCGAACAGCTCTTGGCTGCCGGTCTACGTGTTTGGGCGTGCCGGGGTGGGTTTGCGGGACACTCGGCGCCATGGATGGCGTCCGAGTAGCCTCCATGGATGGATTCACGG
>NZ_RHPP01000149.1 GCF_003935715.1 Stenotrophomonas sp. 278 | reverse complement strand
TGGCGGTCTTCTTCTTGGGTGGCATACATGATCCTTTTCAACATGTTATGCCCGAACACAAAATTCCTGACAGTCCCAGCTGCAGACGCCACCGCCGGATCTAAGGTCGCCAAATCCGGTAGGTGATCACCGTTGGTGATCACCCTCTGCGAACGAACAGATTCCGCCATACCGCAACGGGTGGCGAGCGGGCATAATCCGCGCCATTGATCCCGGCCGTCAGCCAGCAGATCAGGGTAGGGGACGGAAGGCCGTCCCCCGTAACGCCCTGAAACCACACTGCAACATCCACTTTTCATGATGCCGCAACGTGCAGCCGGGCAAGCCCGGCTCTACGCCGTTCACTGACCGAGACCTTCATGTCTGCCCATCGCGACACCTCCCGTATTGCCTCTTTCCGCATGACCCGTTCGCCGCGCCCGCACGCGCTGGCGCTGGCCTGCACCACGCTGCTGGGCCTGAGCGGCACCGCTCTGGCGCAGGACGCCACCCCCACGTCGCTGGATGCGATCACCGTGACCGCCGACCACCGCGAACGCAACCTGCAGGAAGTGCCGGTGTCCGTGGGCGTGGTGCAGGGCGAGCAGATCCGCGACTTCACCGCCGGCGGCGACGACACCCTGCTGGCGCTGTCCGGCCGGGTGCCCAGCTTCTATGCGGAAACCACCACCGGCCGCATCTTCCCGCGCTTCTACATCCGTGGCCTGGGTAACATCGACTTCTACCTGGGTGCTTCGCAGCCGGTGTCGATCATCCAGGACGACGTGGTGCTGGAACACGTGGTGCTGAAGTCCAACCCGGTCTACGACGTGGACCAGATTGAAGTGCTGCGCGGCCCGCAGGGCACGCTGTTCGGCCGTAACACCACCGCCGGCATCGTCAAGTTCGACACCATCAAGCCCAGCCAGGACTACAGCGGCCGCGTGCAGGCCAGCTACGGCAGCTATGGCAGCGTGGCGGTGGACGGCGGCTTTGGCGGCCCGATCAACGACATCGCCTCGTTCCGTGTGTCGGCGCTGTACCAGCACCGCGACGACTACGTGGACAACACCTACGGCGGCCCCAGCGCCGACGGCACGGTGAGCCCGCGCAGGAACACCATGGGCGGCTTCGACGACCGCAACGTGCGCGCCCAGCTGCTGCTGCAGCCCAGCGACAATTTCTCGCTGCTGGCCTCGGCCCACGCGCGTGACTACGACGGCACCTCGACCCTGTTCCTGCGCGGTGCGCTGACCCGTGGCTCGAACAAGACCGACGCGCCGCGTGATTCGGTGGCCTACGACGAAGCCGACAACAATCCGCAGGCCTACAAGACCTACGGCGGTTCGGTGAAGGCCGTGTACGACTTCGGCAACCTCTCGCTGACCTCGATCACCGCCTACGAAACCACTTCCGGCTACAGCCGTGGCGATACCGACGGCGGCGCGGCGGCGGATTTCCCGGTCAACGGCGTGCCGAACGGCTTCGGCCAGTCGATGGGCCAGATCCGTGACCTGGACCAGTGGACCCAGGAAATCCGCTTGGCCAACGCCGACAGCAACCGCCTGAAGTGGCAGGTTGGCGCGTTCTACTTCGACGGCCGCGACACCACCGACTTCTACCAGCGTGCGTGGTTCCTGCAGGGCACCGCCCGCAACCCGAACAACTGGGTGCGCCTGCGCAACACCAACACCTCGTGGGCCGGCTTTGGCCAGGTCAGTTACGACGTGACCGACAAGTTCACCCTGACCGCCGGCCTGCGCCAGACTCGCGACGAAAAGCGCACTCGTCTGCTGAAGACCGCCGACACCGCTGCTGGCGTGGTTACGTACCGTGGCCGCACCGACGTGGAAATGGCCGACACCACCCCCAGCTGGGACGTGAGCGCGATGTACGCGTTCAACCCGCAGGTGAGCGTGTACGCCAAGGTGGCGCGTGGCTTCCGTGGCCCGACCATCCAGGGCCGTTCGGCGGTGTTCAATGCCGACTTCACCACCGCCGATTCGGAAACCATCCTGTCGTGGGAAGCCGGCGTGAAGAGCAGCCTGTGGGACAACCGCCTGCGTTTGAATGCGGCGGCGTTCACCTACACGGTCAACGACATCCAGCTCAACGGCAATGACTCAAACGGCAACGGCGTGCTGTTCAACGCGGACAAGGCCAAGGCCTATGGCGTGGAAGCGGACATGGAGCTGCGGCCGATTCCGAACCTGAGCCTGAGTGCCGGTTTCAGCTGGCTGCACAGCGAAATCCAGGACGATCGCGTGTATGCCCAGGTATGTGCGCTGAACGGTGCCGTGGTGTGCGATGTGTACGACCCGACCATCAAGGTGGGGGCCAACACCTTCGCGCAGATCAACGGCAACCCGCTGCCGAATGCGCCGAAGTACAACCTGAATTTTGCCGCGCGTTACGACATTCCGGTGAACGATGCCGACGTGTTCTTCGTGTCCACCGACTGGAACAAGCAGGGCTATACCAGCTTCGTGCTGTATGACTCGGCCGAGTTCAATTCCAAGGGCAGCTTCGAAGGCGGGTTGAAGCTGGGCTATTCGGGCAACTATGGTGCCTGGGAAGTGGCGGCGTTCGCGCGCAACATCACCAACGAGAAGAACCTGAAGGGTGTGATCGAGAACTACATGGCCGCGGTTTATAACGAACCGCGCACCGTGGGGGTTTCGTTGAACCTTAATTGGTAATGTGAAAAACAAGGCCCCGCTGGTGCGGGGCCTTGTTGTTTCGGTGGGGTGCGCGTCGTTAATGCGCCGATTGGTGCTATCGGCAGTCGTCTTGCGACCGACTCTACCGCTGACGGTCCACACGAAACGCCCGGTGATCCGTGCGTCCACGGGGTTGCCGGGCGATCCGACGGTCCACGGGCAATTCCCGGCGATCCGTAGTGACACGCCATGCGTGTCATGCGGGGTGCCCGATCAACGTGATGACACGCATGGCGTGTCATCACATGACGATCACCCAGGCAACGCCGCCTGCAGGCGCGACTCCAGCTCGGCCTGCCTCCAGCCGGCCAGCGCGGCCGGCCACTGCCGGCTTTCCAGGTAGCTTTCCAGGTGCTTGCGCGAGGCCAGCACGCCATCGGGCAGGCCCAGTTCCGCCGTGCGCGCACTCACTGCATCCTGCAGCTTCTTCAGCGCCTGCTTGTTGCCATCATTGGCCGGCAAGGCCAACGGAGCCTGCGCCTCATCCGCCAGCGGCGTCACCAGCGCCTGCCACACCGCTCCGGCCAGCTTGCGCGGTGCTTTGGGGAAGCTGTCCATGACCTTGCCCAATGCCTCCTGGTCGACGGGTGGCGTACGTGCCAGCTGCGCGGCCAGTTCGTTGTCCAGAATCCAGCTGCGCGGCCGGTCGCTGCTGCGCGCCTGCACGTCGCGCCAGCGCAGCAGTCGCAGAAGGCGCAGCTGGGAAGCGGCATCCATGAACTGCGCCGAACGCATCGCCACGTGCGGCCAGCGTTCTTCGTCATGCTCCACGCTGGCCAGCAGGCGCTCGGCGTCGTCGGCCAGCCACTGGCGACGGCCCTGTTCCTGCAGCCTGGCCTCAATGGCATCGTGCAGCGCGAACAGGTACTCCACGTCATCGGCGGCGTACTGCAGCTGCGCGTCCGACAGCGGCCGGCGCATCCAGTCCGAACGGGTCTCGCCCTTGGGCAGGGTGACGCCGGTGATCGCGGTGACCAGCTTCTGGTAGCCCATGCCACCGCCGATGCCGGCCAGCGACGCGCCGATCTGGGTATCGAACAGCGGACGCGGGAGCACGCCACAGGCGACCTTGAAGGTGACCAGATCCTCGCTGGCGCTGTGCATGATCTTGAGGATGGAGGTGTCGGCCAGCCATTTCGCCAGCGCTTCGTTCATGCCCGGAACCAGCGGGTCGATCAGCAGCACCTCGTCGCCAACGGCCATCTGCACCAGTGCCAGCTGCGGCCAGTAGGTGCGTTCGCGGATGAATTCGGTGTCCAGGCCGATGCGGGTGGGGCGCTGGAGAAAGCGTTCGTCCAGTTCCGCCGGGGTTTTGATCCAATAGGCCACGTAGGGTTTCCATGCTGCGGGAATGCTCAGGTGAGCAGGATAACGCGCCTGCACCGGCCCGCGCGCCGTTATGATGGCTCCATGCTGCGAACCCCCGGTCCCCTGACGCTGCTGCTGGCCACGGTGCTGTTCACCGCCAGCGCCTGCTCCCCTGACGATGCCCCGCCTGCGGCGGCGCGACCGGCCGAGCCTGAGGGCCCTGCCAAGGCACACAGACCGGCGCAGGTGACCATCGGCGGGCAGGACGAAGCCGAAACGGTACAGCGCTGGCAGCCGCCGGCAGTCCAGATCGAGGACGACGGTGTGGCCCAGGCCCGCCGCGATGCGGCCAAGGCCTTCGAGAGCGGCCGGCTGTACGAAGACGCCACGGCCGCGCTGCCGATCTGGCTGGCCCTGCGCGAGCGCGATCCCAAAGACCGCCAGGCGCAGGCCGGCATCAACCAGGCCAAGGAAAAGCTCCTGGACGAGATCGCGGCGCTGCTGGTGCGCCCGCTGCGGCAGCGCGAAGCCGTGGCCAAGGCGGGCGAGATGGGGCTGGTGCTGCTCACCCTGGACCCGGACGACCCGCGCGTGCGCGCGCTGCAGTCCCGGGTGGAGCTGGCGCAGCGGGTGATCGCCTACAACCGCGCCGGGGAAGACGATCTGCGCAATGACCGCATCGGCGAAGACGGCGACGGGGCGCTGCCGAACTTCCGCGAGGCACTTGCCCTGGCTCCGGACAACGAGCGCGCCCGGCAAGGGCTGGCTGCGGCGGAAAGTGCGTTGATCCGTCGCGCCGAGACCGCCGCACGGGCGGCCGATTTCACCGGGGCCGGCGTGTGGCTGGCCGAGGCCGCCAAAGTGCGTGATTCGGCCCCGACCATCAATGATGCGTTCGAGCGGGTGGAGCGGATCCGCGCAGAAACTCTGGTGCGCCTGCGCGACGAGGGCCTGCGTGACCTGACCAGCGCACAGGGCCTCAAGCCGGCGCGGCAGAAGCTTGAAGACGCGCTGCGCATAGCCCTGCCTGGTGATCCGGTGGTGGCGCAGCTGCGCGAGCGGATCGAGCTGGTCACCCATTACGGCAGCTTCCGTCCGGGACAGGTGTTCAGCGATGCGCTGCGTGATGGCGGGCGCGGCCCGCAGATGATCGTGGTCCCGCATGGAGGCTTCCAGATGGGGGCGGCCGAGGGTGAGATCGGCGCGGGCGAGTCGGAAAAGCCCGCCCACTACGTGCGCTTCGATCGGGGTTTCGCGATGGCCATGACCGAGGTCACCGTGGCCGACTTCCGCCGCTATGTACAGGCCAGCAAGGCACGCCCGCGCGCAACGCGGCGAGGGCATTCCACCGTGTACGACGAACGCAGCGGCAACTTCATGCTGCGCAGTGGAGTGGATTGGCAGTCGGGCTATGACGGCAGCATGGCCATCGCCAATTCGCCGGTCATGCACGTCAGCGTGCGCGATGCCGAGCACTACGCCATGTGGCTGTCCGAGCAGACCGGGCGGTACTACCGGCTGCCCAGCGAAGCCGAATTCGAGTACGCCCTGCGCGCCGGCACCAGCGGCCGCTATCCCTGGGGCGATGAAGGCACGCCGCCGAAGGGGTCGGGCAATTTCACCGGCGGCGACGACATTTCGCCGTCCGGGCGGCGCTGGTTCAACGCCTTCGTCGGCTATGGCGACGGCTGGTGGGGGCCCGCACCGGTGGCCAGCTTCGAGCCCAACGGGTTTGGCCTGCACGACATGGCCGGCAACCTCAGCGAATGGGTGGCCGACTGCTGGCACGCCAGCTACCGGCGTGCCCCGGCCGATGGCGCGGCCTGGTTCAACCCCGGCTGCCGGCAAAGGGTGATCCGTGGCGGCAACTGGGCCAATGCTCCCGAGCAGACCCGCGCGGCGTGGCGGCAGTCGCAGGACTCGGACACCACCAACGCGCGGATCGGCTTCCGCCTGGTGCGTGGTATCTGAATTCACACGGGGCAGGGGTAGGATGGCCCCAGCGCCGGCCAGGGTGAGCCGGCTCCTTCAGGAACCACGACCATGCGCAGCGATCCGTTTGGGGGGCAGTCGCAGCAACGCGGCCGGCGACCGGGCCTGTTCGGCAACATCCGCTGGTGGGTGCTGCTGGCGTTTGCCGGCTACGCCGCGTACTACTGGTTTTCCAATCGCAGCGTCGACCCGTACACCGGCGAAAGCGTGCTGATCGACAGTTCGCTGGACGCCAGCCAGGAAAAGGCACTGGGCCTGCAGGCGTATCAGGAAATCCTGTCGCAGGAGCGGCCGCTCGACCCGAACGCGCAGATCTCACGCGATGTGCGTGCCATTGCCGAGCAGTTGATCCGCAAGGTGGACGTGGTCGAAACCGCGCTGGCCGAGGAACATGGCCTGAAACCGGCGCACTTCTCGCGCGATTTCGAGTGGGAAGTGAATGTCATCCAGTCCGACCAGGCCAATGCGTTCTGCCTGCCGGGCGGCAAGATGGCGGTATACACCGGACTGGTGCCGGTGGCGCGCACCCGTGACGCGATGGCGGTGGTGATGGGGCATGAAATCGCCCACGCGTTGTTGCGGCATGGTGCGCAGCGCATGGCGCAGCAGAAGATGACCCAGATCGGGCAGATGGCCGGTGCGGCCAGCGGCATGGACCCCTCGCAGCAGCAGATGGTGATGTCCGCGCTGGGCTATGGCTACCTGCTGCCGTATGCGCGCAACCATGAAACGCAGGCGGATGAAGTGGGGTTGATGCTGGCTGCGGCGGCCTGTTTCGACCCGCGTGAAGCGGTGCCGCTGTGGGAGCGCATGGGCCAGGCAAGCGGCGGTCAGGCTCCGCCGGAGTTTTCGTCCACGCATCCCAATCCCGGCACGCGCATCCAGAACCTGCAGGCGTGGATGCCCAAGGCGATGGAGTACCGGCAGCGGTTCTGTGAGACCGCAGGCGGCGGATGATCCGGTGTTACGGGTCCCTGACGATCAGGTTGATGGCACCGTCTTTGACCCGCGCGGTGACCGCATCCCCCGGCGCAACATCCAGCGGCGAACGCACCAGCCGCCCGTCGTCCTCACGGGTCAGAATCGAATAGCCGCGACTCACCGTCGCCAACGGGCTCACCGCTTCCATTGAACGGGCCAGCCCACGCAGGCGCAGCTGATCGCGCTGCAGTTGCCGCGCCATCGCCGCTTCAACGCGGGGCTGGAGTCGCTGCAGACGCTCGCGCAGGGCTTCCAGGCGGCGTTGCGGCGCATTGTTGCGCAGTACGATGTCAGCATGCCGCAGGCGTGCACGGCGGCGCTCCAGCTGCTGCTGCCACACCGCCGCAAGCCGCCGCCTCAGGTCCTGCTGCCGACGCTGCAGCAGCTGCAGCCGGTTCTGCGGGCTCTGCGCGTTCAGCCGCAACAACGCACGGTCAGCGCGCTGCATGGCCTGGCCCATGGCGTGGCGCTGCAGCTGCACCATCCGCGCTGCATCCCGGCGCAGCCGCAGCAGCAGATCGCGCTGGTCGGGCACCAGCAGTTCGGCGGCCACGGAGGGCGTGGGCGCGCGCAGGTCGGCGGCGAAGTCGGACAGGCTGAAATCCGTTTCGTGGCCGACCGCCGACACCACCGGTGTCTGGCTGGCGGCAATCGCGCGCGCCAGCTGTTCGTCATTGAAGGCCCACAGGTCTTCCAGCGAACCGCCGCCACGGGTGAGCAGAATCACGTCATAGCGCGCGCTGGCATCGGCCGCGCGCAGCAGCGCGGTGATCTGCGCCGCCGCACTGTCGCCCTGCACCAGGCTGGGCAGCAGGTCGACCTCCAGCAGCGGGAAACGGCGGGCCAGCACGCTCAGTACGTCGCGCACCGCCGCGCCGGTCGGTGAGGTGATCACCGCCAGCCGCTGCACGTGGGCGGGCAGGGGGCGCTTGCGCTCCGGCGCGAACAGGCCCTCGGCTTCCAGTCGTGCCTTGAGCTGCTCATACGCGCGGCGCAGGGCACCTTCGCCGGCTTCCTCCATGTGGTCGAGCACCATCTGGTACTCGCCACGTGCGTCGTACAGGGTCAGGCGGCCACGCGCCAGCACGCGCATGCCTTCGCGCGGCACGAATTTCAGCCACTGGCTTTTCGGCTTGAACAGCGCCGCGCGGATCTGCGCACGCGCGTCCTTCAGGGTGAAGTACATGTGCCCGGACGCCGGCCGGGTCACGTTGCCCAGCTCGGCTTCCACCCACACTGACGGAAAGCTGCCTTCCAGCAGGTCGCGGGCGAGCGCGTTGAGCTGGCTGGGGGTGAGGATCTGTGCGGTGCGTTCCATGCCGGTCATGTTCGCACGTTGTGCCGGTGCAGTGCCCACTGCACGTGCTCGCGCACCACGTCGGACGGGTGATTCACGCGTGACTGCAGTGCAGCGAGCGTGTCAGCGGTGCCCGGCGCATTGCCCAGTGCCACCGCGATGTTGCGCAGCCAGCGCTCATGGCCGCTGCGACGGATCGGACTGCCTTCGGTACGGCGCAGGAACTCGTCTTCCTCCCACGCGAACAGCTGCGCCAGGCTGGCGGTGTCGAGCTCGTTGCGGGCGCGGAAATCGGCTTCGTCGGTACGCTTGGCGAACTTGTTCCAGGGGCAGATCAGCTGGCAGTCGTCGCAGCCGTAGATGCGGTTGCCGATCAGCGGGCGCAGTTCTTCAGGAATGGACCCGTCGTGCTCGATGGTGAGATAGGAAATGCAGCGCCGCGCATCCAGCCGCTGCGGGCCGATGATCGCCTGGGTCGGACAGATGTCGATGCAGCGCGTGCAGCTGCCGCAGTGCGCGCTTGCGGGCGCGTCCACCGGCAGCGGCAGGTCGATGTAGATTTCGCCAATGAAGAACCAGGATCCGCCCTGCTTGTCGATCAGGCAGGTGTGCTTGCCGATCCAGCCCAGCCCGGCATTGCGGGCCAGTGCGCGTTCCAGCACCGGGGCCGAGTCAACGAACACGCGGTATCCGAACGCGCCGATCTCGGCGGCCAGGGCATCGGCCAGCTTCTGCAGGCGGTTCCGCATCAGCTTGTGGTAATCGCGGCCCAGCGCATAGCGCGCCACGTAGGCACGCTCGCCGTCGTTGAGGGCGGCCCAGGCCTGGGTGTCGTCCTTATGACTGTAGTCCATGCCGACCGAGATGACCCGGACCGTGCCGGGCAGCAGCTCGGCCGGACGCGCGCGCAGGGTGCCGTGGCGCGCCATCCAGTCCATGGTCCCGTACAGGCCCTTGCCCAGCCAGTCGGCCAGGTGCGCTTCGTCCTCCGCCAGCTCGATGCCGGCAATGCCGCAGCGCTGGAAACCGTGCTCGCGCGCCAGCGCCCACACGCGCTCGGCGGCG
>NZ_RHPP01000148.1 GCF_003935715.1 Stenotrophomonas sp. 278 | reverse complement strand
GGCCAGCAGGGCGGCGCGGCGATGGCCGGCGGGAGCGATGGCGGCGGCGACGGCTCCGCCTAGAACGATCTGGGAGAGGGAATCCATTCGCCGATGGTAATCGCGCATCACCCCGTAGAGCACGCCCTGCGTGGCTTCGCGGTGTCGACCATCCACGTAGAGCCACGCCCTGCGTGGCTTCGCGGTGTCAAACATGGTCGAAGCCACGCAGGGCGTGGCTCTACGCGGCCTGTCTGATGCCCTCGAGATGGGCCACCGTCTGCCCACGATGATCCAGCAGCCGCAGGGTGCCATCCGGGTCTTCGGCCAAGGCGGTCAGGCTTTCCACCCAATCCCCGTCATTGGCATACACCAGCCCGTCGCGTTCAACCAGGGCCGCGCGATGGATGTGCCCGCACACGACCCCGTCCAACCCGCGTCGGCGAACATCGTCCAGACCGGCCTGCACAAACCGTTCGATGTAGCGCTCGGCGGCACTGCTCTGCCGTTTGAGAAACTCCGACAACGACCAGTAACGCATCCCCAGCCGGCGGCGCGCGGCGTTGAGCAGGTGGTTGCCGGTGAGAATGCGGTAGTACAACCAGTCGCCAAACTTCTCCTGCAACCCGCCAAAGTGGGTCACGCCGTCGTAGTCGTCCCCGTGCACCACCAGCAGACGGCGACCGTCGGCGGTGGTGTGGATGGCGCGGCGGCGCACCTGCATGGCCGGCAGCATCAACCCGCACATCTGCCGCAGCGACGCATCATGGTTGCCGGGAATGTAGATGATCTCGGTGCCGGCGCGGCGCAGCGCATGCAGCGCTTCAATCACCGCGCTGTGCGAGGGCCGCCATGCGGCGCGCCGGTGCGCCAGCCACCACAGATCAATGATGTCACCCACCAGGTACAGCTGGGTGCAGCGCAGCCCGCGCAGGAACTGCGCCAGCTCGGCCGCATGGCAGTGGCGCGAGCCCAGGTGCACATCGGACAGGAACACCGCGCGACGGTGCGGCGGCAGCAGGGTCACCGGCTTCATGCCTGCACCTCCGCCGGGCGCAGGTAGCGCTTGCGCTTGTTCGGGCGGATCGCGTGCAGGTCGACCTCGATCAGCCCGTCGATGGAATCGCTGAAGTCGGGGTCCACCCCGAAGGCGAGGAAGCGCGCGCCGCCGGGTTCGCACAGGTCGGTGTACTGCCGGTACAGGGTGGGCACGCCGGTGCCGAGCGCGGCCAGATTGGCCTTGAGCACGTCGAACGCCGCGCCGGCATCCAGCTCGCCGAAGCTCGGTGGCGCAGCAAAGTACTGGAACGGCCGGTTCGATTCGGCCAGTCCGGACTGCGCACCGTAGTAGCGCTGGTAGTACGCCACCAGGTGTTCACGAGCCTCGCGCGGCAGCGCGGCGCTGATCGACACCGCACCGAACAGATAGCGGATGCCCGGTCGACACTGCAGGTAGGCGCCGATGCCCTGCCACAGGTAGTCCAGGCTGCGGCTGCCCCAGTAATCCGGGACCACGAAGCTGCGGCCCAGTTCGAGCCCTTCGGCAATGCGCGGGATGGCGTCGTCGGAGTAGCGGAACAACCCCGCGCAGTAGAGACCGGCCAAGCCGTCGCGGGCCAGGGCCTGCGCGCCGCGCATGATCCGGTAGGCACCGGCGACGCGCTGGGCGGCACCGTCCCAGATCACGATGTGTTCGTAACGAAGGTCGAAGGCGTCCAGGTCGCGGCTGCGGCCGGTGCCTTCACCCACCTGGCGGAAGGTCAGTTCGCGCAGCCTTCCCAGTTCCAGCAGCAGCGGACAGTCGACGCCACAGCGGGCCAGCAGGATCTGCTTGCCGTCGCCGGTGTGGCCGAGCACCGTGGCCGCGGCGATGGCGCGGGCCACCTGCACCGGGGCCATCGGGGCCGCCAGCGGCTCAGGTCCAGGCGGTGCAGCCGCGACGGTCTGCGCGCCGCGCCCCAGAGCGTAGAGGGCCTGCCGCACCGCCTTGAGCTGCTGCCCGGCCTCACCCTCTGCCAGCGTCATGGGGGTACCGATGCACAACCGCAGCGGCCGCCCGCGGCGGGCAAACATCTCCCGCGCCAGCAGCGCGGTGCCGGCCGGTTTGAACAGCGTGGAGGCACCATAGAAAAAAGCGGAATTGCGCGCCTGTACCCGCACTGGCAGCACGGGCGCGGCGGCGGCGCGGGCGAAACGGACGAAGCCGCGCTGCCAGCGCCCGTCGCGTATGCCCTGCAGCGAGAGCCGCGACACCTCACCGGCCGGAAACACGATCACGCACTGCTCGGCCGCCAGCGCCTGCTCCACCGCCTGCAGGCTGCCGCGCTGGACCTTGCCACCCAGCATGCGCACCGGCAGCAGCAGGTCCTGCAGCGGGCCGATGGCTCCGAGCAGGTCGTTGGCCACGATCCGTACGTCCCGCCGCACCCGGCCCACCGCATCCAGCAGCGCCAGGGCATCCAGCGCCCCGGACGGGTGGTTGGCCACGATCAGCAGGCGGCCGGTGGCCGGGATGCGGGCCAGTTCGCTCGGGTCCACCTGGTAGCGGCTGCCCAGGAAATCGAGTCCCGCGGCCACGAAGTCAAAGCCACGCACGCCGGCATGGTGGCGAAGGAAGGCATCCACGCGATCCAGCCGCGACCAGCGCCCCACCCCGCGCAGCAGCGGGCGGGCCAGGTGCCCGCGGCGACCGCGGAACCAGTCGGGAAAACGTTGCTGCAGACGCTGTTCGAGTTCCTGCATGGCGGCCCCCTCGGACGAATGGTTGAAGCAGGCCGTAGAGCCACGCCCTGCGTGGCTGCGGGGGCCAGGCAGGGTCGAAGCCACGCAGGGCGTGGCTCTACGTCAATTCCGGCGAAGCCTGAACCCGGGACGCGGCAGTCAGGTGGCGGTTTGGCGGCAGATTGATGACACGGTGGAGCCCAACGGCCGTCACGCGGATGGAACACTGGCCCCCGATGCTGGGCTCTAATGCCGCAACCACGGCCTTTACGGGCGGGCACACCGGCTTAACCACGGGCAACCCCTGCTGGGCCACAATGCAATGGCGCGCAGTGCCGTGTATCATGCGCGCCCATCTTTCCATCCGAATCAAAGGATATTACGCCTGATGTCCAGCTACCTGTTCACCTCCGAATCGGTCTCCGAAGGCCATCCGGACAAGATTGCCGACCAGATCTCCGATGCGGTGCTGGACGCGATCCTGACCCAGGACCAGCGCGCCCGCGTTGCCTGCGAAACCATGGTCAAGACCGGCGTGGCCATCGTGGCCGGTGAAATCACCACCTCGGCCTGGATCGACCTGGAAGCGCTGACCCGCAAGGTGATCCTGGACATCGGCTACAACAGCTCCGACGTCGGCTTCGACGGCGCGACCTGCGGCGTGCTGAACCTGATCGGCAAGCAGTCCCCGCACATCGCCCAGGGTGTTGACCGCAAGAAGCCCGAAGAAATGGGTGCTGGCGACCAGGGCCTGATGTTCGGCTACGCCACCAACGAGACCGACAGCTACATGCCGGCCGCGATCCACCTGTCGCACCGTCTGGTCGAGCAGCAGGCCAAGATCCGCAAGAAGAAGAACTCGGCGCTGTCGTGGCTGCGTCCGGACGCCAAGAGCCAGGTCACCCTGCGCTATGAGAACGGCGAAGTGGCAGCGATCGACGCGGTGGTGCTGTCGACCCAGCACGCCCCGGGCATCAAGCAGAAGGACCTGATCGAGGCCGTCCGCGAAGAGATCATCAAGCCGGTGCTGCCGGCCAAGTGGCTGCACAAGGGCACCAAGTTCCACATCAACCCGACCGGCAAGTTCGAGATCGGCGGCCCGGTGGGCGACTGTGGCCTGACCGGCCGCAAGATCATCGTCGACACCTACGGCGGCTGGGCCCGTCACGGTGGTGGTGCGTTCTCGGGCAAGGATCCGTCGAAGGTGGACCGTTCGGCCGCCTATGCCGCGCGTTACGTCGCCAAGAACGTGGTTGCCGCTGGCCTGGCCGACCGTTGCGAAGTGCAGGTCTCCTACGCCATCGGCGTGGCCGAGCCGACCTCGATCTCGGTCACCACTTTCGGCACCGGCAAGATCAGCGATGACAAGATCGAGAAGCTGATCCGCAAGCACTTCGACCTGCGTCCGTACGGCATCATCAAGATGCTGGACCTGATCCACCCGATGTACCAGCAGACCGCCGCTTACGGCCACTTCGGCCGCAAGCCGAAGGAGTTCAGCTACCTCAACGGTGCTGGCGAAACGGTCAACGCCACGGCCTTCTCGTGGGAGAAGACCGACCGCGCCGACGCCCTGCGCGCCGACGCCAAGCTGAAGTAAGAAATGGGCCGCGCAAGCGGCCCTTTTCTTACGGGTAGAGCCGACCGTTGGTCGGCTGGCCACGCGCAGCGTGGCACCGATCCAAACCGGAAGGGCCGCGCAAAGCGGCCCTTCTTTCTGCCGGATAGAATCGCCGCATGACCACCGAACTCAAGTCCCACCAGCTGTCCATGACCGTGCTGATGACGCCGGACATGGCCAATTTTTCCGGCAAGGTCCACGGCGGCGCGGTACTGCGCCTGCTCGACCAGGTCGCCTACGCCTGCGCCAGCCGCTATGCCGGCCGCTACGTGGTCACCCTGTCGGTCGACCAGGTCACCTTCCGCGAGCCGATTCGCGTGGGCGAACTGGTGACCTTCCTGGCCTCGGTGAACTACACCGGCACCTCGTCGATGGAGATCGGAGTCAAGGTGGTCGCCGAGGACATCATGAAGCGCAGCGTGCGCCACGCGAACAGCTGCTTCTTCACCATGGTCGCAGTGGATGACGACGGCAAACCCACCCCGGTGCCGCCGCTGGAACTGGACAGCAGCAACCAGCGCCGCCGGCACGCCGCCGCGCTGATCCGTCGACAGCTGCGGGCGGAAATGGAGCAGCGCCAGCGGGAGTTGCTGGCGTCGAATCCGCCGTCGGCCGAGGGGTGAGCGATCACGACCAACGGTCGTGATCTACCGGGTGTACCGGAAGGTGGCGATGATCGGTATGTCCGACGGTGGCGATGATCGATGTATCGGACGGCGGGGATGATCGGTAGGTCACGACCGTTGGTCGTGACCGCGCTCAACCCGTATTCTGCACGCCCTGCGACACACCATTCACGCACGCCACCAAGGCGCGCAACACCTCGTCATCTTCGCCGCCGCTCTCGCGCCAGCGCCTGAGCAGGTCCACCTGCAGCACGCTGATCGGGTCCACATACGGATTGCGCAAGCGGATCGACAGCGCCAACCGCTGATCATGCTGCAGCAGCGTGCCCTGCCCCGTCAGCGCCAGGATCAACTTGCCGGTCAACGCCAGTTCCTGCTCGATCTGCGGGAAGAAGCGCGCGTGCAGCGGACCGGACAACTGCGAGAACTGCTCGGCAATGGTGATGTCACCCTTGGACAGCACCATCGCGATGTCGTCCAGGAAGGTGCTGAAGAACGGCCAGTCACGCGCCATCTCGTGCAGGGTTTCCTCATGACCTGCATCAAGCGCCGCCTGCAGACCACTGCCCACCCCATACCAGCCGGGGATCACCGCGCGCGCCTGGCTCCACGCAAACACCCACGGTATCGCGCGCAGATTGCCCAGCGCCGCATCCTGGCCCAGCCGGCGTGACGGGCGCGAGCCCAGGGTCATGCGCTCGATCACATCGATCGGCGTGGCCAGCCGGAAGTACTGCATGAAGTCCGGCTGGCCGACGAAGGCGCGATAGGCCGCCGCGCTGTGCTCGGCGATCAGGTCCATCACCGGCCGCCACTGGTCTTCGCGCGGCTCGGGCGCACGCGGGCGCAGGCTGGAGCGCAGCACCGCGCCGGTGGCCTGCTCCAGCGAACGCAGAGCCAAGGCGCGGATGCCGTATTTGCGGTGGATCACCTCGCCCTGCTCGGTGACGCGCAGGCGGCCGTCGATGCTGCCGCGCGGCGAGGCATCCACCGCGTGGGTGGTCTTGCCACCGCCGCGGCTGATCGAACCGCCACGCCCATGGAAGAAGGTCAGGCGGATGCCGGTTTCAGCCGCCACTTCCAGCAGTTCGACCTGTGCCCGCTGCAGGCCCCAGCGCGAGGCGGCGATGCCGCCGTCCTTGCCGCTGTCCGAGTAACCCAGCATCACCATCTGCACGTCATCGCGCGCGCGCAGGTGGGCGCGGTACACCGGGTCGGCGAGCAGGTCGCGCAGCGTGTCGGTGCCGCGCTTGAGGTCGTCCACGGTTTCAAACAGCGGCGCGATATCCAGTGGTACGGCACCTTCCTCGTTGACCAGGCCGCCACGACGCGCCAATGCAAGCACCGCCAGCACGTCGCTGCGGTCATGGGCCATGGAGATGATGTAACTGCCGAGCGCGTCGGTGCCATGGCGCTGGCGTGCATCGGCCAGTGCGGCAAACACCGCGTCCAGGCGCTGCCCGCCTTCTTCGGTGCTGGGCGGCAGCGGCTGTTCGCCGCTGGCGAACGGAGCCAGACGTTCGGCGCGCGCCAGCGCGTCAGCGTTGTCCCAGGCCTCCTGTCCGTCCAGCACGCTGGCCAGTGCACGGCCGTGCACGCTGGATTCCTGGCGCACGTCCAGCCGCGCCAGATGGAAGCCGAACGTGCGCACGCGCCACAGCAGGCGGCGCACGGCAAAGCCGCCGGCGTGGTCGCCCTTGTTGGCATGCAGGCTGTCCAGGATCAGCTGCAGGTCGTGTTCGAGTTCGTGCGGGCCGGCATACGCACCATCGGCATCATCCAGTGTCGCCTGCACGCGTGCGCGCATGCGGTCGTTGAGCAGGCGGTACGGCATGTCGGCGTGGCGCGGGCGCGAGCTGACCTTCGGCAGCAGCTGCTGGTAGTGCGCGACCTGCGCCTGCAGCGCATCGCTCACGCCGACCCGCTCGGTGCTCTGGCTGAGCAGGCTGGCCAGCTGCAGCAGGTCCTTCTGGTAGCGCCCCAGCACCGCCTGGCGCTGCGCATCAAGCGTGTTGCGGATGGTGCGGGCATCGACGTTCGGATTGCCGTCCATGTCACCGCCGACCCAGGTGCCAAAGCGCAGCAGGCGCGGCAGCGGCAGGGTCTGCCCGTAGGTGTCCAGCAGCGCCTGCTGCAGCGATTCGTAAAGCACCGGCATCACCCGGTACAGCACCTGTACCAGGTAGAAGCCGACGTGCTCGCGTTCGTCGTCCACGGTGGGCCGCACCGGCGAGGAATCGGTGGTCTGCCACGAGGCGGTAAGCGCCATGCGGAAGCGGGCGGCATCGGCCGCTGCTTCGCCCGGGGTGCGCTGACCGTCCAGCGCATCCACCAGGCTGGCCACCATCAGCTGTTCTTTTTCCAGCAGCGCACGGCGCACCGCTTCGGTGGGATGCGCGGTGAACACCGGTTCGATGTCGATGCGTGGCAACCACTGCGCCAGCTCGTCGAGGGTCACGCCCTGGGCTTTCAAGTGCTGCAGCGCGTCCTGCAGACTGTCCGGCTGCGGCGCGGCGGTGCCGGCGCGCTGGTAGTCGCGACGACGGCGGATGCGATGCACACGCTCGGCGATGTTGACCACCTGGAAGTAGGTGCTGAAGGCGCGCACGGTGGCTTCGGCTTCGGCCGGGGCCAGGTCCTGCAGTGCCGCGCTGAGGTCGCTGAGCGGCGCACCGCTCTCACGCCGGGCGATGGCGCGGGTGCGGATCTGTTCGATGTGTTCGAAGAAATCTTCGGATACCTGCTCGACCAGAAGATCGCCGACCAGCGCGCCAAGTCGGCGCACGTCGTCACGCAGGGGAATGTCCGGGGTGGCAAACACGATGCTGCTGCGGTATTCGTTCATCTGCGACGCATGGGCCTGAAGGAACGGAATCCGGTCAAGCGTAACGCAGATTGTGGGCCGCATATCGGCGCGCAAAAGGTTTCATCTGCAAGCGCAGGGCGATTGCGCTGTTCGTGCATCGCCCCCTGAGGGGCGATGCACGCGTCCGTCATTTCTTTTTGATCGGCTGGCCGGGGCCGATGGTGCTTTCCAGCCAACGTTCGCTTTCGGCGAGCATGGTCATGATCGACTCACGGGCGCGGTAGTGGTGCGATTCGTTGGGCAGCATCACCAGGCGCGACGTACCTCCCAGGCCTTTCACCGCCGAGAACATGCGCTCGCTCTGCATCGGGAAGGTGCCGGAGTTGTTGTCGTCCTCGCCGTGGATGAACAGGATGGGATCCTTGATGTTGCCGGCATAGTTGAACGGCGACATCGCCAGATAGACCGGCTGGGCCTGCCAGTAGTTGCGCTCCTCAGCCTGGAAGCCGAAGGGGGTCAGCGAGCGGTTGTACGCGCCGCTGCGCGCGATGCCGGCCTTGAACAGGCGCGTGTGCGCCAGCAGGTTGGCGGTCATGAACGCACCGTAGGAATGCCCGCCGATGGCGATGTGATCGCGGTCGGTGACGCCCCGGCGCACCACTTCTTCCACCGCGGCCTCGGCGTTGGCTATCAGCTGCGGCAGGTAGGTGTCGTTGGGTTCCTTGTCGCCTTCACCGATGATCGGCATTGACGGGCTGACCAGCACGGCATAACCGGTGGCCAGGAACGCCTGCGGACCCCAGTAACCCACTGCGTTGAAGCGGTATGGCGAGTCGGTGACCTGGCTGGCCGCGGCAGCGGTTTTGAACTCGCCCGGATACGCCCACATCAACAGCGGCAGCGGCCCGTCCTTCTTCGCGTTGTAGCCCGGGGGCAGCATCAGCGTGGCGGTAAGGTCGACGCCGTCGTTGCGCTTGTAGCGGATCTGCTCCTTGCTCACCCCTCGCAGCTGCGGCAGCGGGTGGGTGAACGCGGTCAGCGCGCGCGGCGCGGCCGCCGCGTCGGTCAGCGACTGCACGTAGTAGTTGGCCGGCTCATCCGGCGACTCGCGGGTCAGCAGCAGCGAGGTGCCTTCCTGGTCGAGCAGCGCCTGCGGCACCGCATAGCCGGGAGCCTGCGAATGGAACAGACGGGTGGTCTGGCGGCTGTCCAGATCGAAGCGGTCCACGAACGGACGGTCGCCTTCCGGCGAGGCACCCTGGCCGTACAGGAAGATGCTGCGGCCGTCGGCACTGGTCTGCAGGCGGCCACGGCCGTTGACATCGCGCACCATCCCGGGACGGCCCGGATCGTTGTAGCGATCCTGCGAGGAACGTTCCACCAGCAGCTGCGGCTCGGTTTCCGGATGGTCCGGGGCGATGCGCCACTGCTTCACCGTGCGGCTCTTCCACCATGACTCGTTGAGCAGAGCGAGGTCGCCGCGCCCCCAGTGGATGCCGGCATAGCGGCTGCCCAGCTGCGCCAGGGTCTGCGGCGGGCGGTCGAACGGTGCGGCCTGGGTCAGCACCGCGTCGCGCACCTTGGTGTCACGGGCGGGGTCGCCACCGTCCTGGGCCTCGGCCCAGACCAGGGTCGCGGGCGCGTCGGCGCGCCAGCTGACCCGGCGCACGCC
>NZ_RHPP01000147.1 GCF_003935715.1 Stenotrophomonas sp. 278 | reverse complement strand
GGCCCTGGGGGCAGGGCGGCGCGACGCTCGCGCTGGCACACACGCCCGAGGCGCAGCGGCTGTCGTGGAGTGCCCACCACAGCGCGGCACTGGCGCTGTCAGCGCAGGGGATCTACTGGGGCGCGGCAGACGGGGCCGACGCCGCCGTGGTGGTCACCGTTGATCCGGAAAACGGCACCGATCCCTCGCTGCGAGGGCCGGCAGCGGAAGTGCAGGCAGGCGGCAGCCGGCGTCACACCCTGCACTTTGGCGAGCGTCGGCTGCTACCGCTCAGCGGCTACCAGCGCCACCACGTGCGTGTGCAGGACATCAGTGCCGAAGCATCGGCAGTCGCGCTGCGCACAGGAGTGGGTACCGAGCTGAAACCGTTTCTGCCGCCAGGTCGGCTGATCCTGATGCCGGTCGCCGTGGAGACGACCTACGCCTATCTCGGGACGGCCCATGACGAGGCGGGGCACGCCCTGGCGGCTGCCACCATCCTCAATGCCGCTGTGCCAGGGCTGGGCGAGGATGGCGGTTTCCTGGCCGAATTCGATCAACGCCAGCCGTGGCTGTACCTGCTGCAGGACCGACGCCTTCTGCGCTGCCCGCTGCAGGTGCGTGAACGCCGGGTCGCGCTTCTGCGGGTGGGTACCGTGACCTGCACCGCGCTCGCTGACGCACAATTGCCGGCGTCGATCATCGCCCAGCCACGCGTGCAGCGGTTGCTGTCGGCCCGGCTGCCGGTGCTGCCAGATCGCACCGCAGGCGCACCATGATCGTGCGTGCCCTGCTGCTGGTGCTGGTCCTGCTGGCCTCGACCGCTGCCCATGCACAGCGCCCTCCAGTGACTGAGCCGCCGGGCGGCGTCACCCGGGTGACCCTCACCCACGGCTTTGACCGCTCCGCGCCGGAAGGGCTTGAACTCTGGGCAGCGCGCACGGTGCTCGGGTACGGCGAAAGTGCGCAGGGCCACGGCCGGTTGCACGTGACGTGTACCGATGATCCGGCGCGCGGGCGCTGTCCCCAGGCCGATACCGGCCAGGGCCCGGTCGGGCCGGCCCCGCTGTGGCTGGAGTTCAGGGAGCAGCGCAGCGGCCAGCGCATCGCCCTGGCACTGAGCGGTTCGCTGGAGCGGATCGAATGGGAGCGCAACTGCAGTGATGACTACTGGGACAAAGCCATTTTTCCCCTGTGGACATCGGAGCATCGCGACTGCCACATCGCGCCGACCGGTACGGCCGCCATGCTCGTCCTGGAGGCGTCGGAGATCGTGCAGCTGGTGGCCGGTCGCTGGCAGGGCGAGCTGCACCTGGACCTGCGCCGCAGCGGCGGGGCCTTGGTGGGCCGCCACGAGTTCGTGCTGGAGATCGCCGTCATTGACCCTGCGCGGGCCACGCTCCACCTGCCGGCGTTCGGCACCTCCAGCGGAAGGCTCCAGCTTCCACTTGATTACCGTGCGCTGCCGCTGCCAGCCAGCATCGGCGGCAGCGCGAAACTGGAGCTGTGTCTGTATGACGGGGTCGGGGCCCACAGTCCGCACGTGCTGCTCAGTGCGCATGCGACCCGTCAGAGTGGGGCCGATCCGTTTTTTTCGATCTGGCATGAAGGTGGCGGCCAGGGGCCGCAGGACCGCATCGACTACCGCCTGCGTCTGCATCGCGGTGAGCGTGAGTGGGAGCTGGACAACCATGCCGAAGTGACCCTGGACGGCATGGACAGCGCACCGCTGCGCGCGGTAACCCTGCCCGGACTTCCCCACCCGGTGTACTGCGTACCGATGGTGATGACCCTGCGGGTGCCGCGCGTGCCTGCTGCAGACAAGCGCCATGGGCGCTACCAGGGTGATCTCGTCCTGCGCATGCGCCTGCCGACTCGCAGACCCTGAACCTACCGGAGCCCACCATGCTGCCGCGATATCTGACCGCATTGTTTCTGCTGTTGCCGCTGAGTGCGCGCGCCAACCTGGATGTGCATCCCATGCGGGTGCACGTGGAGGCGGACAGAGCGGCCGGCGTAAGGGTTCATTCGCAGTCGACGCGCCCCCAGTACATCCGCGCCACGGTCAAGCGCGTACTTCACCCTGGCACGGCGCAGGAGCGGGAAATCGATGAGGCGGCTGGCGAGTCCGCCGCCATCGCAGTGACCCCGACCCGGTTCGCGCTGGCGGCCGGGGGCAGTCGACTGGTGCGGGTGATCGCGCTGGATCCGGTCGCGGAGGAAACCGCACTGCGCGTCTACTTCGAAGCGGTGCCGCCGCCGGAGGAGCGCGATGCGACTGCACCGCCTGGAGCGGCCAGCGCGACGATCGGCGTCAGCCTGGTCTGGGGCGTGCTGGTCAACGTCCTGCCACCGCAGGGACGTGCTGCGCTGCAGGTGGAGGGAAGCACGCTGCGCAACCAGGGCAGCCTGCGACTGGGTGTACTGCGGGTGGAGCACTGCGTGGCAGCGCATTGCCAGGCGCACCGCGTCGAACGCAGCGTCTATCCGGGCGATGCGGTGCCGCTGCCATTCGAGCCGGCAGCCGATGCGCGCGTGAACGTGTACTACCGCCTCAGCCGTGACGGCTACCGGGAACACCAGCAGACGCTGCGTGCGGACCCCGGTGGCGTGGTGGCACCGGTGGCCGATTCTCCTGACCCGAATGAGGAAGCTGCATGAAGCTGTTCGATCCAGTCCGTTTTACATTCGCGCTGCTGCTGGGCCCGTTGAGCAGCGGCGCGGCGATGGCCAGCACGCCGCACGTCACCGAGCCGACAACCGAGGAGGAGAGCGGCACAGCCGACGCGATGGTGCCGTCGCCTGCGGCACCCGCGCGCGCCTTGGCGGGCGGACTGGCGGTGGGCCTGGGGGCTGTCGGCACGCTGCGCCGTGAGCGCGTGCATCACGTGCACCAGGTACAGGCGGACTCCGGGCTGTCGGATGTGTCGCCGCAGGTGAGTGCCAATGAGGCGCTGATCGCCCGAAACCGCGATGACATCGCCACCCTGCGCGAAACAGTGAGCGTACTCGCTGCCGGCAACGACACGGACGACCTGCTGCGCTTTGCGCCTGACCAGACGGTGCGTCTGCGCGGAGCCCGCCTGGTCGGCCTGGGCGAGGGGGAGGTCGGGCCGGACAGCCGGGACGGCATCAATGGGGCGCAGTTGTTCGCCACGCACAAACGGATGGGGTTGCTGGAACACGCCGCCCAGTACGCGAAAGTGGGCGCGGATGATCTGAGTCGCCCGGCGCTGGCCGCCCACCTCGGCAGTGCGTACGGAAGCGACGCGCGCGCGGAGGGCAACGGTTCTACCGCCCTGGGGGCCTATACCTGGGCGCATGGCACCAACTCGGTGGCGGTCGGTCGCGGCGCTTACGTCCAGCAGCAGGCGGCCGACGGCTTCGCGCTGGGTGCCCGGGCGATGGTCGTGGCCGAGAACGGACTGGCGATCGGGGCCTCCACCCAGGTCCGGGAGGGCGGTTACAACAGCGTGGCCATCGGCTACGGCTCAGTGGCCACCCAGCGCATGGAAGTGTCGGTGGGCGGGCAGGGCATGCTGCGCCGGATCGTCAACGTGATGCCGGGCGCAGCCCCACATGACGCGGTCACGGTGCACCAGCTCAATCGCGTGTCCGGCCTGCTCGGTATCGGCGAAGTTGACGCTGACGGTCGGGTGCCGGGTCGTCATTTCAGCGTGCTGGGCGTACGCCACGGCACCGTGGCCGGGGCGCTGGGTGAACTGGATGAAGGCCTGCGCGGCACCCGCCAGGCACTGGAAACCGCGACGACCGTGCTGCATCAGCGCGTGGATGATCTTGGCGCGGCACCCCGGGAGGGGGGGGACGGTGTCGATGGCCGGATCGTTCCGGCATCAGCAGACCCCGTGCGTGTTGCCACACCACCTTCCGGGCCGTCGCCAGCGGTTGCGGTGCGGCCGGTGGACACCCGTGCAGTTGAAGCCGCGGTAGACCGGGCCAACGCCTATACGGACCAGGCAGTGTCATCCGTTGAAAGGCGCTTGGACGAGCGGACCGAGCGGCTGGACCGCCGCCTTAACCGCATGGCCGCGATGAGCGGCGCGCAGGCGGCGATGGCCATGAACACGGCCGGGTTGCCGAGCTGGAACCGGCTGGGCGCAGGTGTCGGCCACGCAGACGGTGAATCGGCCCTGGCGGTGGGCTATCAGCGCGTGCTCGACCGTCGCGCGGCCACCACCTTCAGTCTCAACGGGGCCTTCAGCAGCGGCGGCGAGCGCACCGTGGCGATAGGGATCGGCGTGGGCTGGTGACTCAACCGTCGCCCAGCCAGCCGTCCATCTCCTGCTCGGCCAGCAGGGCGCGCAGTTGCGCGCTGGACGCGCGGCGCATGGGCTTCTCGTCAACCGCCGACAGGGGCGGTTGGCGCAGGGCATCGAAGGGCAGGACGGCCAGGTCGAAGGTGAGGCCTTCGGCACTGAACACCCACACCGGCGCATCCAGCGTGCGTTCCCGGTCCAGCCGTAGACGGCGCATGCGCGACTCGGCCGGGACGCCATGTTCTTCCAGGAAGTACTGCACCGCATCGGCTTCGTCGGTATGCAGCTGCAGCTGCACGGGGCTGTGCTGATCGGCGGTGCCATCGAACACCGGTCCGCACAGACGTGGCGAAAACCCGTGCAGGAACTCCATCGCACGCAGCGCGGCCTCGCGCTTTTCGCGAAGCTGCTCGCCATGCCCGGCACCGGCGAACAGTCGCTGGTGTTCGCGCAGGGCGTCTTCGATCTCGGTGTTGCGCGGTAACGAGGCATCGTCATGGATGCCGAGCCGGGCGGCGGCCTTCAGTTTGGCCTGGTGGTAATCGCGGATCCCGCCTTCGGCCATGAGCCGGGCGGCTTCGTGGGCGAGCCTATGACGGCGCTCGCGGGTCTGGCTGGCGGCATGCTGACGGGCACGATGCATGAGCGATGCTCCCCTGGTACGACCTTGTGGGGACTTTACACGGTTGCTGTGACAGGTGCGTAGAGCCACGCCCTGCGTGGCTTCGCGGTGCCAGACGGAGGCGCAGCCACGCAGGGCGTGGCTCTACGGCACCAGAAAAAAGCGCCGGGCAGGGCCCGGCGCAGCATGAGGTGTCGAACGTCGACGAAAACGACGATCAGAAGATGTCGAAGGCGGCGTCGTCGGCCTGCGGGATCTGGGTGTTGAAGTCGTATTCCTCGAGCTTCTCCATGTCCTCGACCTTCACCCACTCGGTAGCCCCGTTGAGCGTGGCCTGGACCATGCCCTGCGGCGGCTCGTTCTGCATGATCGGGGTGTCCTTCAGCGCCACCCGCATGTAGTCGATCCAGATCGGCAGGGCGGCGCGGCCGCCGTACTCGCGGTAGCCCAGCGACCGGAAGTCATCGCGGCCGACCCACACGGTGGTCACATAGCGACCGCCGAAGCCGGAGAACCACGCATCGCGGTGGTCGTTGGTCGAACCGGTCTTGCCGCCGACGTCCTCGCGACCCAGTACCTTGGCCGCCGTACCGGTACCGCGCTGGACCACGTCGCGCATCATCGACACCAGCTGGTAGGCCGTGCGTGCGTCGATCGCCCGCGGCGCAACCCGCGCGTCCGGGTTGACCGGGGCTGCCGGTTCGGCCGGCTTCGGGGCCGCTGCGGGAGCCGCGGAAGCGGCTGACGGCGCTGCGCCGAAGTTGAAGCCATCCACCACCTGGCTCACCGGGGCTCCATTGCTGGTACCGGCGCAGTCGCGGCAGGCCAGGGCCGGGTTTTCCTTGAACACCAGGTTGCCATCACGGTCGTTGACCTGGTCGATCAGCCACGTATCCACGCGCGAGCCGCCATTGGCAAACACGGCGTAGCCACGAGCGATCGACAACGGGGTCAGCGAAGCGGTACCCAGCGACATCGACAGGTTCGGCGGCAGTTCTGCCTCGGCGAAGCCGAACTCACTGATGTACTTGCGCGCGTAATCCACGCCCATGCCGTCCAGCAGGCGCACCGAGACCAGGTTGCGCGACTGCACCAGGGCCTCGCGCAGGCGCATCGGTCCGCGGAAGCCGCCGCCGTCGTTCTGCGGCTGCCAGGTCTTGCCGCCGCGCTCGCGGAACACCACGGGGGCGTCCAGCACGATCGAAGCGGGGTTGAAGCCCTTGTCGAATGCCGCGGCATACACGAACGGCTTGAAGCTGGAACCCGGCTGGCGGCGCGCCTGGGTGGCGCGGTTGAACTTGTTGCCAGAGAAGCTGAAGCCACCCACCAGCGCCTTCAGGGCACCGCTTTCAGCGTCCAGCGAGACCAGCGCCGACTGCCCGCGCGGAATCTGGTCCAGCAGCCACTCGCCGTCCTTCGCCCCGACACGCACGCGCACGATGTCGCCACGCTGCACCAGCTTGGCGGGCGTCTTGTTGGTCCACTTCGCCGCCGAGGCCGGCAGCGTGATCTCGGTGCGGTTGGCCAGCACCACCGTGGCACTGCCGTCGGCCGCCGTACCCGACACGATCGCCGGCAGCAGCCCCGCCTGCGAGGGCATCCAGCGCAGGTGGGTGGCCAGCGCCGCGGCGTCATCGGCCGCGGTGACCGGCACCTGCTTTTCCACCCCGTGCCAGCCATGGCGGTGATCGTAGGTCAGCAGGCCGTCACGCACCGCCAGATTGGCCGCGGTCTGCATCTCCGCATTGATCGTGGTGGTCACGTGGTAGCCCTTGTTGACCACGTCGCCACCGAAGCGCGCGATCATCTCCTGGCGGACCAGTTCGGCCACGTACGGAGCCTCGACCTGCACCGGCGGCTCGTGCGCGCTGGCGTGCATCGGGACGGCCTTGGCCGCGTCGGCTTCGGCCTGGGTGATGAAGCCCAGGTTGGCCATACGCTGCAGTACGTAGTAGTCGCGGCGCTCGCGGGCACGTTCCGGATTGCTGATCGGGTTGCCGCTGGACGGGAACTTGGGGATGCCGGCCAGCGAGGCCATTTCATCCAGATCCAGTTCCTTGAGCTCCTTGCCGTAGTAGAACTGCGCTGCCGCGGCCACACCGTAGGCGCGGTTGCCGAAGAAGCTCTTGTTCAGGTACAGCTCGAAGATCTCGTCCTTGCTCAGCTCCTGCTCGATCTTGCGCGCCAGCAGGATCTCGGCCAGCTTGCGGGTGTAGCTGTACTCCGAGCTCAGGAAGAACTGGCGGGCCACCTGCTGGGTGATGGTCGAACCGCCGGGCACCCGCTTGTCGTTGGTGGTGGCCAGCAGCCAGACCGCACGGGCGATGCCCTTGTAGTCCACCCCTCCGTGCTCGTAGAAACGGGCGTCCTCGGTCGCCAGGAAGGCCTGCTTCAGGCGCTCCGGGACGTCCTTCATGGTGATCGGGATGCGCCGGGACTCGCCAAAGACCGCCATCAGCTGGCCGTCACTGGCGTAGACGTACATGGGCTCCTGCATCTCGATGTCGCGCAGGGCCTGCACGTCCGGAAGCTTGGAGGAAATGGCGTAGTAGAGGCCACCTGCGACGGCGGCGCCGATCAGTGCCAGGACCAGGAAGGCGACCAGCAACCAGCGCAGCCAGCGGCGAAAGCGTGTCATCAGTGACAGATTCCGATTGCGAATTTCGTGGCCGCAGAGTATAGATTACGCAAGGGAACGGCTGGGGCTGTTCCTGGGGAGCCAAGTCGAGAACCGTCTGGGGAGCCGTAAAACGTGTCGTAGTGCGCGTTTTGCAGCTTGGCGGTTGCGATTTGAAAAAAAAACGTTATTAATGCGCGGGCGCAGGTGTTGCGCTCAAGTGCCCGTCGGCAGGGGAGAAACCGTGGGGCTTATCCCAAAAAGCCAGACGCCGCTAATCGGCGTCGACATCAGTTCGACTGCGGTTAAGCTATTGCAGCTTTCCCGCAGCGGTAACCGTTTCCGTGTGGAACATTACGCCGTGGAACCTCTTCCGCCGAATGCGGTGGTGGAGAAAAACATCGTGGAAGTGGAGGCCGTAGGTGAGGCCATCCGCCGCGCGGTGAACCGTTCAGGAACCAAAGCCAAGCACGCTGCGGCGGCGGTGGCCGGTTCGGCGGTCATCACCAAGCTCATCCCGATGCCCGCGGACCTGGACGAGAACGACATGGAAGCCCAGGTCGAACTCGAGGCGGTCAACTACATCCCATACCCGATCGAGGAAGTGAACCTCGACTTCGAGGTGCTGGGCGCAATCCCCAACAACCCGGAAATGGTCCAGGTGCTGCTGGCGGCCTCGCGTTCGGAGAACGTGGAGCTGCGCCAGTCGGCGCTGGAACTGGGCGGTCTGACCGCCAAGGTGATGGACGTGGAGGCCTTCGCGGTCGAAAACGCCTTTGCCCTGGTGGCCAGCGAGCTGCCCATCGCCAGCGATGGCGTGGTGGCCCTGGTGGACATCGGTGCCACCATGACCACGCTCAACGTCCTGCGCGGTGGGCGCAGCCTGTACAGTCGCGAACAGGTGTTCGGCGGCAAGCAGCTGACCGACGAGGTCATGCGCCGCTACGGGCTCACCTACGAGGAAGCCGGCCTGGCCAAGCGCCAGGGCGGACTGCCTGAAAGCTACGAAGTGGAAGTGCTGGAGCCGTTCAAGGAAGCCACGGTCCAGCAGATCAGCCGCCTGCTGCAGTTCTTCTACGCAGGCAGCGAGTTCAACCGCGTCGACCACATCGTGCTGGCCGGCGGTTGTGCGGCACTGGCCGGTCTGCCGGAAATGGTGGAGGAACAGCTGGGCGTGGCCACGGTCGTGGCCAATCCGCTGGCACAGATGACGCTGGGTCCGAAGGTGCAGGCACATGCCCTGGCCCAGGACGCGCCGGCGCTGATGATCGCCACCGGTCTGGCGCTGAGGAGCTTCGACTGATGGCAAGAATCAATCTATTGCCCTGGCGCGCCGAACGGCGCAAGCAACGCCAGCGCGAGTTCATGACCATGCTGGGCTTCGCCGCCATTGGTGGCGTGCTGCTCTCGGCGCTGATCTGGTTCTATTACGACCGCCAGATCAGCGGGCAGGGTGATCGCAATACCTATCTGCAGACCGAGATCGACCTGGTCAAGGCGCAGAACAAGGAAATCGAGCGCCTGGACCGCCAGAAGGACCGCCTGCTGGCACGCAAGCGCGTGATCGAGGAACTGCAGGCCAAGCGTTCGCAGATGGTGCACCTGTTCGATTCGCTGGTGCGCACCATTCCGGAAGGCGTGGTGCTGACCTCGGTCAAGCAGGAAGGCGACATCCTCACCCTGGGCGGACGTACCCAGTCCAACGCCCGGGTCAGCGCCTACATGCGCAACCTGGAAAGTTCGGGCTGGATGACCAAGCCGGAACTCACGGTCATCGAAGCCAAGAAGCCGGAAGACGACAAGGAAAAGCAGCCGACCACCATCGCCGACATCGCCTCGCTGCCGTACATGTTCGAGGTGAAGGTGACCCTGCCGGCCACCAGCGAAGCGGTGGATGGCCTGGCCCCGGACGGCAGTGTGGCTCCGGCCGCAGACGCTGCAGC
>NZ_RHPP01000146.1 GCF_003935715.1 Stenotrophomonas sp. 278 | reverse complement strand
GCCCCGGTGGCCGCCGCTACCCCTTCGGTCGCTCCGCCGGCCCCGACCCTGACCCAGCAGGTCGGCAGCGTGCTGCTGCAGGTGGCCAGCTTCGCCAGCCGCGACAACGCGACCCGTGCACTGGGCCAGCTCTCCACGGCCGGCATCGTCGGTGCCAGCCTCAGTGACATCGTCAGTGGTGGCCGCACCCTGTGGCGCGTGCGGGTGCCTGCCGCCGACCATGCCAGCGCGACGGAACTTGCCGGGCGCATCGCAGGTCTGGGCTTTGGCTCGCCGCAGATCGTAAAAGAATGAATGGCCGGCCGCGGCACGCCTGACCCCGTGCCGCCAGTGCATGGGCCTACAATGGCCCACCCCGCAATACCCTTCGAACTTCCCCCTTGGCGCCCCTGGAGCTTGTTGTCCGATGAAATTCCGCTTTGCCGCTGCCGCCATGGCCACGACGCTGTTCGTGGGCATGGTTTCCGCCCAGACCCCGCAGCCGGTTCCGGCTCCCGCTCCCGCTGCTGCCGCGCCGGCCGTCGTGGCGACGCCGCCGGCACCGGTGCCCAGCGTCTCCAAAGCCTGGATTCTGATGGACTACGCCACCGGCCAGGTGCTGGCCGGTGAGAACATCCACGCACAGCTGGCCCCGGCCAGCATCACCAAGGTGATGACCTCGTACGTGATCGCCGCCGAAGTGAAGAACGGCAAGGTGCGTCCGGACGACCAGGTCATGATGAGTGAACGCGCCTGGCGCGAAGGTGGTGCCGGCACCGACGGCAGCTACAGTGGCTTCCCGGTCAACCAGACCGCACGCCTGGAAGACATGGAAAAGGGCATGGCCATCCAGTCCGGCAACGACGCGGCCATCGCGCTGGCCGAACACGTGGCCGGCAGCGAGGAAGCCTTTGCTTCGCTGATGAACAGCTATGCCGCCAAGATCGGCATGAAGAATTCGCACTTCGTCAACGCGCATGGTCTGAGCGCGCCGGGCCACCAGACCACCGCCTTCGATCTGGCCCTGCTGGGCCGCGCGATGGTGCGTGACTACCCGGAAACCTACGCCTACAACAAGGTGAAGGAATTCACCGTGGGCAGCATCACCCAGCCCAACCGCAACCTGCTGCTGTGGCGCGATGCCAGCGTTGACGGCATCAAGACCGGTCACACCTCCGAAGCGGGCTACTGCCTGATGAGCTCGGCACAGCGCGGCGACCAGCGTCTGATCGCCGTGGTGCTGGGTGGCGCTTCGGAAAAGCAGCGTGCCGACGACAGCCTGGCGCTGCTCAACTGGGGCTTCCGCTTCTTCGAAACCCACCGCATGTACGAACCGGGCAAGGCAGTCACCGACCACAAGGTATGGAAGGGCCAGGCTGACACCGTGCAGCTGGGCGTGGCCCAGCCGCTGCTGGTGAGCGTGCCGCGCGGCCGCTACAACGATCTCAAGCCGAGCATCGATGTGCCCAAGACCCTGGAAGCGCCGTTCACCGCGGGCCAGCCGATCGGCACGCTGAAGGTCACCCTCGACGGCAAAGTAGTGGCCCAGGCCCCGCTGGTCGCCGTGGCCGCGGTGGAAGAAGCAGGCTTCTTCAAGCGCCTGTGGCACAGCTTCCTGATGTGGTGGGAATCGGAATAAGAAAAAAGGCCCGCATTGCGGGCCTTTTTTGTAGGGACACGCCATGCGTGTCCGCGAACCGCCCGTAGACCGCGAGGACACGCATGGCGTGTCCCTACGATGCCGGTCGTTTACAGCGACCTCGAAATCGTGAAGCTGCCATAGATCGGCGACTGCTCCTGCCCATCAAACTCGCGGGTGCTGTGGTAGCGGGCGAGGGCGAACTTCCAGCGGTTGTACATGATCGCCAGGCCGTAACCGGCCTGGGCCACGAACGGGCGCTTGTCCACGCTGTGGCTGTTGCGGAAGGTGTTGCCGTCCAGCGTGATGTCACGGATCACCCAGGCGGCGTCGGTGGTCGCAAACAGGTGGAACGACCAGCCACTGGGCTTTCCGCCGCGGGTCGGCGCGGTGTTCTCGCCGGCCGGGCGCAGCGGCGTGCTGCCGAAGTCGTCGGGCAGCTTCCAGCCGAAGCGCACTTCGCCACCGCCGTTGAGGTGGGTGGCCAGGTTGCCCACCGCCCCGCCGTAGTGGCTGATCGCATCCCAACCCCAGCCGCCCAGGTTCTCCGAGGCGTCAGCCGGCCAGCGACGCATGCGCTCATGGGTGAGCATGATCACCGGCTCGTTGTGCAGCTGGTTGTCCCAGCCCTGGAATTTCTCGTCGCCGAGCGCATCGTGCACGGCGTCCTGGACCTCCTCGCCCAGCGCCCACGGTCCGACCACGCCCAAGGTCAGCTGGGTGGTCTGCAGGCGGTCGCCGCGTCGCGCGTTGTAGCCGAAACTGCCGACCAGCACGCCGGCATAGGGACGGTCATCCTCGATTACGTCCCTGCGGGTGAAGTCCTTCGGCGTGTAGATGCCCTGGCCGAAGCTGAAGATCATGTTCTGCTGCTCGAACTCGCCCGGGGCCAGCCGCTCCAGATGGCGATTCACCCAGCGTGCCAGGCGCGGCAGGCACGGATCGTCGGTGTAGTCCACCAGGTTGGGGGACACCAGGGTGATCTGCGCCCCGTTGGTATAGCCCTGGTCCTGGTCGGCCCCCCCGAACAGATCGTTGTCGACGCGGAAATTGACCTGGGGCGGGTGGTCCCGCATCGCATCCGGTCCGCATTGTTCGGCCGCCTGCGCGACAGGCGCGGCCACCGCAAGCACACCGGCAAGCGCGGCCGGCAACGCAAAGGGCTTCAAATGCATGATTCTTCCGCTGTCTGAATTGGCTTATTTTTATGCGCAGACAGCGTAGTGAAGACGTGAGGCTGCCTCAACGCCGCGCATGCACTGGACTGTGCCGTCGGTGAAGGCGGATTTTCACGGATCGTTGGGCGACGCTGTGCGCACGATCCCGCTGGGCTTGGGTTTCGTCGTTTTCGTCCCCATAATCGCGCCATGGAAATCAAGTCTGACAACCCTGAACACGGCTTCCAGTTCCCCGGCCAGTTTGAGCTCAGCGCCATGGGCGCGGCCAACATCGGGTTGGAGCATGAACTTCCCCGTCTGCTCCAGGCCGCCGGCATCGATGTGCTGAAAGAGCGCATCAGCTGGAAGACCTCGTCCAACGGCAAGTATGTGTCGGTAAGGCTGGTGTTCAAGGCCGAGAGCCGTGAGCAGTACGACACCGCGCACGAAGCCCTGCGTGAGCATCCGGAAGTGAAGTGGACGCTGTAGGCGAGTGCATCCTTGAGGCCGCTGCCCCCGGGCAGCGCGCCGCACGTCCGGCGGTCGTGCGTGACCTCGGTCGCCAGCCCTACACCCCCGTCTGGCATGCAATGCAGCGTTTCACCGATGCGCGCACCGACGAGACCCCCGACGAGCTGTGGGTGGTCGAGCATGACCCGGTGTTCACCCTTGGCCAGGCCGGCAAGGACGAACACGTCCTGGCTCCGGGCGACATTCCGGTGCTGCACGTGGATCGCGGCGGCCAGGTGACCTACCACGGCCCCGGCCAGATCGTGATCTATCCGCTGCTGCAGCTGCGCCGGCTGGGAATCGGCGTGCGCGACTACGTCTGCCGGATCGAGCAGGCCATCATCGACACCCTGGACGAATGGAATATCGGCGCTGAACGACAGGACGGTGCGCCCGGCGTGTATGTCGCCGGGGCCAAGGTCGCCGCATTGGGCATCCGTGTCCGCCGGGGCTGCACGTTCCACGGCCTGGCCTTCAACGTGGCCATGGACCTGGAGCCGTTCCGCCGCATCAACCCCTGTGGCTACCAAGGGCTGCAGGTAACCTCGATGGTAGACTTGGGGGGACCGTCCGGCATGGCGGCCGTGACGCCGGTACTGCTGGGCCACCTGGCCCGTCAGTTCGGCCTGGACCTCCAGCCCACCTCTGAACTGCCCGATCTGACTGACGCGGCCTGACCGCCGCCGACCAAGGCCATGACTGAAACCACCGCTCGCATCATTCCCCTGCAGGTCGTGCAGGGCGACACGCCGTCCGCCGCCCCGTTGCAGGCCGGCGTCAAACAGCTGGGCGGTGACAAGATCGGCCGTTCGCCGGTGCAGTTCGCCGACGCCCCGGTGCTGCGCAAGCCCTCCTGGATCCGCGTGCGCATCCCGTCCGGCAATGCCGTGCAGACCCTCAAGGCCAAGCTGCGTGAAAACCGGCTGGTCACGGTCTGCGAAGAGGCCAGCTGCCCGAACATCCACGAGTGCTTCAGCCACGGCACCGCGACCTTCATGATTCTGGGCGAGGTCTGCACCCGCCGCTGCTCGTTCTGCGACGTCGCTCATGGCCGGCCCAAGCCGCCGGATGCCAACGAGCCGGCCAGCCTGGCCCAGACCGTGGCCGACATGGGCCTGAAGTACGTGGTGGTCACCAGTGTCGACCGCGACGATCTGCGCGACGGCGGTGCCCAGCACTTCGCCGACTGCATCGGCGCGATCCGCGCCAGCTCGCCCAATACCCGCATCGAGGTGTTGACGCCGGACTTCCGCGGCAAGGGCCGCATGGAGCGCGCGCTGGACATCCTGGCCACCAATCCGCCGGACGTGTTCAATCACAACATCGAAACCGTCCCGGACCTGTACCGCAACGTCCGCCCGGGTGCCGATTACCAGTGGTCGCTGACCCTGTTGAAGAACTTCAAGGCCCAGCATCCTTCCATCGCCACCAAGTCCGGGATCATGCTCGGCCTGGGCGAGGACATGGACCAGGTGCGTGCCACGATGCGCGACCTGCGTGCCCACGACGTGGACATGATCACCATCGGCCAGTACCTGCAGCCCACCGCCCACCACCACCCGGTCCTGCGTTACTGGACTCCGGAGGAGTACAAGGCGCTGGAGGACTATGGCTACGAGCTGGGCTTCAGCCACGTGGCCTCCGGCCCGATGGTGCGTTCGTCGTACCACGCCGACGTCCAGGCAAAAGGCGCGGGCGTCGCCTGAACCTGACCGCCGACCCACGGTCGGCGGCTACCCGGCAGGTATCGACCGTTGGTCGATGCGGGGCATCGCCGTTCACAAATCGATACGGACGTCGGTTTAGGCTGGAAATCCGCCGCAACTTTCGGCACTGTCGTGTGGTCTGATCCGCACGCAGTCTCCCCCTTGGCAAGGTGCCATGAGCAAGTTGATGAAATTCAAAGCCCCCGCATTCCTGATGGCCTTGGCGCTGACCGTGCCGCTGGCGTGGTCGGCCTACGCCGATTCCCCGGCCTTGCCGTCCGCCGCGACTGCCGACCAGGCGACCACCTCCAAGCTGGTTTACGGACTGCTTTCCGACAGCCGCTACGCTTACCGGCCGCGCGCGCTGGATGCGGCCACCTCCAAGGACGTGTTCAAGCGTTATCTGGAAACGCTGGACGGTAGCAAGCAGTTCTTCACCCAGGCCGACATCACCCGCTTTGCTCCGTTCGAAGCCAACATCAGCAACGCCATCCGTGGCGGCGAGCTGGAACCGGCTTTCCAGGTCTTCGCGGTGTACAAGCAGCGGGTGGGTGAGCGCGTCGGCTATGCGCGCAAGCTGCTCAAGCAGGACTTCGACTTCAGCAGCGACGAGCGCTTCGACTACGACCGCAAGGACGTGCCGTGGGCGGCTAGCACCGCTGAACTGGACGACCTGTGGCGCAAGTCGGTGAAGAACGACTGGCTGCGTCTGAAGCTGGCCGGCAAGCAGCCGGCCGATATCCGCAAGACCCTCGACAAGCGTTACGCGACCCTGGAAAAATCGGTCAACGAGCTGAAGGGCGAGGACGTCTTCCAGTTCTTCCTCAATGCGTACACCAGCGCGGTTGACCCGCACACCGACTACTTCACGCCGCGCACGGCCGAGAACTTCAACCAGGCCATGTCGCTGTCGCTGGAAGGCATCGGCGCGCAGCTGCAGCGCCAGGACGACATGGTGGTGATCCGCGAGATCATCGCCGGCGGTCCGGCTGCCGTGAACGGCACGCTCAAGCCCGGTGACCGCATCGTCGGCGTCGGGCAGGGCAAGTCCGGCCCGGTCGAAGACGTGATCGGCTGGCGGATTGACGACGTGGTCGCCAAGATCCGCGGCAAGAAGGATACCCAGGTGCGCCTGGAGTTCATTCCGGCCGAAGAAGGTGTCGACGGCAAGCACCACATGCTGGTGCTGACCCGCCAGAAGGTGCGACTGGCCGAGCAGGCCGCCAAGGGCGAAACCCTCACCATTCCGGGCAAGGACGGCGAACCGCAGCGCAAGGTCGGCGTGATCAAGCTGCCGACGTTCTACCAGGACTTCGAAGGCCGCCGCCGCAACGCGACCGACTACGCTTCGGCCACCCGCGACGTCGCCAAACTGCTGGCCGGTTTCAAGAACGACAAGCTCGACGGCGTGGTGCTGGACCTGCGCAACAATGGCGGTGGTTCGCTCGACGAAGCCATTGAGCTGACCGGTCTGTTCATCGAGCAGGGGCCGGTGGTGCAGGTGCGCGAATCGGGCGGTCGGGTGACCGTCAACAACGACCGCAGCGAAGCGGTCGCCTGGGACGGCCCGCTGGCCGTGCTGATCAACCGTGGTTCGGCGTCGGCGTCGGAAATCTTCGCCGGTGCCATCCAGGACTACGGCCGCGGTCTGGTCATCGGTGAAACCACCTTCGGCAAGGGCACCGTGCAGAACATCGTCGACCTCGACCGTTGGCCCAGCGGCGAGACCCAGCGCTTCGGCCAGGTCAAGCTGACCATTGCCCAGTTCTTCCGTGTCAGCGGCAGCAGCACCCAGCACAAGGGCGTGGTGCCCGACCTGGCGTTCCCGGCCAGCGTGGACGCCACCGAGTACGGCGAAAGCACTTACGACAATGCGCTGCCGTGGACCCGTATCGCCGCCGTGCCGCACACCCAGTACGGCAACTTCGGCCCGCTGCTGCCCAAGCTGGAAACCCGCCATGCCGCGCGTATTGCCGCCGACAAGGAATTCCAGTGGTGGAACGAGGACGTGGAGCAGTTCCGCACCGAAGCCGCCAAGAAGTACATTTCGCTCAATGAAGGCGAGCGCCGTGCCGAACGCGAGCGCCAGGAAAAGCAGCGCAAGGACCGCCAGGCCATCCGCAAGGAACTGGGCTTGGACCTGGACCCGCTGGCCGACGACAGCAATGACGACGGCCTGACCGGCAATGAGCGCGACATCGTCAAGGACGCAGCCCGCGAGAAGGCCGCTGAGAAGCGTCCGGATCCGCTGCTGCGTGAATCGGCCTCGATCCTGGCCGATGCGGTCAACCTGCTGGCCGAAGACCGCCCGCTGTCCGCACAGGTGCTGCCGCAGTCGACCGCCGTCGGTCGCTGGGCAGATTGATCGGGCAGGGCGCACGACCAACGGTCGTGCGCTACCGTGCGATCAATCGATGCGGGTCAGCAGGGCGCACGATCAATCGATGCGGGTCAGCAGGGCGAACGATCAATCGGTGCGGATGAATACCGGTAGGTCACGACCGTTGGTCGTGACCGGCGTGAACCAACCGATAACGAAGGGCGGGCCGATGTGCCGGCCCTTCGCTTTCTAGACCCCGCGCATACGGAAGCGGGTCTAAGCTGGGCCGAATCCGTTCCTGCAGGAGCGCCCATGCGGCTTTCCCACGCACTTCCCGCCGGTCTGCTGGCCGTTTCCCTCAGCGCCTGCGGCGGCCGCGCCGCCGACAGCACCCTGCTGCGCGAGTCGTTCGATTCCGGTGACACATACTCGCGTACCGTGCCCGGCTCGCCCGCCACCGCCTGCGAGGCGGCACGTCGTACGCTGCTCAGCCAGGGCTATGCGATTGCCCGCTACGGCGCGGACGCGGTGGAAGCCAACAAGAATTTCCAGCCAGGCGAGGATGAGCACGAGCAGCTGGTATTGCGCATCTCCTGCGCGCCGCGTGGCGACGAGGCGCTGGTGTTCATCAGCGCTGTGCAGGACCGCTATGCCCTGAAGAAAAGTCCCACGTCTGCCAGCGTCGGCGTCGGTGCGCTGGGGTCGGTGTCGCTGCCGTTCGGCAGCAATGACGATTCACTGGTGAAGGTGGCCAGCAGCACCGTGCAGGACGCCGACTTCTACCGTCGCTTCTTCGCACGCCTGCAGCAGTACCTGCCCGCCGCTGCGGCCAGTACACCGCCACCGCCGGCACCGGCCGACCCCATTCCGGCCACGCCGCCCGCACCCCCGGCACCTGCTGCTGCGCCGACACCGCCGGAACCGGTACCCGAGGCCACCCCTTCAACCGACATCCCCGCGCCGCAGGCCTGAGCAGGCGCGCGCTGTCGTGCATCGCACGTGGCTGCCGGCCATCACCTTGCGGTCGCCGCGATGGCGACGTCCGCACAGGCGGCAGACTGCACCGAAACGTTGCTGCGTGAACTGGGCTGGCGGATCGACACCACCTCGGCAACGCTGCCGCAGGTGCACGGAGGTGCGGTCTGTGAGCGCGCCGATCTGGCCGGGGCGCACGCCGCCGGCGACCTGCGTGCGCAGTTGCCGCGGCAATGGAGTGTCTCGCAGCGGCAGGCGTTTCTGCAGACGCTCATCGAAGACCCCGCCACCGTCTGCGCTTATGCCTTCGTACTCGGGCAGGCCACCGCGCGTGCCACCACCCGGCTGCAGGACAACGCGGGCTATCGCTTTTCAGCGCTGCAGCTGGGCTGGATCGGGTTTGGCATCGGCGGGAGTCAATCTCAGGGCTGGCAGGGATTCCGCAGCTTCGGTCGCGGCTATCAGCCCGCCGGCCGCAACAGCACCGCGCTGGAGGCGTTCTACAGCGGCCGCGTGCGCAGCGAATGCGGGGTAGGGCGGCAGGTGGCGCAGCTGGCCACCCAGCGCGAGCTGTACGGCGACGATGCCTTCGATGCGGAGTTCAGTCCGGGCGAGCTGTCCATCGGCACCTTTCTCACCCTGCACGACACCGACAGCATTCTGCTCGGCGCGCATGCCGGCGCGTTCCTGGCCGACGGCAAGGCCGTGCGCACCGCGCAGCGCGGACGCCAGGCCTTCATGGGCGCGCCCGGCTTCATCGAGCACGTGTTCGACAAGACCCACCTGGACGACATCAACAACCAGGCCGAGAACTTCGTGATCGTCGAGGTCAGCGCCGCCGCCGCGCAGGCGCTGCGCGAACACGGCGGCTTTGCCCACTACGACCGCGTCAACCGGCGCATCTGGGAACTGGCCGGGCAGCTGCCGGGCAACAGCGCCCGCCGCTTCGAGCGCCTGCTGTTCGAGCGCGATCCCGACCTGCGCCGGGCGCTGCCCGCCGCCCAGCGCCCGGTGCTTGCTGAACTGGACGCCTTGCTGGACGATCCGTTCTATCAGGGCTTCCTGATTTATGTGCACCCACGCGGTATACGTCCTGTGGGCTACCACGTGGTGCGCCTGCTCGACCGCAATCCGCGGACGCCATTCGCCTTCGAGCTGGGGCTGCACAACCTGCATACCACGCTGTATCGCCGTTGGATCGACGCCCGCCTGCGCCAGTGCGCGACGGGGTCGGCATCGCATTACAACCTGAGCAAAGGTGATTGATGGACATTGCAATGATTGGACTGGGGCGCATGGGCGCCAACATGGCCGAGCGCCTGCATCGCGGTGGCCACCGCGTGATCGGCGTGGATCCAGGCGAGGCGGCGCGCGCGGCTGCCGC
>NZ_RHPP01000145.1 GCF_003935715.1 Stenotrophomonas sp. 278 | reverse complement strand
GATCAGGAAGCCGGCGGCGCGGATCGCGCGCAGCAGGCGGCCCGGCGCGGTCAGCAGCGCCAGCTTGCCCTTGCCACGCAGGCCGCTGATCGCCAGCGTATCAATGTGGATGTCGTGCTGCGGCACCAGGCGCGTTTCCATGCCCCCGTCGCTGCCCAGCCAGGTCACCGGAATACCGCGCGCGCGCAGCACCCGGGCCACGGCCAGGCCGGGGAAGATGTGACCGCCGGTGCCACCGGCCATGATCAGGACAGGACGTTCGGAGGCGCTCATCCCATCCTCCCGAAGGTCGGTTCAATGCGCTGCTGCATGCGACTGGTGCCGCGTGCGCTGCTGTTGCGCGCGCTGTTGTCCGGAGCGGTGTCGGTGTAGGCATTGGCCGGGCGGCTGCCCTGCACGGCTGCCGCGACTTCGCTGGCGGTCGGTCCGGTGTGGACGGGTTCGTCGCCCTCGGCGGCCCCCATGCGCACGGCCTGGCGGCGCTCGGCGCGCTCCAGCTCATAGGACACGCGCAGCAGCAGGCCCATCGCCACGCAGGTCATCAGCACACTGGAGCCGCCCGACGAGATCAACGGCAGGGTCAGCCCCTTGGTCGGCAGGATGCCCAGGTTCACGCCAATCGACACAAAGCTCTGCATGCTGATCCACAGCGCAATACCGAAGGCGATGTAGCCGGAGAAGTGGCGCTTCATTTCCACGCAGCGCATCCCGATCCAGAACGCACGGCCGACCAGCACCGCATACAGCGCGATGATCACGCAGGTGCCGAGGAAGCCAAACTCCTCGGCGGTCACCGAAAAGATGAAGTCGGTATGCGCTTCAGGCAGGTAATACAGCTTCTGCACCGAGTTGCCCAGGCCAACCCCGGTCCACTCACCGCGGCCCACCGCCATCAGCGCGTTGGTCAGCTGATAGCCGTCGCCCTGCTGGTCAGCCCACGGGTCCATGAACGAGGTGATGCGGCGCAGGCGATACGGTTCGAAGATGGCCAGCGCGCTCATCGCGGCCAGGCCGAGCACTGCCGGCATCGACATGCGCAGCATGTTCACCCCGCCCAGCACCAGCATGCCGGCGGTGATGCCAAGCAGCAGGGTGGACGAACCGAAGTCAGGCTGCAGCAGCAACAGCACCACCAGCGCGCCGGCCACGCCCTGCGGCTTCAGCATCGCCGGCCAGGTGGCGTTGACCTCGTCGCGGAAGCGGACCAGATAGCTGGACAGCCACACGATGTACAGCACTTTGACCGCTTCCACGGTCTGGAACTTGGAGATGCCCAGGTTGATCCAGCGCCGTGCGCCGTTGACGCTGCTGCCCAAGCCGGGGATGAACACCACCACCAGCAGCGCGAAGCAGCCCAGCAGCAGCATCTGGTTGTACTGCTCGATGCTCTTCAGCTCGGTGCGCATGGCCAGGATCGCCAGACCCACGCCGACCGCCAGGAAGATCAGATGGCGGTTGAGGTAGTAGAACGGGCTGCTCATCAACGCGATCGAGCTCGACGCGACCATCACCACGCCCACACCGGTCAGCGCGATGATCACGCCCAGCAGCCACGGATCGAAGCGGCCTCCGATGGCTTCAAGACGGGTTGCCTGGCGCGACAGGTCATTCATCAGCGGACCTTCAACGTGGCCAGGCCAATGAGCACCAGCACCACCGAGATGATCCAGAAGCGCACGATCACGCGCGGCTCCGGCCAGCCCTTCAGTTCGAAGTGGTGGTGGATCGGGGCCATCTTGAACACGCGCTTGCCGGTCAGCTTGAACGAAGCGACCTGGATCATCACCGACAGCGTTTCAATCACGAACACGCCGCCCATGATCACCAGCACCAGTTCCTGGCGGGTGATCACCGCGATGGTGCCCAGCACCGCGCCCAGCGCCAGCGCGCCGATGTCGCCCATGAACACCATGGCCGGATAGGTGTTGAACCAGAGGAAGCCCAGACCGGCACCGGCGATCGCGGCGCAGATGATGATCAGCTCGCCCGCGCCCGGAATCTGCGGGATCTGCAGGTAGTTGGCGAACACCACGTTGCCCGAGGCATAGGCAAACACGCCCAGGCCGCAGGCGACCAGCACGGTCGGCATGATGGCCAGCCCGTCCAGACCGTCGGTCAGGTTGACCGCGTTGGAGAAGCCGACGATCCAGAAGTAGGCGATGGCCACGAAGCTGATTCCGGCCAGCGGCAGTGCCACCGACTTGAACATCGGGATGTAGAAGGTCAGCTGGGCCGGCACATCCGCGGTGTAATACAGGAACAGACCGGCGGCCAGCCCGAAGATCGACTGCAGCAGGTATTTCCAGCGCGAGGCCAGACCGTTGGGGTCGCGGCGCACGATCTTGATCCAGTCGTCGTACCAGCCGATGACGCCGAAGCTCAACATCACCGCCAGCACCAGCCACACATAGTGGTTGCGCAGGTCGCCCCACAGCAGGGTGGACAGGGTGACGGTGAGCAGGATCAGCGAACCGCCCATGGTCGGCGTGCCGGCCTTGGAGAAGTGGGTCTGCGGGCCGTCCTTGCGGATCGGCTGGCCGCCCTTGAACTGGGCGAGCTTGCGGATCACCGCCGGGCCCAGCCACAGCGACAGGAACAGCGAGGTGAGCGCGGCGAGGATGCCTCGGAACGTCAGATAGCCGAACAGCCCGAACAGGCTCTCCAACTGCTGCAACCATCGGGCCAGTTCAAGCAACATGGGGGCTTTCCTCTCCTCGCGCCAGCAGCGCTTTTACGATCTTGTCCATCGCGCTGCCGCGCGAACCTTTCACCAGGCAGCGCACGCCGGCGTGCAGTTCCCCGGCCAGTGCGGCGGCCAGGGCGTCATGGGTGGAAAAATGCCGACCGCCTTCACCGAACGCGGTGGAAGCGGCTTCGCTGAGCGGCCCCAGCGTGTACAGTCGCTTGAGCCCGGCCGCGCGGGCGCGCTGGCCGGCCTGCGCATGCAGTGCCGGACCGTCCGGACCCAGTTCGCGCATGTCGCCCAGCACCAGCCAGCCCTCGTCCCTGCCGGTGGCCAGCGCGTCGATCGCGGCCGCCAGCGAACCGGGGTTGGCGTTGTAGCTGTCATCAATCAACACCGCGCCGCCAGGCAGCGTGTGTGCGATCTGACGGCCCGGCACCGGCTCGGCGTTGCCCAGTCCGGTCGCCACCTGGGCCAGCGGGATGTCCGCCGCCAGGGCCAGGCTGGCAGCGGCCAGGGCATTGCTGATGTTGTGCCGGCCCGGCAGCGCCAGCGAGATGTCCGCCGTGCCAACCGGGGTGTGCAGGGTGAACTGGCTGCCAGTGGCGGTCATGCGGATACTGCGCGCGGTGATGTCGGCGCTGTGGTCCAGGCCATAGCGCAGCACACGGCTCCGCGGCGGATGGCCGACCACGTGCTGCTCGAACCACGCGGCGTACGCGTCATCGGCGTTGATCACCGCCACGCCGTCAGCCGGCAGGGCAGCGTAGATCGCGCCCTTGGTGGTGGCCACGCCCAGCAGGCTTCCCATCCGCTCCAGGTGCGCCGATGCGATGTTGTTGACCAGCGCGTACTGCGGCCGGGCGATGTCGGTCAGATACGCGATGTCACCCGGCTTGCCAGCTCCCATCTCGTAGATGGCGAAGTCGGCGTCTTCCGGGGCGTCCAGCACCGCCAGCGGCAGGCCGATCTCGTTGTTGCGGTTGCCCGGATTGGCGTAGACCACCTTGTGGTCCTCGCGCGCCACCTGCTGCAGGATTGCCAGCAGCAGGGTCTTGACGCTGGTCTTGCCGTTGCTGCCGGTGATCGCGAACACCGAGGTGGCACGGTCGCGCTGCATGCCCGCGGCGATGCGCGCCAGCGCCACTTCGGTGTCGGCCACCACGACCTGCGGCACGGCCACGTCGAGCAGGCGTTCGACCAGCATGGCACTGGCACCGCGCGCCAGCGCATCGGCGGCAAAATCGTGCCCGTCGAAGCGCTCACCGCGCAGTGCCACGTACAGGCTGCCGGGTGCGAGGGTGCGGGTGTCGTTGCTGACCGCGTCGACCACGGTGTCGTCGCCGTGGATTTCGCCGCCGGCCCAGTGGGCGATCAAAGAGAGGGGGGTGCGCTTCATTCGGCCTGCTCCGCGTTCTGCTTCAACAGGCCTTCCTTCGCGCTCAGGGCAGCCGCGGCCACCAGGGTGTCGTCGAAATCGTGCTTCACGCCGCGCACTTCCTGATAAGGCTCGTGGCCTTTGCCGGCAATCAGCACGATGTCACCGGCACCGGCCAGCTTCACCGCCAGACCGATCGCGCGCGCGCGGTTGCGCTGCACGGTCACTGCATCAGGTGCGGCAAGTCCCGCCAGGATGTCGGCCACGATCACGTCGCCGTCCTCGCCGCGCGGGTTGTCGTCGGTGACGATCACCTGCTGGGCCAGACGCTCGGCGATCGCGGCCATCTGCGGGCGCTTGCCGGTATCGCGCTCGCCGCCACAACCGAACACGCAGAACAGACGGCCCTGCAGATGGCCCTGCAGGCTGTGCAGCGCCTGCTCCAGCGCATCCGGCGTGTGCGCGTAGTCGACCACCACCGTTGGCAGACCCTGTTCGCCGCCGAGGCGGTTCATGCGCCCGGGAATCGGCTGCAGCTGCGACAGCAGCGCGGCGATGTCGGCCGGCGCGTGGCCCAGTGCATGCAGCGTGCCGGCGACGCCGAGCAGGTTATCCACGTTGAAGCGGCCCAGCAGTGGCGACTGCACGGGGTGGCGCGCGCCCGCGACCACGAGGTCGAAGGCGATGCCGCGGCCATCCAGCGTGATTGAATCCGCGCGCAGCGTTGCCTGCTGCGCACCCCGCGAGCTCAGTCCGATCTGGGCCACGCCCGGGTCGACGGTGCGCAGCAGCTCGCTGCCGAAGCTGTCGTCCAGATTGACCACCGCGGCCTTCAGACCCGGGCGGTGGAACAGCTTGGCCTTGGCCGCGCCGTAGCGCGCCATGTCGCCGTGGTAATCCAGATGGTCACGGGTGAGGTTGGTGAACACCGCCACGTCGTAATGCACGGCGTCCACGCGGCCCTGGTCGAGCGCGTGCGAGCTCACTTCCATGGCCACCGCGCGCGCGCCCTGGTCGCGCAGCTGCGCCAGCACTTCGTGCATCTGCAGTACCAGCGGGGTGGTGAAGCCGGTCGGCACCACGTCGCCATAGAGGCCGACACCGAGCGTACCGATGCTGCCACTGCGGGTGCCCAGCAGGTGCCAGGCCTGGGCCAGCAGCTGCACGGTGGAGGTTTTGCCATTGGTGCCGGTGACCCCGACCATGGTCATCGCCCGCGACGGGTGACCGTGGAACTGGTCGGCCATGGCACCCATGCGGCCACGCAGACCGGGCACGGCAATGGCGTCGACCGGAGCCGGCAGCTCGGCCGGGGCCGGCGGATCAAACAGAATGGCGGCCGCGCCGGCGGCCCTGGCCTGCTCGACAAAGCCCAGCCCATGCGCGCCAAAGCCGGCAATGGCCACGAAGGCATTGCCGGGGCGCACGGCACGGCTGTCCAGCACCAGGCCGGTGATGGCGGGGTCGTGGCGCAGCGCCACGTCGGGAATCAACTGCGAAAGCAACATCGTATGGCTCATTGCGTGCCTCCCTGCGGGGGCGGCAACGGGGCATGCACGGTGGGCAGCGCGGCATCGATTTCGGCGGCGGCGTCGAGCGCATTGGCCGCCTCGGCCGGCGGGGTCGGCAGCGATGACGCCGCATGCCCCAGCTTTCCGGACTGCTGGGCGGCCAGCCAGGCATCGATATCGTCCGGCTGCACATCCATCAGGCGCAGCGCGCCCTGCATGACGTTGTGGAACACCGGTGCCGACACCAGGCCACCGTAGTACTTGCCGGCCTGCGGGTCGTTGATCACGATCACCGTGGCGAAGCGCGGGTTGCTCGCCGGCACCACGCCCGCGAACAGGGAGTTGTAATGACCCCGCTCATAGCCGCCCGGACCGGCCTTGCGTGCGGTACCGGTCTTGCCGGCCACGTGATAGCCCAGCACGGCCGCGCCCTTGGCACCGCCCTGGGTGACCACGGTTTCCATCATCGCCACGACTTCGCGGGCGACCTTCTCGTCGATGATCTGCTTGCCTTCGTTGTGCTGGCCCTTGACGAAGGTCGGCGCGATCAGCTTGCCGCCATTGCCCAGTGCCGAGTACGCGGTGGCGATCTGCAGCGGGGTGACGTTCAGGCCGTAGCCGTAGGACATGGTGGTCTTGGACGGGCCGCTCCAGCGCGCCGGGCGCGGAAACACGCCAGCGGATTCCCCGGGGAACCCGCTGTTGGGCGAGGAGCCATAACCAAAACTGTGCACCGAATCGTAGAACGCCTGGTCGGGCATCTTCGCGGCGATCTTGGCCGCACCGATGTTCGAGCTGCGGGTGATCACGCCGGTCACGTTGAGCACGCCGTTGTTACGCGGCACGTCCTTGATGGTGTAGCGGCCCAGGCTCATGTAGCCCGGGTTGGTGTCGATGATGGTGTCCTTGGTGACCGCACCGGTCTGCAGCGCCGAGGCGATGGTGATCGGCTTCATGGTCGAGCCCGGCTCGACCAGGTCGGTCACCGCGCGGTTGCGGCGCGTATCCGGTGCCGTGCCACCGACCGAGTTCGGGTTGTAGGTCGGCAGGTTGACCATGGCCAGGATCTCGCCGGTGGCCACATCCATGATCACCATCGAGCCGCCGGCGGCCTTGTTTTCGATCAGCGCGTTGCGCAGCTCCTTGAACGCCAGGAACTGGATTCGGCGGTCAATGCTGAGGGTGAGGTCCTTGCCCGGCTCAGCCGCGCGCAGCAGGTCGCTCTCCACCGTTTCGCCCTTGCGGTTGCGGATGACCCGCTTGGCACCGGGCTTGCCGCGCAGCCACTCGTCGAAGGCCAGTTCCAGCCCTTCCTGGCCACGATCATCGATGTTGGTGAAGCCGAGCACGTGCGCCATCGCCTCACCCTGCGGGTAGAAGCGACGGAACTCGCGCTGCGAGGCCACGCCCGGAATCTTCAGGGCGACCACTTTTTCCGCATCGTCGGGGTTGATCCGGCGACGCAGGAACATGAATTCCTTGTCCGACTTCTGCGACAGCTTCGAGCTGAGCTCGTCCAGCGGCATGCCCAGCGCGGTGGCCAGCTCGGGAATGCGGTCAGGCGCGCGCAGCAGTTCCTGCGGGTTGACCCAGATCGAGGCCACCGGCGTGGAGACCGCCACCGGCTCGCCGTTGCGGTCGGTGATCATGCCGCGCGAGGTGTTGATCGGCAGCTCGCGCAGGTAACGGGCTTCGCCCTGGCGCTGGTAGAAGTCGCTGTTGATGATCTGCACGTAGGCGGCACGGCCGACCAGCGACACCGAGCACAGCCCAAGCGCCAGCCCCACCCACTGCAGGCGGCGGCGCAGGTTGAAGCTGTTGCGTGCGCGGTTGCGACCGGAGCCGTTCATGGGCGCACCACCACGACGTCATTGGCTTCCGGGAACTTCATGCCCAGGCGCTCGCGTGCCACCCGGTCAACGCGGGTGGCTTCGGCCAGGGTGGCCTGCTCCAGCTGCAGGCGGCCGAACTCGATGTTCAGTTCGTCGCGCGCGCGCTCGGCGCGCGACAGCTCGACGAAGGTCTGCCGGTGACGGTGGCGCATGAACACGACACCAATCGCAGAGGCGATGGTGGCGGCCAGCAGAATCACCAGCAGCAGGCGACTCATGCCGCCTCCCCGCGCTTTTCGGCCACGCGCAGCACCGCGCTGCGCGAGCGCGGATTGACCGCCAGCTCATCGTCCTCGGCCTTGATGGCCCCACCGATCAGGTCCAGCGTGGGCACGAAGGCCTGCTGCTCGGGCAGCCGGCGGTTGGCCGGCGGAGCCTTGGCATGGCGGTTCATGAACTGCTTGACGATGCGGTCTTCCAGCGAATGGAAGCTGATCACCGCCAGACGGCCCCCGGGCTTGAGCCGGGCCATCGCCGCGTCCAGGCCGGCTTCAAGGTCGGCCAGCTCGCGGTTGATATGGATGCGGATGGCCTGGAAGCTGCGCGTGGCCGGGTGGATCTTGTCCTTGCCGCGCGGCATCACCGACGCGATCAGGTCGGCCAGCTGGGCGGTGCGGGTCAGCGGCTGGCTGCTGCGCCTGGCCACGATGGCGCGGGCGATGCGCCGGCTCTGGCGTTCTTCGCCGTACGTCCACAGCACGTCGGCGATCTCGCGCTCTTCGGCGCTGGCCAGCCATTCGGCGGCGCTCTGGCCGCTGTCCGGGTCCATGCGCATGTCCAGCGGGCCGTCCTTGCCGAAGCTGAAGCCGCGTTCGGCCACGTCCAGCTGTGGCGACGACACGCCCAGGTCGAACAGCACGCCGTCCAGGCCTTCGGCGGTGGCCGGCCAGTGCAGCAGGTCGGCGAAGCTGCCACGGAAGATGGAGACGCGCGGGTCCGGCGCGAAATCGCGCTCGGCTACCGCAATTGCCTCCGGATCCTTGTCCATGACCAGCAGCGCGCCTCCCGGACCGAGCTGCTCGAGCACGCCGCGGGCATGACCGCCACGACCAAACGTGCCATCGAGATACCGTCCGTTTTCGATCACCCTCAGGCCATCCAGGACCTGGGTGTACAGAACCGGCAGGTGTCCTGCCGGCGACTGCGACACCGGGTGACCGGCCTGCGCGCCGCCGCGCATCCGGGCACCCCGGCTCACAACTTCAGGTCGAGCAACCCATCGCCCAGATCCTCGTCAGACAACGTCTGCTGGATCAACGCGCGATGAGCCTGCTCGCTCCACAATTCGAATTTGTCGCCCATGCCGAGCAACACCGCCTTCTTTTCAATGCCAACGGCACCACGGTGGCTGGCGGGAATGCTGATGCGGCCGTTGCCATCCAGCTCCAGATGCGCGGCCGAACCGACCAGCTTCTGCTGCAGGAGGCGCACGACGCGCTGCGTGTTGGGCTTGGACATGACGTCGTCACGAACCCGTTCCCATTCCGCCTCGGCATACAGCCACAGGCAGCCGGACTCGAACGGGTTGTAGGTCAGGACCAGGCGGTTGTTGCTCACACGCGCAACGAGGTCGCGATGCGCGGTCGGAACCGCCATGCGCCCTTTGTCGTCAACTGTGATGGCCGTCTCGCCCTGGAACACGACGCCTGCACCTTTCCTTCGCCCGGTGAAACATTGAACCACGAAAAACCACAAAAAACCCGGTTTTCCCTCTGTTGCCCACCTTAGCAGTGCCGTTCGGGTTGTCAACATCTTTCCGAGCGGCAAATCGCCTTGGACATCAAGGGCTTGCAGCAATGTTTAGAGACTTGTTCAAGGCTTATCCACAAGTTGCTGTTTCGTCTCAAATTTTGAGATTGAACAGAAGTTCAGTCCCGTGCAGGCCTTGTGAAACCTGGACTCGCATTCATGCCCGACGCGGCGTCGACCAGCGCGCGCTTGCGCAAAAACCGCCACAATCCGCCCCATGTGTCTGCTCACCCTGGCCTGGAAGGTCCACCCCCGCTGGCAGTTGCTGATGGCCGGCAACCGCGACGAGTTCCACGCACGCCCCACCGCCCCGCTCGCGGTGTGGCCCGCGGGCGACGGCGCATTGAGGGCCGGTCGCGACCTGCGATCGGGCGGCACCTGGGCCGGCATCACCGACACCGGCCGCATGGCCGTGGTCACCAATGTCCGCGACCCGCTGGTCACCCAGGCCGGCCCGTCGCGCGGCGCGCTGGTCGCCCGCT
>NZ_RHPP01000144.1 GCF_003935715.1 Stenotrophomonas sp. 278 | reverse complement strand
GCGGCAACTCGATTTTGGGGGGGTGGGGGGGGGGGGTTTTTTTTTAAAAGCCGCCGGGGGGGGCGGGCCCGGGCGGGGCGGGGGGCCGGCCAACGGCCGGCGCTACCGGCTATGCTCCCCACATCAATCCTACTGACACCTCCGCAATGCCCGGCACCTCCTTCGCCTCCTACCTCTACCCGGTGCTGCTGCTGGTTGGCAGCAACATCTTCATGACCTTCGCCTGGTACGGGCACCTGAAGTACAAGAGCGCGCCGTTGATGACGGTGATTCTGGTCAGCTGGGGCATCGCCTTCTTCGAGTACTGCCTGCAGGTGCCCGGCAACCGGCTGGGCAGCGCGGTGTATTCCGCGCCGCAGCTGAAGGGCATGCAGGAGGTGATCACCCTGGTGGTGTTTGCGGTGTTCAGCGCGTTCTATCTGGACCAGCCGTTGAAGTGGAACCATTACGCCGCATTCGGATTGATCGTGATTGCGGCGTTTCTAATGTTCAAGGAATAACAGTCGGCATGAATCCGGTAGCACCCGACCGTTGGTCGGGTGACCGGACGAAGCCCGGCGTTACGCCGGAACCACCGCCGCCTGATGCTGCCGCACCAGCTCGGTCAACGCATCATCGAGCATGCGCCGCTTCAGCGCTGAGTTGCCGAACTGCATGTCTTCCAGATCGCCCTTCAGCTCCTGGATCTGCGTGCGGTCCATCGATTCGGGCCTGAGCACGCCGCGCATGTCGGCGAACACAAGGCGCTTGCTGATTTCCGCCCTGACCCACTTGCCACTCGTTGCCGCCCAGGCCTTGCGGCATGCAGGCTGCTTGAACGCACCCCAGGCATCCGCCAATGTGCCGCGTTCCCGCTCCGGAATGTGCCGCGCCAGGAACTCGACCTGCTCGGCCAGGTTGTTGGCGTAGTACGACGTCTGGCTTTCCTTGTAGTCGTTGAAGTTGATCCCCAGCATTTTTTCAGGCGAATGCCCGGCAGCTTCGATATCCCCGAACGGGTTCTCTGATCGCGCCTCCAGCTGACGGTGCAGCATGGTGCGGATTTCAGGCGTATTGCCCGGCATTCTGCTCTTCAGCGATTCCTCAAAGGCGGTCCCCACCCCCGCCTCTGCCGTGCAGACAGCGCGCCTTGCCGTCTCGGTCATCGCACCGGCGATGCGCGGATTCTGGTCCAGCCGCTGCTGGCAGGCACCGTAGTTGCGCTGCAGGGCGGCTTCTATGTCTGGTGGAATGGGGCCGTTCGAGATGCCGGTCAGAGCGGCTTCGGCACCGGCGCTGGTTCCCGGTGCCGTAGTGGGTGCCGCTCTCGCTCCCTGAAGCGCAGCGACGGCCCCGATGAACGTGGTGAACATGCCAGAGAGATTCATGCAGAACTACTCCATGCGAGTGAAGTAGGCAGTAGCAAGCAATTTCCGGGGCGACGCTTTCGGAAATCCATCATCGAAATCCAGTTAGCGTCGGTCGACAGACGACGGCCGATATCGGTGATGTGTACGGTAACGAGTGACCTTCGACGGAAGCGCGCTTCTGCGTTCGCAGGTCATGCCCTACAGCAGCGATGGATGTTATCGCCGGTCGACTGTCGTGCGACCCTACCCTGCTTCAGGATCGCGCAAGCGGCGACCGAGGCACCGTGGACGGATTCACGCCTACCTCGTCGTTCGACCGACCCCTCCAGAGCAGGAGCAGCCGGGCAAGCCCGGCTCTACAGATTTCATACAGATCAGTTCGGGGCCTTCTCGACCCACTCCTTGAACACGGCGTCGATCTGCGCGTCCTTGACCTTCTTGCCGTTCTGCAGGTCCTGGGCCTGGGTGAACAGCGGGATGATCATCGCCATGCCGTCCAGTTTGGTCTTCAGGTGCACGCCCGGGGCCTGGCCGAGGAAACCGTCCCAGCGCTGGCGTACCTTGCCCCAGTAGTCCGCCGTGGCCTTCCAGTACTCGTAGGCCGGCTTGAAGTCCACGTCCGTGGTCTTGTTGTAGTCGTTGAAGCCGAACTCGCGCGCGATCTCCTGCTGGCTGCCATCCGCGCCGCGCAGGATCTTGGTGTTGAACTGTTCGTGGGTCCAGCCATTCGGCGTCAGCGTGTGCCGGTTGATCACCGCCAGCGCGTTGTAGTCACTGCGGCGCGTGTACTCGCGGCGCGGCAGCGGACGCCAGCTCAGGTCGCTGGTCCAGGTGGCCACACCGTTGCTGTAGTCCCACTTGCCCGTACCGCAGTATCGCGGCGCGTCGCTCACCTCATACACGCACTGCGTCCATGCGCCCGCGTTCAGCGCCGCCGGAATGGTGCGGACCTGCCAGGTCTGGTCGGCGCTGAACTCGAAACGGCTCGGCGCTTCATACACCCAGTCCTGACGCCAGTGCTTGGTCACATGACCACTCTTGCCGTCGACCAGGATGTGCTGCAGCACGATCCGCTGCGGGGTGTCTTCCACCACGATCACCACTTCACTGCCACCGCTGCGCACCGCCGGTGCGCGTTCGTAGCCCGGCTTGAGCAGCACGGTTTCGTCAAACGCGAAGTCCACGATGTACTCACCCTGCATGGCCAGGATGCTGTCGTGGTCGCGCTTGATGTCGGAGGGCTGGGCGTGGGCCATGCCGCTGGCGGCAAGCAACGCCAGAGCCGTCCCGACCAACGGTCGGGATCTACCGGTGGTTGCCGGACGTGCCTTTACGGTAGCGCACGACCGTTGGTCGTGCGCCGGCATCTTGAAGTTCATGGATATGCCTCAGGAAGGGCGAAGTGAAGATAGATGAAGCAGCGGCGTGGCCGCTGCCGAAAAACCGGCGGTGTCCGTCCATAGCTCGCCTTCGGCTCCTTCCACATCGGCAATACGGCGCGCGGTCGCTGCGCCCAGCGACGACAACGACGCCAGGCTCGCCGCCAGCCGATTGCCCTCGCCCACCTGCAACCGCAGCGCACACATCCGCCACGTTTCATTGCCCAGCTTGGTGGCCAACCGCCGCCACAGACGTTCGGCCACGCCGCCTTCGAAGGCGGTTTCCGGCCGCGCCGGGTAGGCCGACACCAGCCGGTCCCACGCCAGGAAGTCACTGTCGGGCAGCAGATACAGACGCCAGCAGCAGCGGCCGCGCGTATCGGCGAAGCACAGGCTTTCGCGGATGCCGTCGCTGTCCACGCCCTGACAGGCGTGGGCAGAGACCGCATGCTGCCAGCCACCCAGCTCGCTGCTTTCCGGGCGGTAGAGGCAAAGTACGGTGCCCAGGGCCGCCAGCTGCGCCGGAGAAGGCAGCTGGGCGGGGCGCAGGTACCGGTCGGAGGAACGCAGGGCGGACAGGGCTCGGCTCATGGCGGCTACCAGCTGACGGAGAGACTGGCCGAGACATTCCGGCCGGGATTGGTGTAGCGGTCGATCACCGTGCTGTTGGTCGCCAGCGCGGTGGTGATCGCCGAATAGTCGATGTACTTGCGGTCACCCAGGTTGAACACACCGACATTGAACTTCGCGCCCGGAGCGAATTCCCAGTGCGCCATCAGGTCGAGCACGCCGTAACCGGCCGGGGCAAAGGTGGTGTCGCTGGGCAGGCGGTCCTTGCGGCGGGCGAAGGTGCCGGCCAGTTCCACGCCCCAGTTGTCACGGTCATAGGCCAGGCCCAGGGTGCCGCGCAGCGGATCAATCGAGGCCAGCGGTACGTCTTCGGTCTTGTTCTGACCACGCGACCAGGCCACCGCGCCGTTCAACGACCAGCCGGCCAGGGCAGCACTGATCTCACCAAAGTCCACGCCGGCCTTCACTTCGGCACCGTAGATTTCCGCATCGGCCACGTTCTGCGACTGGAACACGATCAGGCCCTGGTCGTTGATGCCGACCTGGCGCTGCGACTCGATGAAGTCCTTGTAATCGTTGTAGTAGGCACTGACGCTGACGTAGGCCGCCGGGGTGAGGTAACGCACGCCCAGTTCGAAGCCATCACTGGTTTCCGGCTTCAGGTCCGGATTTGGAATCGCGGTGTACCCGAACATCACGTTGGTGAAGCCCAGGTTGACGTCGTTGTACGGCGGCGAGCGGAAGCCGTGCGAGTAGCCGGCAAACAGCGACCAGTCGCTGGCGAAGCGCCAGACCATGCCGAGCTTCGGCGAGACACTGGTCTTGGTCAGGTCGGACACCGCCATGCCGGGGTTGTCCGCGGCGAAGATCGCATCCACGTCCGGGCGCAGTTCGTAATGGTCCACGCGCACGCCCGGCACCAGCGACAGGCGGCCGTCGGCGAAGCGCATTTCGTCCTGCACGTACAGGCCCAGCTCGGTGGTCTTGCTGATCGGGAAGTCACGCACCGGGAACGCATCCGGCAGGATGGTGGTGCTGGTCTGGCCGTTCGCCAGCACCTGGTAGCCGTCGCGCTTCTGACGCGTTTCGGTCCAGGTGCCTTCCAGCCCATAGGTCAGTTCATGGCTGACGCTGCCGGTTTCCAGGCCCTTGTGGAACACCGCCTGCAGGCCGTACACGCGCTGGTCGAAGTTGAATTCGCGGTGGCGCGAGGTGCGGTTGGAGCGGGTTTCGTCGGTGCGCTGGGTGGTTTCGCTGTCCTGCCGGTACAACTGCCACGACAGGCTGTCGGCGAAGCCGGCGGCCAGGTTGTCCATCTCGTGCGCGAACGACACCCGCGCGCGGGTCTGGTGGTCGCGCGCCTGCATGCCGGTGGTGGTGGTGCGATCCACCGACGACAGCACCTCGGTGTCGACGCTGTCTTCGTTGCCTTCCACGGTCAGCTTGAAGCGCTGGTCTTCGCTGGGTGCGTACACCAGCTTGCTCAACACGCTGCGGCCGTCGCGGTCCTGCGGGTTGGCGGCGGTGCGGGTGCGGTCATTGCTGCGCACCTCGCCCATGCTTTCGGTTTCCTGGCCCTGGCGGTGATTGAAGTTCACCATGCCGCTCCAGTGGTCGCCGCCGAACGCGGTGGTGACGCTGCCGAGCAGGCCCTTCCATTCGCCGTCGTAACCGAACTTCAGGCCGACGTAGCTGTTCCTGTCGTCCTTCAGGTAATCGTTCGGGTCCTTGGTGACGAAGGCCACCACACCGCCGAGTGCATCCGAGCCGTACAGCGCGCTGGCCGGGCCGCGCACGATTTCCACGCGTTTGAGCGTTTCCAGGTCGGTGAAGTTGCGGTTGGCGTCGGAGAAGCTGCCGATATTGAAGGCCTTGGGCATGGCAATGCCGTCGGTCTGGATCAGCACGCGGTTGCCATCCAGGCCGCGGATGCGGAAGCCACCCAGGCCGAAACGTGCGGGGCTGCTGGTGACCGACACGCCGGGTTCGTAACGCACCAGGTCCTTGATGCTGTTGACCAGGTGGTTGTCCAGCTGCTCGCGGTCGATCACGTCGACGGTGGCGGCCACGTCGCTGAGTGCACGTTCGGTACGCGTGGCGGTGACCTGCACACGGTCGAATTCGCGCGCGTCAGCGGCACCGTCCGGCGCGGCGTGGGCGGCAAACGGCAGCAACGACGCGGTAATGGCGACAGCCAGGTAGGAACGGGTCATGGTGGTTGGCAGAGTTCGGCTGGACACAGAAGGAGGGCCCTCGACCGACACCCACGACCGCAGATCGCGGCGCGCAGGCGAAGCGTCGAGGGGGAGAGAGCGGTGGGGAGGCGTGCAGGACCGGTGGGAGGGAAGCCGGTCCCGCCGCCGGCCTCATTTGGTCAGGATCAGCTTGTCGTTGCTGGTATGACGCAGGCGATAGAAACGGTCGCCGTGCTGGATCAGGATTTCGCGGCGGCCCTTGAGCAGGGCTTCGCTGTCGATCACATCTTCGGCCGGAACCGCACGGACCGGGCGGTCGCGCAGGGTCAGGGTTTCGGGGCGCAGCAGTACAGCGGCTTGAGTGTTCATTGTCTGGACTCGTGCGTGGGACGAGTTAAATGATAATGATTCTCAGTTGACAAGCAACACCCATTCTCAACTTCGCTGAAGATTTTGCCTATCGGATTTTCATTTTTCGATAGATGTCGTCTATTGAATTGAGTGAATGGGGACTATCGACGGGATGTCTGGGAGCACGCCGTTGTAGAGCCGGGCTTGCCCGGCTGGAGGGTCCGCGCAAAAGGCAGCCGGGCAAAGCCCGGCTCTACGAACCCCACACCCGCATTGCAAGGAACGGATCGAACCCCACACCGCGTTGCATCGAACGGATCGCCCCACACCCGCATTGCACGGAACGGATCGAACCCCACACCCGCATTGCATCAGCGGATATTTCCCCGATCAGGCGAACACGGCCTCCACCTGCGCCCAGGCGGCCTCCTCCAGCTGCACTTCCAGCGCGCGCAGGTTCTGCTCGAGCTGACCGACCCGGCTGGCACCGAGGATCACACTGGACACATGCGGATTGCGCAGGCACCAGGCGATGGCCAGTTCGGCCGGCGAATAGCCAAGCTCCGCCGCCAGTTCGGTATAGCGCCGCACCTGCTGCAGACGCTGTTCGGCGGACTCGCCGAGGACGAGGTCACGCAACCAGCCCATGTCCTGCTGGCCCAGGCGCGAACCCGGCTCCATGCCGGCGTTGTGCTTGCCGGTGAGCAGGCCCGACGCCAGCGGCGAGAAGATGGTGGTGCCCAGGCCGGGGTCAGCGTACAGCGGCGCGTATTCCTCTTCCACCCGCTTGCGGTGCAGCAGGTTGTACTGCGGCTGCTCCATCGACGGCAGGTGCAGGTGCTGGGAACGGGCGAAGTCCACCGCCTCCTGGATCTGCGCCGCCGACCACTCCGAGGTGCCCCAGTACAGCACCTTGCCCTGGCGGATCAGGGTGTCCATGGCCAGCACCGTCTCGGCGATCGGGGTGTCCAGGTCGGGACGGTGGCAGTAATACAGGTCCAGGTAGTCCACCCGCAGGCGCTTGAGCGCGGCGTGGCAGGCGTCGGTGACGTGCTTGCGCGACAACCCGTGCTGGGTCGGGCGCGGGTCGTCCACGGAACCGAAGAACACCTTGCTGGACACGCAGTAGCCGTCGCGCGGCAGGCGCAGGTCGGCGATCACGTCGCCCATCACCTGTTCGGCGCGGCCGCGCGCATAGCCCTCGGCGTTGTCGAAGAAGTTGATGCCGTTGTCCCAGGCGGTGGCGATGAGGTTGCGGGCCTCATCGCGGCCGATCTGGTCGCCAAAGGTGACCCAGGCACCGAAGGACAGGGCGGAAAGCTTCAGGCCGGTGGAGCCGAGGCGGCGGTATTGCATGTGAGTCTCCTGCGGAAATCGGGGAGCCAGGCCGCACGGCGAACCTGAACGATGTGAACCAGTTTAGCCTCCAAACCAGCGCAAACCCTTATGGATGCTTGCCCGATCGCGTCCGTTCGCACCAGCGGCGGCGCTTTTTCTTGCCCCGCCCCGGCCACCACTATAGGCTTCCCGTTTTTCGCGGTGCCCCAGGGGGGCTTCTCATGGTCGAAGGTTTGGGCAGGATCGGCTTCGGCCTGTTTGGTCTGGTGGTGCTGATCGGTATCGCCTGGTTGTTCTCCAACAACAAGCGTTCGGTGGACTGGCGGCTGGTGGCCACGGGTATCGCCCTGCAGATCGCCTTCGCCGCCGTGGTGCTGCTGATCCCGGGTGGCCGCGATGTGTTCGACGCCCTGGGCAAGGGCTTCGTGAAGGTGTTGAGCTTCGTCAACGAAGGCTCCAGCTTCATCTTTGGCAGCCTGATGAACACCGAACAGTACGGTTTCATCTTCGCCTTCCAGGTGCTGCCCACCATCATCTTCTTCTCGGCGCTGATGGGGGTCATGTATCACCTCAACGTCATGCAGGCGATCGTGCGTGCGATGGCGTGGGCGATCACCAAGATCATGCGCGTGTCCGGTGCGGAAACCACCAGCGTCTGCGCCAGTGTCTTCATCGGCCAGACCGAAGCGCCGCTGACGGTGCGTCCGTATATCGCCAAGATGACCCAGTCCGAGCTGATCACCATGATGATCGGCGGCATGGCCCACATTGCCGGCGGCGTGCTCGCCGCCTACGTGGGCATGCTCGGCGGCAGTGATCCGGTGCAGCAGGCCTTCTATGCCAAGCACCTGCTGGCGGCCAGCATCATGGCCGCACCTGCGACCCTGGTCGTGGCCAAGCTGCTGGTCCCGGAAACCGGTACCCCGCTGACCCGTGGCACGGTCAAGATGGAAGTGGAGAAGACCTCCAGCAACATTATCGACGCCGCCGCCGCCGGTGCCGGCGACGGACTCAAGCTGGCGCTGAACATCGGTGCCATGCTGCTGGCCTTCATCGCCCTGATCGCCCTGCTCAACGCCCCGCTGACCTGGTTCGGCGAAGTGACCGGCCTGCAGGCCCTGCTGGGCCGTCCAACCGACCTGGCCACCCTGTTCGGCTATCTGCTGGCTCCGATTGCCTGGGTGATCGGTACGCCGTGGGCCGATGCCACCACCGTGGGCTCGCTGATCGGCCAGAAGGTCGTGCTGAACGAGTTCGTTGCCTACTCGGAACTGTCCAAAATCGTCAACGGCCAGGTGCCGGGAATGACCCTTTCTGATGAAGGCCGGCTGATCGCCACCTACGCCCTGTGCGGTTTCGCCAATTTCAGCTCCATTGCGATCCAGATTGGTGGTATTGGTGGTCTGGCCCCGGAGCGCCGCCACGACCTGGCCAAGTTCGGCCTGCGTGCGGTGCTGGGCGGCACGATCGCCACCTTCATGACGGCGACCATCGCCGGCGTGCTGACGCATTTCAGCTGATATCCGTTTTAGAGAAACAATCTTTATGAGTAGCAGTGTCGTCGTAGTCGGTTCCTTCAACGTGGATCATGTCTGGCGTTGCGAGTCGCTCCCGGCCCCGGGTGCGACCATTGCCGGCCGCTACAGCACCGGCCCCGGCGGCAAGGGCTTCAACCAGGCCGTCGCGGCCCGCCGCGCCGGTGCGGCCACCACCTTCCTGTGCGCCCTCGGCGACGACGCCGGCGGTGCCATGGCCCGTGGACTGGCCGCCCAGGACGGTTTCGAGCTGACTGCCGAAGCCAGTTCGGAGCCCACCGGCACCGGCGGCATCTACGTGGATGCCCGTGGCCGCAACACCATCGTGATCGGCCCCGGTGCCAATGCCGCCCTCAGCACCGCCTTCATCGAGCAGCAGCGCCCGCTGCTGGCCGGTGCCAAAGTGGTGCTGGCGCAGCTGGAATCGCCGGTGGAAACCATTGAAGCAGCCCTGGCCATCGCCCGCGAGGGCGGTGCCACCACCGTGCTCAACGCGGCCCCGGCCGACGCCCCGTCCAGCATTGGACTGCTCAAGCTGGCCGACGTACTGACCCCGAACGAAACCGAGTTTGCATCCCTGCTCGGCCGCCACGTGGGCGAGCGCATCGACGCCGACAACGTGGCCGCCCTGGACGGTGCCAGCCTGCACGCCCTGTGCCGCAAACTGGTCGGCAACGGCACCGTAGTGGTGACCCTGGGCGCGGTGGGCGTGTTTGTCTCGCATGACGAAGACACCCTGCGCGGCGATACCCAGCCGTACTACCGCGTGGGTGCCGAGCAGGTGCAGGTGGCCGACACCACCGGTGCCGGCGACGCCTTCAACGGTGCGCTGGTGGCCTCGATGGCACATGATCCGAGTGCGGCCTTCGCCCGCCACGTGCGCTTTGCCAACCAGTTCGCCGGCCGCTCGACGGAGAAGGAAGGCGCGGCCGTGGCGATGCCGCATTTCACGCCGGCGGACGCGCAAAGCGCCTGATCGGCGCGTAACAATTATCGGAACCGATATTCGGTAGCGCCGGCCGTTGGCCGGCCCAAGCGGCGGGGTGTGGGGCCCCCCGCCCCGCCCGCCCCGGTGGGCAAACCCCCTAGCCCCACGCCCGCCCCCCCCCGCGACACCC
>NZ_RHPP01000143.1 GCF_003935715.1 Stenotrophomonas sp. 278 | reverse complement strand
GGTCGCGGTCGCCGCAGCGCCGGGAGCGGTGTCGGTCGCGCCGTAGCTGAGCACGCGCAGGCGCGACAGCAGCAGGCGCGCCTGGGCCTGGCCGTCGGTGTTGATTCCGGAAGGCGCGCGCAGGTTGAGGAACACATCCACGTAGTCGCCCGGCAGAATGCGGTTGCCGGCGGCGACAAGTTCATCGACCGGCACTGCCAGCGCACGTTCGCCCGGGTTGAGCCGCAGCGCGTAGCCCTGCGCCATCAGTCCGCGATCCAGCGCGCTGCCTGCGGGCAGGTCACGCACGGGCACCGCGCCGGCCGCTTCGGCCACGCTGGTGTACGCACCGGCCGGTGCCGTGGCGGCTGCGCCCATGCGCAGGTCGGCAGCACGTATGGGTTGCCCTGCACGCAGCGTGGTGCTGGCCTCCACCACCGGCACGCTGCGTGGCACCGCGTTGTCCGCGGTGGCGGGAACGACGGTGGATGCGGGTGCGCGCCGGCTCAGCGCAAAGGCAGCCAATGCCAGCACCACGGCCAGCGCGATCAGTCCCATCGCGGCCAGGCGGGTCAGCTTGAGCATGGGTAAGACTCCTGGAAGAGGGGAAGCGTCATCACGGTGTTCCCAGGTCAAGCTGCGCCACGGCAGTGCTGCGGATCGGTTGCGTCATCACCCACCCGTACACGCGGCCGGTGCCGGGCAGGAAAGGTTTGGCCTGGTAGTCGTAGCTCACTGAAATCTGCATGCACTGCGCGCTGGGCAGCCCGCTGCACGGCGTGGGGGCCGACACCACGATGGGCGCTGCGCTGGCCGCGACGCAGTTCGGTGATTGACCGGCGTAGTTCAGCAGCCACTGCATCGACCGTCGCGCAGCCTCACAGGCGGCGGCGCGTCGCTGGTCGGGCGCGGCGTAGCGCAATGAAGCGCGTGCGCCTTCGGCGGCGGCCAGCGACAGCGTCTGCTGCACCGCCATGATCATTACCCCGGTATAGGTCAGCATCAGCAACGGCAGCAGACCGAAGATCAACATGAAGGCGAATTCGATCGTGGCCGCGCCTCGCGCGCGTCTGGCGTTCATACGCCGGCTCCCGCGGCTGGCCACAGCACCCAGGCCAGCGTGGCGAAGGCCAGATAGGCCGCGAATGGAATGCCCACCCGCCCTTGGCGCGCGCGCTGCATCTGTACCAGGGCAGGGTGCTGCCGCCACTGCTGTGCGGCCCGTGCCTGCAGCTGTTGTAAAGGAAGCGGCAGCAAGGCACGCAGACGCGGCAGCCCGACCACGCACAGCACGTGCGCGCCCGCCAGCGCGCTGGCCCCCAACCACACCGGCAGCAGCGCATGCAGCCCCAGCAGCAGGCCCAGCACGGCGAAATATTTGACGTCACCCGCGCCCATCCAGCCGATCAGATGGAACGGCAGCAGCGCCACCAGCCCCGCTGCCGCACCCAGAAGATGGTCACTGACCTCGGCCGGTCGCCCTGCCAGCTGCATGCCCAGCAGTCCGAGTGCGGCACCGCCAGCGCCGGCCAGCAGCCAGGCATTGGGCACGCGTCGCGCATACAGATCGCTGATCGCGATCCGCAGGCTCAACAACAGCGCGAGCAGGGCGAGAAAGGACATCCGGGTGCTCCTCCAGAGCAGGACGGTGCGGTGCCCCCGCCGCCAGGCCGAACGACGCCATCACCGTGCGCCCAAGGCGAACGATGGGACAGGGCCATCAGGCCTGGCGTGGAGGGATCAGGTGGTGGTGCTGCCGCCGCCGGTGCCGTCGATGGTGCTCTCCACCAGATCTTTCAGCTTGCCGAACAGCGTGGAGAACATCTCGGTCAGGCCTTCGCGACCGGCGAGCACCAGTACGCCGGCGATCACTGCGGCCAGCAGGCCGTACTCAAGTGCGGTAACGCCATCTTCTTCGACAAGAAAACTGCGGATTGAAACGTTCATGACGGTCTTCTCCCTGTTCCGATCAATCAACTGTGCTGCTGGAGTGGCTGCGCCGGTCTTGCGGACGCAACCCGTGAACTGCGCCGGGCCGAAGCCCGCACCTCGCAGAATGGGTCAACAGGGAATGAGCGTCCGGCCGCTGCGGGTGGCGAGCACCCGATGGGCGGCGGCGACTGAGCTGTCGCGACGCGATATGAAGCTGCTGCATTGCATCCCCCTTGTGGTCAGTCCGGATTTCCGCCAAGAACATGCCGGGCTGTGCTGCATTAACTCTTGAACATTTTCCTGCCTGGCAATGCACAGAAACGGCATTCCAGTGACGAACTTGAGTTTCTATCTGTGACCGCGGTGGCAAAACTACACCTCGGGTAACTCCGATGTAAAGTCCCGACGGTGAAGCGTTCGTATAATCTTTGTGAATGCGTTGTGATGTCGAAAAATTGACGCAGAATCGGCCAGAAATCAGGGGTTTGGCTTAACGGTTAATGTGTCAGTTAATGTCTCAGGCGGTTTGATTTGCGTCGCTGTGATTAAGGCATACTGGCCGCGTCCACTGGCGGACAGGCCTGGCGCGCTGGCGGCGCAATCGGGACGTTGAATCACAAGGGGGCTTCACTGTCATGGTTGATGGTGCGGGGGAGGCGGCTGGAGTAAATCCGCTGAAGGCGTTCGACCTGGCGACGCTGGGCGGCGTGCTGCGCGTATGTGATATTGAACTGGTATTGCTGGATGCCAACGGTCCGCGTGCCAGCGTGCAATCGCAGGTGCACGACGAGTCCCTGTTTTTTTCAGCAACCTGCGGTTTCCAGTTTCGTGGTCGTTTCATGCTGCCGCCGGACTGGTGTCTGCTTGGTTTCATTCACGCCACCGATCCCGAGCGCAGCTGGTGCCATGGTCTGCCGCTGACGGCAGGCATGGCCGTCACCGTGCTGCCGGAAGGTATCAGCGAGTTCTCCCTGAGTGCCGGCACGCAGCTGAGCCTGCTGCTGACACCCACCCGTCGACTGCAACGCAAGCTGGCCGAGCTGACCCTGCGCAGCACGCTGCCATCGGGCCAGGCGCTTTCGGTCTTCATGGGCGACACCGGTAATGGCGCTACCCGCCTGGCGCAGCGCTACGCGCAACTGCCCGCGTGGTTGAGCACAGGTGACCAGTCGCTGCCTGACGACGCCGTGGAGCGTTTGCTGCACGACCACGTGCAGGCGCTGCTGGGCGCGGAGTCGCAGGAGCGTCCCAGCTGCAGCCGCGCCCGCCGCACGCACTACCTGATTGCGCAGCGCGCAGAGAATTTCATGCGCCAGCACCTGCGCCGCTACATCTACATGCATGAAATATGCGACGCCGCCGGGGTCAGCGAGCGCGCGCTTCGCTATGCCTTTGAAGATCTGTTCGGCACCTCGCCCAACCGGTATCTGTCCATGTTGCGCCTGTGTGCGGCATGCCGGGGGCTGTCCACCGCCGATGCCACCCGCAAGTCGGTGAAGGCGGTCGCCCTCAGCTGCGGGCTGTGGGACCTGTCCCGTTTTGCCGACAATTATCGTCGGGTGTTCGGCGAGCTGCCGCGCGACATCCTGATGCGCGCGCCGGCCTCGATGGGCCATCCGGCCTGACTGCACGTTTCCGGCAATCTGCCGGATTTGTACATTCGCCTGCCGGTTTCCAGCCGTCTCTTGCCGGAACGCACGTTCGTGCTGCCGGAATGAAGTGCCCCGCGTTCGCGCAAGCGTCTGTAATGACTCCCACGTGCCGGCGGGCACGCAGTCAGAACTCCAACGGGGGGAGTGATCATGAACCGCATTTTCCGTTTGGTATGGAACCACCAGCTCAATGCCCTGGTGGTGGTCTCGGAAATCGCCACTTCGCGTGGCAGCCTGGTTGCCGGTCCGGTTGTCGTACATCTGAAAGTGCCATTGAAACTGCTCGCGCTGGGCCTGGCCTGCGCGCTGGGCAGTGGCTCGGCGCTGGCGTCGGACAACCAGACCCTGACTGACCTGCAGGCGCTCACCGACAAATACCTGCCGGTGCAGGTCGACGCCGATGTGGCGTTGAAGACGCTGGTTTCGGCAACGTCAGCCACGCCCCCCACGTCGCCCCTGGCTGACGTTGCCGCCCATGTACAGGTGGGATTGGGAGCCCGTGCGACATCGCCCGGAGCACCCGCGCCACGGCCCGTCACTGCCGCAGTGCGCGCCGGCGTCACGGCCGGTGTCCGTCCGGCGTTACCGGTCGCGGCAGCCGTGCATGTGCCCGTTGAAGTCCAGCTGGCCGATGCCGTCGACCTGCACGGCGACGTCGATGCCACGCTGGATGCCGACGCCTCGTTGCGCGCCAGCGTGTCCGCGAACATCGGCGGCACCGCGGACATGCAGGCCGTGCAGGCGCAGGTGCAGGTCGCCGACCGCAACCAGAAGCTCGTCGCGGCCGATGTGAGCGTGCAGGCCAGTGCGCTGCAGAACAACCGTGAAGGTCTGCTGGGCGGCCTGCTCGGTGGCGTGGGTGACCTGGCCACGGTGGTGGGTGGTGTCGTCCAGGACGTCGGCAGCACCGTCGCCGGTTCGGGACTGCTGGGTGATCTGGGCACTGGCCTGGGCAATACGGTGGGTGAGCTTGGGGGCCTGGTTGGAGCGGTCGGCAACGGGCTGGGCGGCGGCGTGGTCAACGCCTTGCCGCCGGGAAGCCCCAAGGCTCCCGTGGCCAGCGACCCGAACGCGGGGCTGATCATCGGAACCGGGGGCCTCACCGGCAGTCTGAGTGAACTGGTCGGTCCCACTGCACAGGGCCTGCTGGGAGGCGATGGCTATGTGCGCAACGGCAACCTTGCAGTCAGCAGCGCCAACGTGATGCAGGCGTACTCGGTCACCAACGTGCTGGGCATACCGACCGTGAACCTGAGCCCGGTCGGCACGCTGCTCGGCGGTCTGGACGGGGCCACCACCGGCGGCAACTCTCACCTGACCCTGATTGGTGGCGTCACCTCTGACAGCTATATCTACAACATCAACAACGGCGATCCCAACGGCCTGCTCGGGCTCATCCTGCCGGGCCAGGCCCCGGCGTGGGCCAGCAAGTGCGTGGATCTGCTGGTGGCGGACATCGACTGCTGGGCGCTCAATCCGGCCCAGGACTATCAGGTGCTGATGGGCGACGGTGCCTACGCCAACGGCTCGCGCGAAGTGGTGATCGGAGCCAACGCGCGACATGAGCTGCCGCAGGTCGACGCGAATGTGGCCTTCCCGGGTGCTGGCCTGAACGACCCGACCGATCCGACCGGCGTGCCCACGGCCGACTATGCAGCGCGCATGGGGCATTCGGTGGTGGTGGGCGACAGTGCGGTTGGCACCGCCAATGGCCAGGTGCTGCTGGGCGCTGAGGCGCGTTCGACCCAGGCCAACAGCGTCGCGCTGGGCTTCCGCAGCGTGGCCGACCGGGGCGCGCAGGCCGCGTATTCGGCCTATGGCCTGACGGCTTCGCAGGTGTCGGCGGGTGAAGTATCGGTGGGCTTTGCCGGCGGCGAGCGCCAGATCAGCAATGTGGCTGCCGGCAGCGCCGGTACCGACGCAGTGAACGTGGCGCAGCTGCAGGGAGCCATCTCGCAGATCAGCGCGGCAGCCGACATCTTCGCGGTGTCCTATGACGACGACGGCACCGGCCAGCCGAACTACGCCAGGGTAACCCTGGGCAACGGGGCGGGGCCGACCACGGTGACCAACCTGGCGGCCGGCGCGCTCAATGCAGGCAGCAGCGATGCGGTAAACGGCGCGCAGCTGTTCGCAGCCAACCAGGCGGTGTCCACGCATCTCGGCGGTGGCTCTGCACTCGATGCCAACGGCAATGTGACCGCGCCGACCTATACGATCAATTCGGTGTCCAGCACCGGCGTGGTCACACCGGGCACCTACACCAACGTAGGCAGCGCGTTCGACGCAGTGAGCCTGTCTCTGGCCAACGTGGCCGAGCAGACCGACACAGTGGACCGGCTGGCGGTGAAGTACGACGTGGATGGCAGCGGCAAGGCCGTCAACCGGGTCAGCCTGGTCGGTGATGGCAGCGGGGCAGGGGTGGCGATCGGCAATGTCGCCGCGGGGCAGGTCAACGCCAGCAGCACCGAGGCGATCAACGGCGGGCAGCTGTTCCAGACCCACGGCACGCTGGCGGCCTTCTTCGGTGGCAGCACCGCGTTCGATGGCGGTACCGGTGCATGGACGCCACCGAGCTTCTCCATATCCTCGTTCGGTCTCAGTGGCAGCGCAAGCAGCGCGACCTACGCCGACGTGACCTCGGCCTTCGAGGCGGTGGATGCTTCCCTGACCACGCTCAACACGCGCATCAACCAGATGCCGCGCCTGCCTTCCACCTCCAGCCCGTATTTCCAGGTCAATTCAAGCAAAGCGGCAGCGAATGCCAGCGGCACCGACAGCATCGCGGTCGGCGGTGTCGCCAGTGCCAGCGGAGCCGGCAGCATTGCCATCGGCGACACCGCGTCGGCAACGGCCGCCAACAGCGTGGCGCTGGGAGCGGGTTCGGTCGCCGACCGCGACAACGCGGTGTCGGTGGGCAGCGCTTCCGCCACCCGTCAGATCACACACGTGGGCGACGGCACCGAGGCCACCGACGCGGTCAACCTGCGCCAGCTGCAGGCATCACAGCAGGGCACGCTGCGCTACGACACCAACGTACAGGGAGACACCAACTACAACAGCGTCACTCTCGGCGCACCGGGCGGCGGGACCACCATGGTCCACAACGTCGGGCCGGGTACCGCAGGCACCGATGCGGTCAACGTCGACCAGCTGCGCGCCGGCATGAACCAGACCCTGGATGCGTCCAAGGCCTACACCGATGAGCGCATGGGCGGCTTTGACCGTGATCTGCGCCGTACTGACAACCGGGCCTCGGCCGGCGTTGCCAGCGCGATGGCAACGGCGGGGTTGCCGCAGCCTTCCGAGGCCGGGCGCAGCATGCTGGCGGTGGCTGCGGGCAGCTACAACGGCGAGTCGGGGCTGGCGGTCGGCCTGTCAGGCGTGTCCGAAGGTGGACGCTTCATCTTCAAGGCCAGCGGGTCCACCAACAGCCGCGGTGAGGGCGGTGTGTCGGTGGGCGCAGGTTTCCAATGGTGAGTCCGGGGGAGACAGCCATGAAAACGCAGATCACACACGACACTGCACTGATGCGCTCGCTGGGTCTGGCGCTGGCCAAAGCAGCCAGCGAGGTACAGATGATTGCGATCACCGGCTACACCGACCGTATTGGCGCGGACGACTACAACCAGGATCTGTCGCAGCGTCGGGCCGAGGCGGTGCGCGCGGCACTGATTGCAGGCGGCGTGCCGTCAACGGCAATCATGGCTGAAGGCCGTGGTGAAACCGCGCCACGGGTGGCGTGCACACAACCGGCGGGTGACGCGCTGATCGACTGCCTTGCGCCAAACCGGCGCGTGGAGATTTCCGGTGTCGCGCAACTGGCCAGAAAATAGTGGGAAGTTAATCTAAACCGGACAGTAAAATATCTTGCAAGTAATTGTTTTCGCACGCCTTTGAAAAGAAGTTAATGCCGCGTAATAAAATTCAGGAATGTGTTTTCAAGTCCATCACACCCGCATCACGGGCAAGCGACGAATGTGCGCACCGTAACAGGGGGAAAGTCGTTGGACCGAATACGTATCCATGCATGCAGTTCAGGTCGCATGGGTGCAGAGCTTGACCTGGCTCGCTGTCGGCCGCGGGATGTCTCCCCCGTCATCGCTGAGGGAGCAGCGAGCCAGGTCATCAGTTTTGGCAGCAGGTAGATCCAGCAGCAGTACGACGAAATCATTCGACGCCGGCTATTTTCACCTTCAACGCAGCCGCTTCGCTTTCACAGTCGGTCGCAGGAACACCCGCACCACGCAGCGCGTCAATCTCGGCACGCGCCGCTTTCATATCTGCGAGAAAGTCCGCATTGGCATGCAGTTTGGCGACCGCGCCGGCTGCCACTGCGCGGCCCTGCAGCACATCACTCTGCCAATGCGCATTGCAGATCAGCCGGTTCTCGCCAAAGGCACGGCCACGCGCCAGCAGGGCGTCGGCCTGGTCGGGACTCAGTTCGGTCAGGATCAAGGCCCACGCCCAGCTCACTGCCGTATGCCCTGAAGGATAGGAGCCATCCTTGCGCAGGGCCTCCTCGTCGCCGGGTGCGCAGGTGCTTTCCTTGTAGAACACGAACGGTCGCGTGCGCTTGTAGTGGTCCTTGGCCGCATACGTTGCGAGGCCGGCGTCGACCATGCTCCGCTGCAGCAGCAGGTACAGGCGGGGCGTGTCGGCCTTGTTGACCGGAACGCCCAGCGCGCACGAGAACGTGCTGGCGACCTGCGGAAAGTCGAGATTGGCATCACGCGTGGCCAGCGCATGGCGCGGGGTGCCACGCAGCTTGCGTGCGGCGGCGTGCGTGGCCTGATCACGGGCGAATGAGGCACTGCCCTTGGCGGGCGGCGGCGGTAGAAGGGCCAGACTGTCAGGTAGGTTACGGCCGAGGTAGCCGGCCGGAACGCCGGGACGCAGCTCGGGAACCGGGGAAGAGGCCGCCGCGGTTGGCGGTACCGGGGCGGCCGGTGACTCCAATGGACCCGTCGCGCACGCGGACAGGAAGGAACAGGCCAGCACGACGCTGAAGGGGGCCAGTCGACGGCTGGGTGTGCGCATGGTGGCCTTCCATGGACAGGGGTCAACCACCCCGCACCCGTACACCCGGTAAGGGAGGGCCCCGGCGTACGGGTGCGGAATGGCTGTGCTTACTCTCCAAGCTGGCCCCAACCGGGACAACCGGCGTTCTACTGATGCGGTCTAAGTAAAACTACTGGGCCGCCGCAGGTTGTGGACGGGTGCCGGGTACCGGAAAGCGGACCTCGATGCGGGTTCCGCCAAGCGGACTCTGGCTGACCTGCAGGGTGCCGCCCAGCAGCCGGGCGCGCTCTTCCATGCTGATCAGGCCAAGGCCAGGCGCGCGTCCGGTGCTGGCCGAGGAGGGCATGCCCACTCCGTCGTCGTCCACCCGCAGCACCACCTCGGCCCCGTGCACGGTGATGCGCACATCGGCGACGCTGGCGTTCGCGTGGCGATCGACGTTGTTCAACGCTTCCTGGACGATGCGGAACACGCTCAGCTCACTGTCGTCGCCCAGCCGGGGGGCGCAGTCGATGCTGCAGCACAGGCGCAGGCTTCCGCGCGCGTTGCGCTTGTTGCAGAACGCATCCAGAGCGCTGGCAAGCCCGGTGAAGCGCAGGATGCTGGGATGCAGTTCGTGCGAGATCGAACGGATGTCGTTGGACACCGCCAGCAGCTGGTCCTGCAGTTCGGTCACGATCGGGCGTTCGCGGTCGGGCAGATGATGCCGCAGTGAACTGAGGCGGATCGAAATGGCCGCCAGTGACTGATTGATATCATCGTGCAGGTCCCGGGCAATGCGGGTGCGCTCTTCCTCCTGCACCACCAACATGCGACCGGTGACTTCACCGAGGCGCTGGTAGGCCTTGTGCAGTTTGATCCGGCTGGACATTTTCTGGTCCGACAGCGCGCCAAGGAACAGCAACGCCAATCCGGTACCGATGGTCCAGGTCTGGGCGGTGAGCAGATTGCGGTGCGGGCCCCAGAAGCCGAACGGGCCCAGGCCGTACTGGCCCAGCACGGTCCCCAGTACCGCAACCAGCAATACGCCCACTGAGGCACCCGCAACGCCAAATACGATCAGCGCCCAGACCAGGATCGGGACCGGGGCCAGCGACAGCAGCGGCGTTATCACGCCGTCGCGCCAATCCACGGTCCAGAGCAATGTCAGCAGGGCCAGCAGCGCAACCGCCATCGCAGCCGTATTCAGATGCCAGCCCTGCCGCCGCTGCGGCGAGCGCAGGCTGCGGCCCAGGTTGATCACCGCGGGCGTGATCAGCAGATAGCTGACGCTCTGCGAAAGCGCAAACGCGCGCAGGTGCTGCCCCGCGCCGGGCGCACCGCCGCTGGCGACCGCGTGCCACC
>NZ_RHPP01000142.1 GCF_003935715.1 Stenotrophomonas sp. 278 | reverse complement strand
CGTTCCGCCAGGGCCGTGCGCCGCACGACGCCAATCGCGGTGCGCTGGCTGCCATCGATGCGGCGAGCAAGCAGTGGCGACGCAGGCTGCGCTGCGACACCGCCCCGTCCGCTTCGGTGGAAGCCCACCAGCTCGGCGACCTGCTGGCGCATGCGTTCCCGGACCGGATCGCTGCGCGCCATCCCACCGACCCGCTGCGCTACCTGCTGGCCAACGGCCGCAGTGCACGCCTGTTCGACCCCAGCGACCTGCGCGGCGAGCCGTGGCTGGTGGCGGTGGAGCTGCGCTACGAATCCCGCGACGCGCTGCTGCTGCGCGCCGCACCGGTGGATGAAACGCGCCTGCGCCGCGACTTCCCGCAGCGCTTCGTGCAGGAAGACGTGGTGCGCTGGGACGGCGACAAGCGCGCCCTGGTGGCGCTGCGTGAAACCCGCTTCGACCGCATCGTGCTGGACAGTCGCTCGGCCGGCCGGGTCGATCCGGCCCAGGCCGCACAGGCCCTCACCGACGCGGTGCGGGAACTCGGCCTGCAGGCGTTGCCGTGGACCGACGGACTGCGCCAGTGGCAGGCGCGCACCGTGGGGCTGCGCCACTGGATGCCGGAACTGGAGCTGCCGGATGTTTCCGACGCGGCGCTGCTGGCGACGCTGTCGGACTGGCTGACGCCGGCGTTCAACGGCAAAACCCGCCTGGACGCACTGGACGAGGGCAGCCTGGGTGAGGCGCTGAAGTCGCCGCTGCCGTGGGCGCTGCGACAGCGCGTGGACCAGCTGGCTCCGGTGCGCATGGCGGTGCCGTCGGGCATGGAGCGGTCCATCCAGTACGCGCTGGAGGCCGATGGCGTCACCCCGCAGCCACCGGTGCTGGCGGTGAAGCTGCAGGAATTGTTCGGACTGGCCGACACCCCGCGCATTGCCGACGGCCGGGTGCCGCTGACCCTGCATCTGCTGTCACCCGGTGGGCGGCCGCTGCAGGTGACCCAGGACCTGCGCAACTTCTGGGCCAATACCTATGCGGAGGTAAAGAAAGAAATGAAGGGGCGGTATCCGAAGCATCCGTGGCCGGACGACCCGTGGACCGCCACCGCCACGCATCGTGCCAAGCCGCGCGGGACGTGAATGGCGATTGGCCGGCATGGCGATTGCCGGGCATGGCCGCGCCCCGGATCACCCAACGCCACCGTGCCGATGAACGCGTCGCCACGCGCCCGTCACTGGACGCCCCGATGACGTAGAGCCGGGCTTGCCCGGCTGCTTTGGACGCACAGTCAGGATTCAGTCACGATACGGATAACACGCTCTACACGGCCATCGCGCCACACTGGATTTCGACCCGAGGCAAAGGACCCCACATGAGCAGACTGACCGTTATTACCGACCGCGCCCTCGAGCGCGCCCTGGATCTTGCCAGCAGCGCCGGCGATGGCATCAAGCATGCAGGCAACAGCCTGGGCAGCAACCTGCGTCACTTTGGTCCGCAGGCCACCGACTGGATCAAGACCGGTGCCGCGCTGGGCGCGGTGAAGACCGGCGGCAAGGCGGCGGCCAAGGTGGTGCGTCGCAACCCGGCGGCAACGATCGCGGTGGCGGCGGTGGGCGTGGGCCTGCTGGGTTACGCGCTGTACCGCAAGCAGCAGAAGAAGAAGGCCGCGCAGGGCGGCGTGGTCGATGGCCAGGCGCAGCGCATTGCCGCGCGCAACCGTCGCACCAGCACCGTGATTGATGAGCACAGCGATATTGGCAGCGATGCCTGATCCTTGATGCGTTGAGGTAACAGCAGAACCGTCGACAATGTTCGGCGGTTTTGCTTTTTGGGCTCCGGACGGTTGTGTGAGGGCCGGCCAACGGCCGGCGCTACCGGATTTCGCGCCACTGACCCGGTTGAAGGTCGCGTAACTGGTGCGGACCCATTGAGACGCGGACCAGGCGCAGGGTGGGCAGGCCCACCGCAGCGGTCATGCGCCGCACCTGGCGGTTGCGGCCTTCGCGCAGGGTGATCGCCAGCCAGGCATCGGGCACGGTTTTGCGGAAGCGTACCGGCGGGGTGCGTTCCCACAGCGCGGGCGCTTCCAGTAGTTCCGCGCCGGCCGGCAGGGTAGGACCGTCGTTGAGCTGCACGCCGCGGCGCAGGGCCTGCAGGGCTTCGTCGGTGACCGTGCCTTCCACCTGTACCCAGTAGGTCTTGGCTTCCTTGTGCTTGGGGTCGGTCAGCCGGTTGGCGAGGCGGCCGTCGTCGGTGAGCAGCAGGAGGCCTTCGCTGTCGTAGTCCAGCCGCCCGGCGGCATAGACGTCGGCCGGCAGCCCGAAGCCGGCCAGGGTTGCGCGCGGCGGCTGGCTGCGGTCGGTGAACTGGCACAGCACGTTGAAGGGTTTGTTGAAGGCAATCAGCATGGGGCCATTGTCCCATTCCCGCGCGTTGCGCGGGCGACGACCAACGGTCGTCGCCTACCGGTGTCGGTGCCCGGTTACATCGGTGCCCGGTAGCGCCCGAAGAGAACGGCAGGAGCCGTTCTCAACGTCGCATCGCGACGGCCCGAAGGGGGCCCGCCAGGACGGCGGGCATACCGTTGGTCGGGCGACGCCGTGCAACGGCGGCTTTGTATCAACGCTTCACGAAGCGCAGGGTCATGCGGTCGCTTTCGCCGATCGCCTTGTACTTGGCGGCGTCGCCGGCTTCATGATTGTTCGACGGCGGCAGGGTCCACACCCCGTTCGGGTGGTCCTTGCTGTCGCGCGGGTTGGCATTGATTTCGCTGCTGCCGGCGAGCTCGAAACCGGCAGCCTTGGCCAAGGCGATCATCTGCTGCTGGCCGACATAGCCGCTCTTGTCATCGGCCGGCACGTCGGCCTTGGCGCGGTGTTCCACCACACCCAGCACGCCACCGGGCTTGAGTACGTTGTAGAAGCCCTTGAACATGCCGGCGTCCTGGCCGGCGCTGCGCCAGTTGTGCACGTTGCGGAAGGTCAGCACCACGTCCGCCGAACCCGGCGCGCCGAACACCGGGGCCTTCGGATCGTACTTCACGACCTGGGTCTTGTCGTACATCGCCGGGGTGTCGGCAAACTTCTTGCTCAGGCTGTCCAGGCCACGCTGCTGGTAGTCGCGGCCACGGCCTTCAGCCACCGCCATCGGGTCGACCACGGCGGCCACATAGGTGCCGCTGTCGCGCAGCAGGGGGGCGAGGATCTCGGAGTACCAGCCGCCACCTGGCGTGATTTCGATCACGGTCTTGCCCGGTTCCACGCCGAAGAACGACAGCGTCTGCGCGGGATGGCGGTACGCGTCGCGCTGCACATTGGCCGGGGTGCGGCCCTTGCCGTCCACGGCGGCCTGCACGGCCGGGGTGATCGCCGGCTGCGCGTTGGCACCGGCCGGCTTGATGGCCATGGCGGGGGTGGCAAGCAGCAGGGTGGACACGGTGAACAGGCAGGCACAGCTGAGCGAACGGGCTTTCATCGGCACAACTCCAGTGACGGGATGCGGCGAGACTAGCAGCCCATCGCGTCAAGGTGTTCACAAAACGTTAGTACGGTGGCGTATTGCAGAACACTGTTTTGTGCGGCGTGCCTCGGCGATGTCACTACCCCGCCCGTATGCTGTTCCATTGATTCTGAAGGGAGACCTGCCCATGACTGCAGCGCGCGAACTCGGCCGTTCCGGCCTCAAAGTAGCCCCCATCGCGTTTGGCGGCAACGTGTTTGGCTGGGGTGCGGACGAGAAGACCTCGTTTGCACTGCTGGACGCCTTCGTCGATGCCGGCTTCAATCTGGTCGACACCGCCGATGCATACTCGGCCTGGGTACCAGGTAACCAAGGCGGCGAGTCGGAAACGATCATCGGTCGCTGGTTCCAGCGCAGTGGCAAGCGCGACAAGGTGATCGTGGCGACCAAGGTGGCCAAGTGGGCCGAGCGCCCCGGACTGTCCACCGACAACATCAATGCCGCAGTGGAAGATTCCCTGCGCCGCCTGCAGACCGATGTGATCGATCTCTACCAGGCGCACGAGGATGATGAGTCGGTTCCGCTGGAAACCACGCTGGCGGCGTTTGGCCGGCTGATCGAACAGGGCAAGGTGCGCGCGATTGGTGCGTCCAACTACAGCGCCGCGCGCCTGCGTGACGCGCTGAAGGTTTCGGCCGACTACAAGCTGCCGCGCTATGAAACCCTGCAGCCGGAGTACAACCTGTATGACCGCGCCGGCTACGAGGACGAACTGGAAGCGGTGGCGCGCGAGCATGGACTGGGCGTGATCAGCTATTACTCGCTCGCCAGCGGCTTCCTCACCGGCAAATACCGCAGCGCGGATGACGCCGGCAAGAGCGCCTCGCGCGGCAGCAGCGTGGTCGGCAAGTACGTCAATCCGCGCGGGCTGCGCATTCTGGAAGCGCTGGATGACGTGGCGACCTCGCACAAAGCGACGGCAGCACAGGTGGCACTGGCGTGGCTGATCGCACAGCCGACCATCACCGCGCCGATTGTGAGCGCCACCAGCGTGGAACAGCTGCAGGACGTGCTGGCGGCGGCGAAGCTGTCGTTGAGTGCGAATGAGCTGGCGCAGCTGGATGCCGCTTCCGCGTAGTGACACGCCCTGCGTGTCATCGTGACCCCGAACGATTCGCGGACGCGCATGGCGCGTCCCTACGGTACCCCATGGCAACGGGCGCGCATTGCGTGTAAGGTACGCGCCCATTGCCGCCCTGTGCGGTTCCACCCTTCAACCTGAGGCCCCGATGCACCGCACTTCCTTCGCCATCGCTTACCGACTGCCGCGCACGCTGAACGTGCTGCGTGCACGCGATGCCGCAGGTGCGAAGCACCCGGCCACACCCTGATCTTCCTGCGCGGAGATCGGGCTTCCGATCTCCGAGGCACGCCAACGCCCTCGGATGCTGCATCCGGGGGCGTTTTTGTTTGCGTTGGCGTCAAAGGAATGAATCCATGAACACGCAACACACATTCGAGCTGCTGCACGCCGAAGGCCCTACCCCGATCAAGGGCTGGGTGCGCGGCCTGCCGGTGGACGAGCTCGCCCAGCAGCAGCTGCGCAACATCGCGACCATGCCCTTCGTGGGGCCATGGGTAGCGGTCATGCCTGACGTACACGTCGGCAAGGGCGCGACGGTCGGCTCGGTGATTCCGACCCGCGGTGCGATCATCCCGGCCGCGGTCGGGGTGGATATCGGCTGCGGCATGGCGGCGGTGCGCACCACGCTGCGGGCCGAAGACCTGCCTGACAACCTGGCCCAGCTGCGCAGCAGCATTGAGCGTGCGGTGCCGGTCGGCAACGGCAAAGGAGGCGAGCACCGCCTGCTGCCCGACAGCATCCGCAGCCGGATCGAACGCTCCGGGCTGGTGCAGGGGCTGGACGCGATCAAGCAGCGGCACCGGAAGATCCGCACCGACAAGCTGGCCTGCCAGATCGGTACGCTGGGCGGCGGCAACCACTTCATCGAGATCTGCCTGGATGAAACCGGCGCGGTGTGGGTGATGCTGCACAGTGGCTCACGCGGCACCGGCAACCTGATCGGCACCTACTTCATCGAGCAGGCCCGTGAGCAGCTCGCACGCCGGGTGCTGGGCTTCCACCTGCCGGACAAGGACCTGGCCTTCTTCCTGCAGGGTGAGCCGTTGTTCGATGACTACGTACAGGCGGTGAGCTGGGCACAGGACTACGCACGTGAGAACCGCGAGGCGATGATGGCGCGGGTGCTGGCCGAGATGCGGCTGCGGCTGCCGAAGTTCCAGCTGGAGAAGCTGGCGGTGAACTGCCACCACAACTATGTGCAGAGTGAGACGCACGGCGGCGAGGAGCTGCTGGTGACCCGCAAGGGTGCGGTGAGTGCGCGCGCCGGCGAACTGGGCATCATTCCCGGCAGCATGGGCACGCGCAGCTACATCGTGCGTGGCAAGGGCAACGCCGAAAGCTTCCACAGCTGCAGCCACGGTGCTGGCCGCGTGCTGAGCCGCAGCGCGGCGCGGCAGCAGATCACCCTGGCCCAGCACCGCGAGGCCACCGCGCACGTGGAATGCCGTAAGGACGCGGCGGTAATTGACGAATCGCCGGCGGCATACAAGTCGATTGACGCGGTGATGGCGGCGCAGAGCGATCTGGTCGAGGTGGTGCACACCTTGCGCCAGGTGGTGTGCATCAAGGGGTGATCATCCCGCGCCATCGTCCGCAATCAGCGCGTGATGCAGGCCGACGCCGGCTCTTACACCCTCCGCCATCGCCAACGTGATGTTCCCCATCGTGGTCGCATCACCGGCTGCATAAACACCAGGCACGCTGGTCTGCTTCTGCGCGTCCACGGTGAGCAGCACGCCGACCGGGCTTTCCTCCAGCGCACACCCCAACTGCTCGGCCAGCGGCGACGCCATGTGCTGCTTCGCAGTCACGAACAGCGCGCGGATGTCGATGCGGCGACCATCGGCAAGCACCGCCGCACTGAGCTGCGGTGCCTCACCCTCCAACGACACCACAGGCGTGGTTTCCAAGGTCACACCGCGCCGCTGCAGGATCGCGAGGTCGTCCGCCTCGATCTCCTCACCCTGGGTAAAGAACGTCACCTGCCCCCAGTCGGCGAGTACGCCGGCCATCTTCGGCGACATCGCGTGTCCGCCCAGCAGACCGATGGATCCGCCGCCAATTTCGTAGCCATGGCAGTACGGGCAGTGCACGACTGAACTACCCCAGCGCTCGGCCAGGCCCGGCAGCTCCGGCAGCTCGTCGCGGATGCCGGTTGCCAACAGGATCTTGCGCGTCGCCCAGGTCTCGCCCGCTCTGGTTCGCAATGCGAAGCCATCCGGCGTGACATGCCCGTCCACCACGGTGTCGTTGCTCCAGCGCACGCTGGGGTAATCCAGCAGCTGCGCCTTGGCCTGCTTGAGCAGCTCGCTGCCGGCAATGCCGTCCAGGCCCAGCACACCATGCGAATGCGCGGCGAAGCGGTTGCGGGGCAGGCCGGCGTCGATCACCAGCACGTTGCGCCGGGCGCGGGCGAGGATGAGCCCGGCGGAGAGGCCGGCGAAACTGCCGCCGACGATGATGGCATCAAAGGTCATGGGGGACTCCTGAAGTGTGATGGGCAAGGTGCACGGCGAAGGCCGCGCCGAGGGTGGCCAGGGTGGTGGCCTGCAGGCGCGTTTCCAGCAGGGCCTGGGCCTGGCGGTAACTGTCGTCGAGCGCGTCGTTGACCACCTTCATCACCGGACAGCCCGCGCCACCTTCGCGGGCGCCGGTGTGCAGCAGCGCGGGCGAACCGAGCGCGCGGTACACGTCCAGCAGGGTGATCTGCGCCGGATCGCGGGCCAGCTGGCTGCCGCCGCCATGGCCGCGCACGGCCTGCACGATGCCGCCCTTGCCGAGCTGGGCCAGCAGGCGGCGGATCACCACCGGGTGGGTGGGCAGGCAGGTGGCGAGCTGCTCGGAGGTGCGCGGGCCGGATTGGCCGACCAGGTGGGCGACGATGTGCAGGGCGTCGGAGAACTGGTTGTTGGATTTCATGTAACTACGATAGTTACATTATGGGTCGATTGTCCAGAGCGGTCGCGCCGGGAGCGTTGCATTTTCAGCTGCAATGAAACTGCAATATAAAGTTCACGCGAGTGAATGAGACATGAAATGTGAGCCACGTCGCACTTCAGAAGGGACCGGAGCTGTCCGATATCGGATCGCCCCCTCTCTTTTTGCAGTGCCAACATGTCCAAATCCTCCCCTTCCGCGCCGACGCGCGCCTTCAGCCTGCAGTTCAAGCTGCTGGGTGCCCTCTCCGTTGGCCTGGCCGTGGTGGTGCTGTGCGCCGTGGCCGGTCTGGGCTCGGCGTGGCTGAATCTTTCGACCACGATTCCGCCGGAAGTCGCGCGCAACGCGCAGGCCGAAGCGCTGCAGCGCGAGTTCCGCATGCAGGTGCAGGAGTGGAAGAACGTGCTGCTGCGCGGCGGCGATGAGGCGCTGCGAACCAAGCACCTGGGTGCCTTCGATGCGCAGGGCGAAAAGGCGCGTGCGCTGGCGCAGGGGCTGGCCGAAGGCGATGACGCCGAGACCGTGCAGCTGGCGAAAACTTTCATCGACCAGCACACCACGCTGGAGAAGGACTACCACGGTGCCCTGGAGGCGTTCGCGGCCAGCGGTTACAACCCGCAGGAAGGCGACACCCTGGTGCGTGGCAAGGACCGGGCACTGGGCACCACGCTGGATGCCCTGGGCGCGCGCACGGCTCTCGTCTCCGAAGCGGCGGTCAAAGCCCGCTCCGAACAGGCGCGGCGCATGCTGGTGATCTGTGCGGTGCTGACCGCCGCCGCGGCGGTGGTGCTGATGGTGCTGCTGGGGTGGTGGCTGCGACGTGCCGTGATTGCCCCGGTGGTGGCGGTGGAAGCGGCCGCGCGTGCGGTCGCCCGCGGTGACCTGGAGCATCACGTGCAGGTGCGCAGCCGCGACGAGATTGGCCGCCTGGGCACGGCGATGATGGCGGTGACCCGAACCCTGAAGGACGTGCTGGCGGCGCAGGCACACATGGCGCACCGTCACGAAGCCGGCGAGATCAGCTTCCGCATGGACGCCAGCGCGTTCGCCGGCGGCTACGGGCAGATGGTGCGCGACACCAATGCACTGGTGGATGCCCACGTACAGGTGCAGCTGCAGGCGATCCAGATCATGGGGCGCTATGCGGTCGGCGACCTGGCCCAGGACATGCAGCGCCTGCCCGGCGAACAGGCGGTGATCACCGAGTCGCTGGACACGGTGAAGCGCAACCTGGGCGCGATCAATGCGGAGATCAAGCGGCTGGCGCAGGCCGCCGCGCTGGGCGACTTCAGCCTGCGTGGGGATGTGGCGGGCTTCCAGCATGACTTCCACGACATGGTGGCGGGTCTGAACCAGCTGATGGACACCACCGAGCGCGACCTGGGCGAGCTGTCGGCCGTGTTGCAGGCGATTGCACGCGGCGATCTCAGCGCGCGCATGCAGGGCCGGTTCCACGGCGTGTTCGCGCGCATGCGCGACGACGTGACCGCCACCAGCGAGCAGCTGACGGCCATCGTGGGGGGCATCAAGCAGTCCGCACAGGCGATCCAGACCGCTGCCGGCGAGATTGCCGCCGGCAACGCCGATCTGTCGCAGCGCACCGAGCAGCAGGCGGCCAACCTGGAAGAAACCGCGGCGTCGATGGAGGAACTGACCTCGACCGTGCGCCAGAATGCCGAGCACGCCCGTCAGGCCAACCAGCTGGCGATCGGCGCACACAGCGTGGCCAGCGAAGGTGGCGCGGTGGTGTGCCAGGTGGTGGATACCATGCGCGCGATCGAAAATTCGTCGCAGCGCATTGCCGACATCATCAGCGTGATTGACGGCATCGCCTTCCAGACCAACATTCTGGCGTTGAACGCCGCCGTGGAAGCCGCACGCGCTGGCGAGCAGGGCCGCGGCTTTGCGGTGGTGGCTTCGGAAGTACGCACGCTGGCGCAGCGCTCGGCCGCGGCCGCCAAGGAGATCAAGGGCCTGATCGACACCTCGGTGCAGGACGTGGCCGGTGGCGCGGCGCTGGTGCAGCAGGCCGGCGAAACCATGCGCGAGATCGTCGACAGCGTGCAGCGGGTGACCGACATCATGGCGGAGATCTCGGCGGCGTCGCAGGAACAGTCCGCCGGCATCGAGCAGGTCAACCAGACCGTGGTGCATATGGATGAGGCGACGCAACAGAATGCGGCGCTGGTGGAGGAAGCCTCGGCAGCCGCGCGCAGCATGGAAGAGCAGGCGGTGGCGTTGAATGACGCAGTGGATGTGTTCGTGCTGGCCGGTACACCGGGGTTGGCGCGCGCGGCGTAGGGTCCCAGGGCCGGCCAACGGCCGGCGCTACCGAGGCCGCATGCGGTCCGGGGCCCCCCCCCGGGGGCCGCCCCCGGGGGGGCGGCTTTGTTTTTGGCCCCCGCCCGCCCCCCCCCAACCCCACCCACCGCCGGGGCCCGCG
>NZ_RHPP01000141.1 GCF_003935715.1 Stenotrophomonas sp. 278 | reverse complement strand
TCCGCTGCCCCAGGCGGCGCAACCACGCAGCCCGCTGCGGCTTGACCAGTGCCAGCGCAACGCCCCCCCGCAACCTGCGCGCGGTACCGGGGAACTGCTTCTTCAGCACCACCCACGCACTGACCAGGGCGGCCAGCGCGATCACCAGGTACTGCAGCAGCAGACCAAGCTCCATCAGCCGCCTCCCAGCGCCCTGGTCACCTGATAGGTGATCAGCGCGGCCACATAGGCGGCGGCGAACAGGTAGAACGTGGCAAAGCCCACCTGCTTCCACGAGTTGGTTTCACGCTTGATCGTGGCCAGGGTGGAAATGCACATCGGCGCGTAGATGAACCACACCAGCAGCGACAGGCCGGTCGCCAGCGACCAGCCATTGGCGACCACCGGGGTCAGCGCCTGGATGGCCGCATCGTCGTCGGGAGCCGACAGTGCGTAGATGGTCGCCAGCGAGGACACGGCGACTTCGCGCGCGCCCATGCCCGGGATCAGCGCGATGCAGATCTGCCAGTTGAACCCCAGCGGGGCGAAGAACACCGCCATGGCGTGACCGATCTGGCCGGCAAAGCTGTAGTCGATGGCGGGCATGGTGGCGTTCTCGGGTGCACCCGGGAAGCTCAGCAGCACCCACAGCAGGATGGTCAGCGCCAGGATGATGCCGCCGACGCGCTTGAGGAAGATCATGCCGCGCTCATACAGGCCCACCGCGAGGTCGCGCGGGTGCGGAATGCGGTACGACGGCAGTTCCAGCATCAGCGGGTGCTCGCTTTTGTCGCGCCGCCACTTCTTCATCACCCACGACATCAGCAGCGCGCTGAAGATGCCGGCCACGTACAGCCCGAACAGCACCAGGCCCTGCTGGCTGACAAAGCCCCAGAGTGTTTTCTGCGGGATGAACGCACCGATCAGCAGCGCGTACACCGGCAGCCGCGCCGAACACGTCATCAGCGGCGCGACCAGGATGGTGGCCAGGCGGTCACGCGGGTCCTGGATGCTGCGGGTGGCCATGATGCCCGGCACCGCACAGGCAAAGCTGGACAGCAGGGGAATGAACGAGCGACCGGACAGGCCGGCCGACGCCATCGTGCGGTCCAGCAGGAACGCGGCACGCGGCAGGTAGCCGGACTCTTCCAGGGCCAGGATGAAGGCGAACAGGATCAGGATCTGCGGCAGGAACACCACCACCCCACCAACGCCGGCAATGATGCCGTCGGTCAACAGGCTGGTCAGCGGCCCTTCCGGGAGCGCACCGGCAACGGCCTCGCCCAACCAGCCAAAGCCGGCTTCAATGCCATCCATCATCGGTGTGGCCCAGGCGAACACCGCCTGGAAGATGAGGAACATCACCACCACCAGGGTCAGCAACCCGAACACCGGGTGCAGCAGCCAGCGATCGAGGGTGTCATCGATCTTCGCGGTGCGGCTGGGCATGCTGACCGCCGCGGCCAGGATGTCGCGGACCTGGGCGTGGTAGTCACCCGACTTCTCGGGCACCTCCACCGGTGCCTGCAGGTGCGGCACCATCGCGTCCAGGCGCTCCACCAGGGCCTTGGCCCCATGCCGGCGCACAGCGACGGTTTCCACCACCGGCACGCCCAGCGCTTTCTCCAGCGCCGGCACGTCGATCTGGATGCCACGGCGCTGTGCGGCGTCGACCATGTTCAAGGCCACGATCATCGGCTTGCCCAGCTCGCGCAGCTCCAGCGCGAAGCGCAGATGCAGGCGCAGGTTGGTGGCATCGATCACGCACAGCAGCACGTCCGGTGCCGCCTCACCCGGATAGAAGCCCCGGCAGAAGTCGCGGGTGATGGCCTCGTCCAGGCTGGCCGGCTGCAGGCTGTAGGCACCCGGCAGATCAAGCACCGCGAAGTCGCGTCCGGAGGGCGCGCGCAGGCGACCTTCCTTGCGTTCCACGGTCACGCCGGTGTAGTTGGCCACCTTCTGGCGGCTGCCGGTCAACTGGTTGAACAACGCGGTCTTGCCACTGTTGGGGTTACCCACCAGCGCCACGCGCAAGGCAGCGGTCGCGCTCATGCGTGGCCTCCATCGGCCAGCGAACGCACATGGATGCGCTTTGCCTCCGCAATGCGCAGTGCGAAACGGGTGAAGCCTACCTGTACCAGCAGCGGCTCACCGCCGATCGGGCCACGGGCTACCAGACGCACATTCTCACCGGCGACGAACCCCAGTTCCTGGAGTCGGCGGGCAATGGCGTCGTTTGCATGAAGTTCCTGCACGGAATCCACCAGAGCGGAGCCGTTCAGCGGCAGATCGGACAACGTCACAGGTCGCCTTCAGGTCGATAAGAATGGTTATCAATATTAGCATCGCCGCGCCGCATCATGGCCGCGCGCCCCTGCACCGCTATGATCCGTACATGTTCATGGAGCTGCTGCAGGACCCCTGATGAGTGATGCCTTGAAGCGTGAACGCCGCGGCGCGGTGTTGACCCTGACCCTGAACCGCCCCGCCCTGCACAACGCCTTCGACGCCGGGCTGATTGCCGAGCTGACCCTTGCCCTGGACGCGGCCGGCCAGGATCCGCAGATCCGCGCCGTGGTGCTGGCCGGCGACGGTGCCTCGTTCTCGGCCGGAGCGGACATGCAGTGGATGCGCGGGATGGCCGCTGCCGGGGAGGAGGAAAACCGCCAGGATGCCCTCGCCCTGGCCCGACTGATGCGTACCCTCGACGAACTGCCCAAGCCCACCCTCGCCCGCGTTCACGGCGCGGCATTCGGCGGCGGGGTCGGTCTGGTGGCCTGCTGTGATATCGCCATTGCCAGCACCAGCGCGCGCTTCGGCCTGACCGAAAGCCGGCTGGGCCTGCTGCCTGCGGTGATTTCGCCCTATGTGATCGACGCGATTGGTCCACGCCAGGCCCGCCGCTGGTTTGCCACCGGCGAACATTTCGATGCCGAGACCGCCCTGCGGATCGGCCTCGTCCACCAGCTGGTGGAGCCCGAGCGCATCGACGAAGCCGTCCAGCGCCAGCTGGGACTGCTGGACAAGGCCGGGCCGATTGCCGCCGCCACCGCCAAGCAGCTGGTACGTCGGGTTGCACAAGAGCCTGACCGCGATGCACTGGACCACGACAACGCGGCATTGATTGCCCGGCTGCGGGTGTCGGCTGAGGGCCAGGAAGGGCTCGGCGCATTTCTGGACAAGCGCTCGCCGCATTGGGTGACACAGGATTGACATCGCGTGCCGGCCAACGGCTGGCACTTACCGACAGCGGCCGATGGCCGCTTTATCACTCATCCCGCGTAACACCCTGTCGTGGCCCGCCAGGGAACTGCGGTCTCCAATACGATTCCAGGAATTTTCGTGATCCGATCTCTTCGCTGCCCGCTGTCTGAACTGCGTCTTTGCTGCCAGGAGGCGCGCCGCCATGGATGACTTCGTGCGCATTGTCGAAGTGGGCCCGCGCGACGGCCTGCAGAACGAAGCCCAGCCGGTGGCCACCGCCGACAAGATCGAGCTCATCCGGCAGCTGTCGCTGACCGGCCTGCGCACCATCGAGGCCACCAGCTTCGTCAGCCCACGCTGGGTGCCGCAGCTGGCCGATGCCGCCGAGGTCTACGCCGGCATCGAGCGCCGCCCGGGCATTGCCTACCCGGTCCTGGTCCCCAACGAACAGGGCTACGACCGGGCACGCGCCGTCGGAGTCGAGGAAGTGGCGGTGTTCACCGCCGCCTCGGAAACCTTCAACCGCACCAATACCAACGCGGGCATTGACGAGTCACTGGCCCGCTTTGCGCCGATCCTGGAACGCGCCCGCGCCGACGGCGTCAAGGTGCGGGGCTACGTCTCCACCGTGCTCGGCTGCCCCTACCAGGGCCAAGTGGACGTGCGCGAGGTGGTCCGCGTGGCGCAGGCCCTGCATGACATGGGCTGTTACGAAATTTCCCTGGGCGACACCATCGGCGTCGGCACCCCGCGCAAGGCGCGGGCGATGCTGAAGGCGGTCGCCAGCGAAATCCCGATGCCGGCGCTGGCCGTGCATTTCCACGACACCTACGGGCAGGCGCTGGCCAACATCGACGCCTGCCTGGAAGAAGGCGTCCGGGTGGTCGATTCGGCGGTGTCCGGCGCGGGCGGCTGCCCCTACGCCAAGGGAGCCAGCGGCAACGTCGCCAGCGAAGACGTGGTCTATCTGCTGCACGGCATCGGCATGCGTACCGGCGTCGACCTGCCGGCGCTGGCCGCCACCGGTCGCTGGCTGGCGGCACGGCTCGGCCGCGAGACCGGAAGCAAGGCCGGCAAAGCCCTGGCCGCCTTATGAACCGCGGCGGCCCGCGCAGGGATGCAGCGGTCGGTGACCACCTCACCGGCCACCTGCATGCGCTGGCCGCCCTGGAACGTGCCCTCGCCCACCCCAGCGGCGAGGACCTGCATGCGGTTCTGCGCGACGTGCAGCAGGCGCTGCAGGAAGCCATGGACGACCGTCAGCTGGCACTGCGCCGGTATGCGGCGCTGTTCGACGCCGTCCCCGACCCGGTCAGCATCCTCAGCGAGAGCGGCGTGGTGCTGGACCTCAACAAGGCCGGTGTACGCGCTTATGGCCGCCCGCGCGAGGACATCGTCGGCCAGCCGATTGAAACCCTCAACCCGGACCTGCCCAGCGACCACCTCGACCCGGTCTGGGAAGCGCTGCGCCGCGGTGAGACCTACGTCATCGAAGTCACCAACATGCGCGGCGACGGCAGCCGCTTTCCGGTGGAAGTGCACTCGGCGGGCTTTGAACACCAGGGCGAGCACTGCATCGTGGCAGTGGCGCGCGACCTGAGCAGCCGCTGGCAGGCCGAGTCGCGCTACCGGCTGTTGATGGAATCCATCGACAAGGGGGTGATCCTGTTCGACCGCAACCTGCGTGTGGTCTCGGCCAACCCGGCCGCGCACCGCATCCTGGGCACTGGTAGCAGTGGCGGCAGCCTGCAGCACCTGCTGGCCCCTGAAGACTGGATCAGCGTGGACGAGCATGGCCACCCGCTTACACGTGACCAGTGGCCGGCGGCGGAGTCTCTTCAGCGCGGGCGGATCATCCGCAGCACCATCGTCGGCCTGTATCACCGCCCACGCGGGCGCATGATCTGGATTTCCACCACCAACGTGCCGGTGTACAGCAACGGACGCGACACTCCCGACCACGTGTTCGGGTTGTTCAGCGACATCACCGAGCTCAAGCGCAACAACACGCTGTTCGACCGTGCCCAGTCGCTGGCCCATATCGGCGGCTGGGAATGGGACCGCGGGCTGCAGCGGCTCTACCTGACCGACGAGGCCGCGCGCATCCTCGGCCAGGACCTGCCGATGCAGGACATGGCGCACCTGATGGACTGCCTGCGCACCGATGACCGCCTGCAACTGCAGCAGGCGCTGCTGGAGGTGATCGACCGTCAGGTACCCTTCGAGCTGGAGCTGCAGGGCCAACGCAGCGATGGCCATTCGTTCTGGGTGCGCATGATCGGCGAGGCGGAGGCCGGCGACGTCGACGCCGCGCGCATCGCCGGCACGGTCCAGGACATCACCGCCCGCAAACAGGCCGAAGAAACGCTGCGGATCCAGGCACGCACCGATCCGCTCACCGGCATCATGAACCGCGATGCCGTGCTGGGCGACCTGGCCACACGCATGGCCAGCCCGACCCACAGCCGGGTGGCCGTGCTTTACATCGACCTGGACCGCTTCAAAACCGTCAACGACATGCTCGGCCACAATGCCGGCGACGAACTGCTGATCGACGCCACCCGGCGTATCTGCACCGCGATCGGCACCGAGGGCCTGGTCGCCCGCTTCGGCGGCGATGAATTCCTGGTGGTCTGCGACACCCGCGACCAGGCCGACCAGCCGGAGCGCCTGGCCGAGGCGATCACCCACGCCTTCGTCCCGCCGTTCCGGTTCGGCAGCGACGAGTTCGCGGTCACCACCAGCATCGGCATTGCCCGCGCGCCGCAGGACGGGCTGCGCCCGCAGGTGCTGATCCAGAACGCCGACATCGCGATGTACGACGTCAAGCGCCGCACGCGCAATGGCTGGCAGGTGTTCTCGCCGGAGCTGGCGCAGCGCCAGCACGACCGCCTGCAGATCGAGAGCCGCCTGCACCGCGCGCTGGATGATGAAGAATTCCATCTGGTCTACCAGCCCCAGGTGAACCTCAAGAGCGGTCAGCTGATCGCCGCCGAAGCGCTGATCCGCTGGCGCAACTCGCAGCTGGGCGAACTGCGTCCGGACGTGTTCATCGGGCATGCCGAAAGCACGGGCGACATCGTCCGCATCGGGCAATGGGTGCTGCGCGAAGCCTGCCGTCAGGTGCGCCAGTGGCAGGACGCCGGGCTCGGGATCGTGCGCGTGGCGGTGAATGTCTCCTACCGCCAGCTGGTCGGCGAGGACCTGGCCCGCAACGTGCGCCAGGTGCTGGAGGAGTTCGACCTCCCGGGAACCGCACTGGAGCTGGAATTCACCGAGCGGGTGCTGATCGAGGATGCACCGGACACCCTGCAGGCGTTCGCGCGCCTGCGCGAGATGGGGGTGCTGCTGACCATCGACGACTTCGGCGAGGGCTACAGTGCGTTGAACTACCTGCGCCGGCTGCCGATTCACGGCCTGAAACTGAGCCAGATGTTTGTCGAGGGCGTGCCGGGCAACCGGTCGGATGTCGCGGTGTGCGAAGCGGTCTGCGGCATTGCCCGCAGCCTGGGGCTGGGGCTGGTGGCCGAGGGCATCGAATCGGAGGAACAGCGCAACGCCCTGCATGGCATGGGGATCAGCGTGGGCCAGGGTTTCCTCTTCGCGCCGGGACTGGCCCCGGATGACTTCGCCCGGCGACTGGCGCAGGACCGGTGAGCGGCAGGTGGCAGTGCACAACGGCGCGGGACCTCGCTTCGGCTAGAATCGGCGATTCTTGAACTGCGGAATTCCCTGATGCAGCTGTCTTCTGTGCGTGCCGTCATCACCGGTGGCGTTTCCGGGCTGGGCCTTTCGGTGGCCCGCCATCTGGTCGCCCATGGCGGCAAAGTCGCCCTGTTTGACCTGAACGACGACAAGGGTGCGGCTGCCGTCGCCGAACTGGGCGCGGACAAGGCGCGTTACTTCAACACCAATGTCAGCGACGAAGCGGCCGTGGCCGCGCAGATCGACGCGGCCGCCGGGTTCCTGGGCGGTCTGAACGTGGTGGTCAGCTGCGCCGGCATCCTCGGCGCTGGCCGCGTGCTGGGCAAGGAGGCTCCGATGCCGCTGGCCAACTTCCAGGGCACGGTGATGGTGAACCTGGTCGGCAGCTTCAACGTGGCCAAGGCCGCTGCCAACCGCATGCAGCACAACGAAGCCGGCGACGATGGCGAGCGTGGGGTGATCATCAACACCGCCAGCGTGGCCGCGTACGAAGGCCAGATCGGCCAAGCCGCCTATTCGGCTTCCAAGGGCGGTGTGGTCGCCATGACCCTGCCGATGGCGCGCGAGCTGTCGCGCTTCGGCATCCGCGTGATGACCATCGCCCCGGGTATTTTCTGGACCCCGATGGTGGACGGCATGCCGCCGGCAGTGCAGGAATCGCTGGCCGCGTCGATCCCGTTCCCGCCGCGCCTGGGCAAGCCGGAAGACTTTGCCGGCCTGGTCGCGCACATTCTGGGCAACACCTATCTCAACGGCGAGACCATCCGCCTGGACGGCGCGGTGCGCCTGGCCGCCAAGTAATCCTCCACCTCCCACACCACCGACCTTCATTCCCATGAAAGCCACTGACATCAAGAAAGGCAACGTCGTCGAGTACAACAACGGCGTCTATCAGATCCGCGACATCGAACGCAGCTCGCCGCAGGGCCGCGGCGGCAACGTCCGTTTCCGCTTCATCATGTACAGCGTGCCGGGCGGCAACAAGCTGGACGCCAGCTTCGACGCCGACGACAACCTGCCGGAAGTGGAGCTGCTGCGCCGCCAGAGCACCTATTCGTACAAGGATGGCGACGCGTTCGTGTTCCTGGACGATGAGGACTACACCCCGTACACGCTGGACGCGGACGTGATCGGTGACGACGCCGGCTATATCACCGACGGCCTGACCGGCATCTACGTGCAGGTGATCGACGACCAGCCGGTGGCGGTGCAGTTGCCGACCAGCGTGGTGCTGGAAGTGATCGAAACCCCGCCGGAACTGAAGGGCGGCACCGCGACCAAGCGTCCGAAGCCGGCCAAGCTCAATACCGGCATCGAAATCATGGTGCCGGAGTACATCGCCAACGGCGAGCGCGTGCTGGTCAACACCACCACCGGCGAATTTGCCGGCCGCGCGGATTGATCTGATTGAACCGACCGGTCGCGTGAACTGGTTTGATTCAACCGTAGAGCCACGCCCTGCGTGGCTTCGCGGAGTCGGACGAACGTCAGCCACGCAGGGCGTGGCTCTACGGCCTGGATGCCACCTCTGGCGCACCGGCAAAATCACCACAGCCGTGATACTGCCTGGCACCTACTGTCAGCATCGCGGTTGTACCGAACGCCTTCCCGCTCATGCTGTCCTCGCACACGGTGCGCTGGAACGTCAGCTTGATCTCGGTGCCATCTTCGGCCTTGCCTGACCAGCCGTCCTGGCCCTGCGTGGGTGCCGCGATCTCATACTTCTTCTCGCCATAGTCGGTCTCGACATGCAGGCGCGGTGCGTCACCGTCGCTGACCTGGGCCAGCCAGCCGGGTTCGTTGCCAGTAGCGCGGAACGCAGCCGTGGACGCTGCCGGCGTGGTGGCGGCCGGTGCGGTTTCACCTTCGGTACCGGAACCGGTGCAGTTACGGTCGGGCTCGCCGGCGAGGGTCAAAGTGCCTTCGGTGGTGCCCTTGGTCCAGAACACATTGCCCTGGCCATCGCCATACTTGGCACCGGAGGCAGCCGTTTCAGAGGACATGACGAAGGTGCGTCCGCCGACCACCACGCTGGCCGAATCCTGGCCGCGGTAGGTAGCCTGCACGGCGAGGTCGCCGCACTGGAACGCGTAGGTGCGTTCATCGCTGGTGGCGGTGCCGGCCGGCGGCGCGACTTCGGCGGTGCCGGTGTCGGCGTCCGGCGCGGCCGGCTGGCAGGCGGCCAGGCTTACAGTGATCGCGGCGCTGAGAATCCAGGGGGAAATGCGCATGTTCGACTCCTTGCCGATCGGTTACGTCAGCCCTTCATCCTAGTGCGAGGCCTGTGAAGCACGGATTAGCACCCTGTAGGGACACGCCATGCGTGTCCTCGCGGTGCCCGATCAACGCGACGCCGCCTCATCGCGCGCCAGTCGCCGCATCCGCGCAGCCAGCCGCTCCAGACTGTCCTCAATCGTCTGCAACTCCTTCCGCTGGACCACCGGCAACCGCCCCCGCAACTCCACCTGCAACGCCTCCCACCCACTCACGCCACGCGCGCTCAGCCGTGCCGTCGCAGCCTCAGCTGCCACCCGTTCATCGCCCACTGGCACGCCATACCCGCCCGCCGGCAACAACCCGGCCGGGCTCACCAGCTGCCCGGCGTCATCCAGCAAGGCCAACAAGGCCGAATGGGCGGCATCCACCCCACCGCGCGGATCGCCCAGCGCGCGCTTCAAACCCGAGCGTGCACGCAGCTCTTCGCGGTTACGCGCGGCCTGTTCGAGCAGCAACATCGCCGAGGTCGCGCGCAGGCCGCCCTGCTCCGCCCACACTGCGCGCTGTGCGGCCGGCAGCTCCAGCCACGCGGTGACATCGGCTGCCGGCACCGCCAGTTCGGCCTGCACCACCTCGAACAACTGCTGGTAATGCGTCTGAGCGGATGCGAAGTAATAGCCCTGACGGGTTGCCTCAGGGCGATCAGCCACCACGGACGTATCCGCAACGCCCTGCCGCTGCAGCCGCGACAGCAGGCCACGCGGGGTGATCCGGTTCAGGCCTTCCGCGCCCAGCCGCGGCACGCCTTCCTGCAGCAGTTTGCCGGTCTCCACCGCGCAGTTGTTGCTGATGAAGCGGTAGCGGCCGTCGTAGCTCCAGTGCACCTGCGCCACCCGCTCCAGCAGCGCGGCGATCTCCTCGTCACGCAACGCCAGCGGAATGGACGACAACCCGCGCAGCTCGACCTGGGTGTACTCGTTGATCACCTGGTTCAGCGGCAGCACGAACAGCCGCGAGGGATACGCACCGGTCAGCCCGGCCCAGCTGGAAATCTGCACGTCACCGACGAAGGCGCGGAACGAAAGCACCCGGTGATGTGCCAGATCCATGCGGCAGGCCGGTCCGCGAGGCCGCCCGGGTGCGCAGATCACCAGCCGCAGCATGCTGTGGCCCCAGCGGCTCATCAGCGCGTCATTGCCTTCCGCCAGCAGGTACTCCACCGCGTAGACACGCGAGGGGTCCAGCTCCAGCAGCGAGGCCTGGCCGCTGACCTCGCCGGCCTGTACCAGCGGCAGGCGCGCATCGCACCCGCTCACGGGCGTGTCACGGTGCCCGATGTGTTCGGCAAACCAGTCCGCCAGGGCCGGGCGACGGCACGCGTAGTCCGGATCCAGCAGATAGTGCTCGGCGTTGACCGCCAGGTACTCAGCCGGGCTGTGTCGCTCGTAGGCGTCCGGGCTGCGCGCGCTGAAGGCATTGCCCCCCCGGCCCATCCGCCACGGGCGTTGCTGCCAGCCGGCCAGGTCCTGCC
>NZ_RHPP01000140.1:470-10807 GCF_003935715.1 Stenotrophomonas sp. 278 | reverse complement strand
ATCCGGAGCCCTTACTGAGAAGCCGGGCTGTCAAAAGACAGCCCACGTCGCCCGAACACAAAAATACGGACACTCTCACGCTGTCCAGCGCAATCATCGATCCATCGTTGCATTTGAGTCTTACGCGAGCGAGCACCCTGAGGACCTCACGAATATCAGGGCTATGGGGCGCATTGAGTCCGAGTGGGCCGCCGTTACTCGGAGTGAAGCAAGTCTACTCAGAATCCTGGGTGCCGCCCGGGATGACGCGAGATACCTGGTTTCCGCAACTGGTGAGTTGCCCGAGCGGGAAATCGCAGGACGCATGGAGATGCGTATGGCGGTGGCTCACGCGCAGGAGTCTGGTCGCCTGACGCTATCCGACGATACCTCCAAGCTGGTCAAGCAGATCCTGGTAGATGACCTGCCGGCCATCGGCACCTCCAAGGTTGGAACATACGACTTTGTTTCAAACCCTCCAGAAGACTACAAGCCCCTCTCGCAGCGCCGTGCTCCCCACGCTCAGAAAGGCTTCTTTGCCCCCGAAGTCTTCTTCGGCGAACTGCACGCGGGCAAGGCAGCGGGCGTCGTTGGCCTTGCACTCGTAGCCCAGGAGTTCGCCGTCACCGGCCACAAGTGGCTGGAGCTGAAGATTCAAGGCAACACCGCAGGTGCGGACGCCACCGTAGCCCACTTCGTAGGCCCCAATGTGGGCGGCGCGGTGGGAGGGTTCCTCCTGGGGGCGAGCGTGGGGGCAGCGTCGGGTTCCTTCACAGGGCCACTCGCGCTGATCAGCGGCGCAGGTGGTGGCGTACTGGGTGCTTACCTGGGCGACAAGTGGGCAGAACAGAGGGACATCAAGCGGGTTTTCAATCAGGAAGACCAGCTGCACCGGGTCTGGTCGCGCGACCCGGCGGACCCTGACGGACGGTGGTATCGCGGCGCGCACGAACAGCGACTGCAGAGCCAGGATCTTGGCACTGGCGTTGAAGTGCAACCGCTAAAGAATGGTCTGGGCGAGGACGTCACCCTGCGTACCAGGTACATAGCGACCGGAGCAATGGAGCGCTATCTGAACTGGAAGGCTGCCGGGGAATCCTATGAGTTGGGTCTGTACAAGCGACCGGTGGCGGAGGACCCCTATCGTTTGAGCGCAACCGATGAAGCCTTCCCACCGAAGGCGGCGCTGGAGATTGACCGCACCTTCGTGCGCGACCCTGTCTCCCGGGAGTGGGAGATGCACATCACGGAGAGGGAAGACGGTCGCGTATCCAGCACAAGACGGGTCGAGGTGTCGCAGGAGCGCGCTGAGCTTCTGGATGCGCAATCGCGCCTGGTCATCGCTGAAAACGCCGCCAACACCCCTGCCGCAGTGGCGGCCCGCTACATGGTGGCTTATGAGCAGGGGCGCTGGAGCGATTTCGGCGACGAAAAGTCCCCCTCCATACCCGCTGCGGTGCAGAACGCACGGGATGGTAGCGACTCACTGATTGCGAGTGACGGCGAAAAGTACGCGCGTACTGGCGAAGGTATCTGGGTTCATCAAGGCGTTGCCGGGAATCGCAATGCCCATGGCAACGTGCTGGAAGAGCTGGAACTCACCTGGCAAGGTCAGTCGGAAGGCATTGCTGGCCTGAGTGCAATGGCGGATGAGATTCGAGCCAATCTCAGGTTGGCCCCCGAAGGCATAGAGGGGCGTGTGGAAGCGCTGTACGCAAGGCACGGCATTCAGCAATCGGACGAGCAGATTGCCGCTGCGTCAGCCGTGCTACGGCAGACGTTGGAGTCATCTGGAGCGCAGTCGGACGTCGTTCTGGAGCTGATTCCAGACCCACGCACGCATGCGCCGAGTGCTGACAGTGCAATCGCTGCCTTCGCCGAGGGCGGCGGCAATCGGATGGTCTTGAAGGCAACTGCGACAGCGGATGATGTGAGCGCATACATTGCGCAGCAGCGGGCCAACCGCATTGAGCCGACAGTACATGACGCACCTCAGCTGCAGATCGACCGGCTATCGGCGCAGGAACGAGATGCGCATGAGCAGGCGCAGCGCGAGGCCAATCGCCAGGGGCTGTCCAAGGATGATGTCGGGCAGGCCGCGACGCTGGCAGCCGCGCAGCTGCGTGGCAACAACCTTGGACAGCAGCCGGAAGCCGCAGTGTTCGCAGCTTCCGAAGCACAGGTAGCCCCGCATCCAACGGTGCCGGCAAGCCCCGAGCTCTCGGTCACTGTTGAGGCCGCCAGGCAAGCCGAGGCGGCAAGACTCGCCTCAACCCCCGTAGAGCCGGGCTCTGCCCGGCTGAACAACGACGCACCCCAAACCCAAACACCCACCCGCCCCGAAGCCGAGGCACCCCACCACCAAACCCAACAGCGCGAGCAGGAAGCCGCCCGCACCGAGCAGGATCGCGCCCGTCAGGAACAGGCAACGACACCCGCGACCGAACCTCATGCACCGGAAGCGCAGCTCCCCCGGCAGCCCACTGACGGCCCTGCTCCTGCTCAGCCCGCACACACCCCTGGCAATACGGCAGCGGAAACGCAGGCAACGGCCGCTCAATTGCACGAAATCGCCCCGACTTCCAACACTGAGGCCCCGTACGTCGCTCCCGTCCACCCGGCAAGTGACCCATCCCTGCACAATGTGGATGAGCCCTCCAAACCGGCAACCCCGGATACGAGGGAAGTTCCCGAGCAGGAAGTCTCTCAAGCCCACGGGCACCAGGGCGCTTTCCTGGCCTTCCAGCTTCCCGTCTACGAAGCTCACCCGGAAGAAGAACTACCCGCGCCAGAGATGGCGAGCAGCGCCGATGTCCTCGAGCACGTACTACCGGAACCGGAGCACGCCCAAGCAGATGAACCCGCTCTCAGCCACCTGCAACCCAGCGACCCAGCGCACCCGGCCAACGCCCTCTACCAACAGGTGCGCGAACAGGTCGAGAAGCTGGACCAAAGCCTCGGCCGCACCTACGACGACAACAGCGAGCGCCTCACCAGCAGCCTGATGGTGCTGGCGAAGGAGAACGGCCTGCAGCGTGTGGACCATGTGGTGCTCAGCAATCAGGTGGGCGACCAGCGCCCGGGCTTCAACGTGTTTGTGGTGCAGGGCGAACTGGACAACCCCGCTCACCGGCGTGGCGTGATGCCCACCGAGCAGGCGGTCAAAACGCCGCACGAGGAATCACTTGAGCGGCTGGATGTATTGCTGGAACACGACAGACAGCAGGAACACCAGGCCAGCCTTCAGCGCCAGCAGGACCAGGAGCGGATCAACGAGGAACACGCCCAAGCCATGGTAATGGGAGGCGGCGGAGGCGGTGGTGGTGGAGGCGGCGGCTAGCGATCCATCGCCGACCAGCCCTGACACCTTATCGCCACGAGCAGACCACCATCATGAATGAACCAAGGGCTGGCGAGTTCTACATCATCAACCCGGACTTTGACGTCCCGCCGAATGAAGTCGAGTTTTCGAACAAGGAGGTTCTTCGGCCGCCGGGAGGCGGGCTCATCAGACCCAGAACGGGTGGGTTCCCCAAGTTTTCAGAAACGCCAGTGATGACGGATCTGGCACCTGAAGGTTCTCTCCATGATTTCCAGGTCGCCTTTGAAGGTTACTGGCTTGTCTCCGAGCGATTGAAGCGCGCGTTTGAGGCGATCGATCCGGGTGGATTCCTGTTCGTTCAGTGTGAGCTGGTTTGCTTTGATGGAAGCACTGGTCCGTCGTACTACTTGTGCGACGTTTGCCGGATACTGGATGCTGTCGACGAGAATGCTTCCGGAGTAAAAGTCCTTACGGAGGGTTTTCCAGAAGGGAAGTTCTATCGGTTGGCAGGAGGCGTACGCCTCGCCTTCAGGAAGGACGTTGTGAACGACGCACATGTTTTCAGGTCCCCATTCAATGACGATCTGATTGTGTGTGATCGAGCGATGCGTGACGCTCTGGTCGAACAAGGGTTCGGCGTGTTCGGCGGCGATAGCGGAATGACGCTGGATGACGCGGCAGATTATTGATGCGGCTGACTACTGATCAAACACGGACTGGAATTTCCGACCAGTCGGACCGGTGGACGAATTCGAACATCGTCATGTCGCCCATCTGGGTACATCTCGTGTAGTTGATGGACTTGGCATGTGTTCGGATCGCTGATGGATGGGAGATGTGGCAGATATGGAAGAAATTGCATCACGCCAGTTTGAAATCGCTTATGGAGGTGTGCTGTGACTAACGTTTCGCGTGTCGGCGGGGATGACGGGAATGCTCCGAAACCGAATGAGTTCTTCATCATCACTCGCGACTACGATGCGTCGGTCCATGGCGTTGAGTTTGTGAACAAAGAAAAGCTGCGCCTAGCTGGTCAGGGATTGGTGCGGCCTGATGACGGCGGATTTCCAGAATTCCCCGAGGTGCCTCTCTTCCGAGCAACATTAGAGAGCCATGAGCTAAGAGACTTCTATAGCTCTTTCGAGGGCTATTGGTTGGTTTCTGAAAAGCTGAAGCGGGTTCTGGAGGCCGTGGACGAAAAGGGGATGCAGTTTGTCTCGACAAAGTTCATTCAAGTGGATGGTTTTGAGGGTGCCAGGTTCTATCTGTGTGATGTGACCCGCGTACTGGATGCAGTTGACGAGGAAGCATCAGATGTAAGGATCCTCACAGATGGCTTTCCAAAAGGAAAATTCTATCGGCTCGCTGGCGGAGTGTGCTTGGCATTCAAGCGTGACGTGGTTGATGGTGTGCATATTATTCGCTCTGAGTTCAATGACGCGCTCATCGTCTGTGATCGGAAGATGAGAGATGCGCTTGTCGAGCACGGACTGGGTGTAATGGGTGAAGACACTGGCATGTCGATACACGACGCGGCGGACTACTGATCCGTGGGCATGTCATAGAGTGAGGCGGGGCATTAAGGTGAAACCGGGCAGGGAATTGCTGCCCGCCCCAGCGTTTGTATGCCGATACAGCTCACGCTCTCTGTAGCGTCAAGGCGACATCCAGTAGGCGGTTTGAACGACGTTACCTTGGTCGTTGATCTCAAACGACCATGATTTACCCGTCAAAGAGGATCGATTCAGGTGGAGGTGGTGCTGGTCCTGCTGGAGACTGTGTAGGGGCAGGCCACCAACGTACCCGCTTCCGCGCGGCACACTCACCCGGGTCAGAAAACCCTGATACCGGCGGCCGAAGCCCTATGTCACGCTGCCAACCAACACCGCCTACCCTCCGTTAAATGGAATGACACCCATGAGCGCATCAGAGCAGGATCCTGTCCTTGGCAGCCAGTACACCATCGACGCTTTCATCTTCGAGCGAAGCGCGCTGCTCAAGACGCTGCACGAGGCCGGTCTGTTCACCATCGAAGCATCTTTGAACAAGCTGTATCTCCCGGTCGACAAGGCTCTTGCGGACCAGATGGGATGCAGCCAGTTCAGTCCGCAGCCTGTCGCCTCCTACTATGAAGGCATGCTGGAGCATCTGAAGAGAATTGAAGACTCGGCAGACGGCCAGGCGGCAATGCAGCTTGAAGCCGGTGCGCTGCAGCGGGTGGCGGAGTCTGTGGAGAAGCTGCAGTTGACGGTGAAGGCAGCATTGATCAATGGCGACCTCTTTCTCGGATGAGCAGGGTGGCCAGACAACACGGCGTGGCCTGCATCGCGTATGAGAAATGCGGCGCGGCGCGATCGACGCCCGCGCCGTGCCGGAAGCCGCGTAGTGACACGCCATGCGTGTCAACGCACTCACCCCGCGATCGAGTACTCCACCTCACCCGCCGGCATGGCACCCATCCCCGCCGCCTGCAGGCTGCCCCGGGTAGCGACCCAGTCACCCTTGTGCTGGATGGCAACGCCACCCGCCGCCGTCCACGCCACGCAGTTCTTGCTCCAGTCGTCGATAAGCACATCGCCCGCCTGATGCATGAAGAGCGGCTTGTTGACGCCGCCCAGCACGGGTAGCACCAGGCACGTGGCCGAAAGATGCTCCCGCACCCACGCACGCTTCTGCTGGGCGGCCACGGTGTAGTTGGACTTGGGGCAGGCGGTAAGGATCACCGGCTGCAGGTGCTCAGCGTAAGCAGCGCTTCAGAGTTTTCTGGTTGTCGATGGCTCCCGCCGGTGGCAACCTACTGAAAGGTCCGGGAGTCAAGGACAGAGCAGCTGCCAGCGCAGCCCGGAAGCACACGGAGCGGGAAGGGGAAAAGGGATGTCAATCAAAGGAATGTTCGGCACGTTGTTCGGAAGCAGTGAGCCCAAGCGGCCGCCCACGTCAGAGCCCCCCCGATTCGAGGCGCGGCCAGGTTCCGCGTACGACCCGGTCACCGGTGTGACGATTCCGGAGCCGCGTCTTATCGCCGGCGTACTGCGCGACGGTACGCGCGTCACCGAGTACCACTACGCCTTCTACCGCGATGGGCAGGTGGTCGGCCGCCTCGGGCTGTACGGCTCGGACACCCTCAAGCTCGAGCAGGGCGGGATGGAGCGCCAGTTCTTCCTGTACTTCGGCCACGACTGGCTCATTCGATCGCTGCTGAAGCTCAAGCAGACGCTCGGCCACACCGGCGACGACTACACCTTCGTGTGCGGCCTGGTGGAAGGCATGCTGCGCGTGTACGAGACGCAGCCAGACGTTCGAGGACACCAGCGCTACTTGGCCATCGCCGACCATCGGGAAGTGCTGAAAGGTGGTCTCCAGCTGCCCACACAGAAGATTGCCGCGTTCAAAGGCCTGGTCCTCTTCGCCGACCTTGTTGTCGCCAGGAAGCTTGATGCACTTCCGGAGCGTGCCTGCCCGGCAATTACGGACGAGCAGGTGCTTACGCTCACGGACTACCTGCAGGCACCGGGCTCGGGCGTAACGCCTGAGAGCAGCTTCGCCGAGTATCTTGAGCAGAAGATCAAGCAGCATCCACCCGTGCTGCCGCCTGGCAAGGACTACGTGTTCTGCTGGGGCATTGATGAAGAATCCAAGGTCAATCATCAAACGGCGGCGGAGTACGCGAAGTCCACAGGCGGTGGGGTGCTTGGCGACAGTGACCTGGGGCGATTCATTGACGACCTGAGCTTGAACCCGGCTAGTCATCCTGAGTTTGAGGAAATGGTGACGGGGCTGAGGACGTTCATGGACGCCCGAGGCGCTTTGCCACTAAACGGCAAGTACCGCGCCATGCTTCACGACATCATGTGGACCGCTGGGAGAGGGCCCTTCATGGAAGCGGCGATCAAGCGGGGTAAGCCGCTGGTGGCCTATGTCAATGAGTATTCGGATGATCCTGAAAAGTCGGCACCGTGAAGGTTTAGGCGACGGACGAAAAGCAACGCAGGATCGGTGTTCTCGCGGCGTCTATCTGGACGACGCTGCAGAATAATTTATGAGCTTAAACGCCACCAAGGCACGATACTGAAATTTCGCTCAATGAACGAAGTCGACGGCACAAAGGTGGGGCCATTAAACTTGACTGCGGAGACCGAAGAGATGGGGAAGTACTTCCTGCTCGAACCTGACAGTACTCGCGGCGGCAGGGGACACGGAGTCGTGTTTGAGAACGTCAAGCGATTGGTTGATTCGCCTCGGCTTGTCCTTCGGCCGCATGAAGGTGGAATCCCGAAGTTCAAGGAAGTGCCGTGCCTCGTGTACTCCCCCGCGAAGGGACAGCCTCCTGAAGATCTGGAAGGCGGAATGAGCGGATACTGGCTGGTATCCAAGCGATTGAAGGACGTCTTCGAGAAAACGGATCCGGCTGGATTCGAGTTCGCGGAGTGTGACTACCGACTTGCGGACGGATCCAGCGGGCCAACCTACTTCCTATGCGACGTCGTCCGTGTTCTGGAGGCAGTAGATGAAGAGGCCTCGGAGCTGAAAATTGAGACCAGTGACAAGTACCACGCAGGAAAGCACTACAGCTTTTCTGGTGGTGCCAGACTCAGCTTCCTGGATGAAGTGGTCGGTTCCGCCCATGTTTTCAGAACCCCTTACTCAGGAAACTACATTGTGTGTGATCGGGTGCTACGTGATGCAATAGTCGATGCGGGGATATGGAGTGCTGCCAGGAGTAATGGGGTCTGGTTCATTGATGCAGCTGATACTTAGCGTTTCAAGTGAGCCGCCATTTGGATGAGGTGCGGGAATGCCAAAGGATAAGCCGATATTTCAGGACCACCATGTTCTGGACGGCCTTCATCGGAGACTCTGATCCTTCGGCGGCAATGACCTGTACAGGAGCATATGAGCGAGAACGTCACCATGAATGAACCAAAAGCTGGCGAGTTCGACGTCATCAGTCTGGACTTCGGGCTCCCGCCGTACGGAGTCGTTTTTTCGAGCAAAGTGCGTCTCCGGACCTTGGAGGGCGTGGGTATGCATCTGCAATCATTCGCTGAGAACAAATGAGTAGGGAGAGTGCAATGGATGGTCGAGATGAGCGCGGGGAATTGGCGAAGAACGGGCCGGTAATCGGTGAGTTCTACATTCTTCGCCCGGATATGCGCGGCGAACCACACTCGCTTGAGTTTGAGAATGCAAGTGCTCTCCGGCCTCCCGCGGCTCGACACATTCGGCCTGAGCAAGGTGGATTTCCTGCAATGAACGAAATACCTCGGCTTCGGCAGACAGAGGTAGGTCACCTTCACAATGATCTTGACGCAGATTTCGAGGGGTACTGGCTTGTATCAGAACAGCTCAAGCGTGTATTTGAGTCAGTTGACCCGGAAGGATTCGCGTTTTGTCGGTGCGATATCACATTTTCTGATGGAACGGTATCTGACTCGAGCTACCTCTGCGACGTGGTGCGGGTAATCGATGCCATTGACGATGATGCATCTGAGGTAAGGATTCTTACCGATGGGTACCCCAAGGGGAAGTTCTACAAGTTGGCAGGTGGCGCAAGGCTGGCCTTCCACAAGAATGCAATTGGATCGGCGCATGTGTTTCGTTCGCCGTTCAACAGCACATTGGTCATATGTGATCGCATTCTCAGAGATGCGTTGCTGCAGAGCGGATTTGGTGAGGAGCTGAACCCCAGAGGCGTTCGGCTCTTCGATGCCGCTGATTACTGAGATCGGGTGATTGCGTAACGGAGGTGGAAAAGGATGTCATCCAGTAGAGACTTCGTGCTCGGGAACTGCCTTCGCGTCCGGTGTTGCCGGCTTGAGGGGCTCATCCAATTTGTGCAGCGATGGGTCACTTGCCGGGTCGACGGGAGCGACGTGCTGGACCTCGGTCCTGGAAGCTTGGGCACCTTCGTGCAACTGCGCGGCTGTTGCTTGCGCTTCTGCGGCCGTGTTGTCGGGGGCGTGTGCGGGTTGAGCAGGAGCGGCACCGTCGGTGGGCTGCCGGGGGAGCTGCGCTTCCGGTGCACGAAATTCGGTTGCGGGAGTCGTCGCCTGTTCCTGCCGGGCACGGTCCTGCTCGGCGCGCGCGGCTTCCTGCTCACGCTATTGGGTTTGCTGGTGGGGTGCTTCGGCTTCGGGGCGGGTGGCGAACGCGCGTGTCCTCCGCCCAGCGGGTAGGGCCATTATTCGCCCGGAAGTCGGAGGGATTCCGAAGTTCGACGAGGTCCCTCGGCTGGCCGTAGTTGACGGCGCGCATGTGTTTGGAAATCCATTCAATGCAAGATTGGTTATCTGCGACCGGTTGATGCGGGATGCATCGGTGGAACGAGGCTTCGGCATTGCTGGGGAAGGCCATGGTTTGAGCCTCGTTGATGCGGCTGACTACTGATCAAATATGGACCGGAATTGCCGACCACCCATCGTCATGTCGCCCATCTGGGTACATCTCCTGTAGTTGGTGGACTTGGCGTGTGTTCTGATCGCTAATGAATGGCGGGTGTGGCAGATATGGAAGAAGTTGCGTCAAGCTAGCTTGAAGTCCCTTATGGAGGTGTGCTGTGACTAACGTTTTGCGTGTTGGCGGGGATGACGGTAATGCTCCGAGACCGAATGAGTTCTTCATCATCAATTGCGACTGCAATGCGCCGGTCCATGGCGTTAAGTTTGTGAACGAAGAAAAGCTCCGCCCAGCTGGTCAGGCATTTGTGCGGCCTGATGACGGCGGATTTCCAGAATTTCCCGAGGCGCCTCTCTTTCGCGCAACACTAGAGAGCCATGAGCTCAGAGACTTCTATAGCTCCTTCGAGGGCTATTGGTTGGTTTCTGAAAAGTTGAGGCGGGTGATGGAGGCTGTCGACGAAAAGGGAGTGCAGTTTGTCTCGACAAAGTTCATTCAAGTGGATGGTTCTGAGGATGCCAAGTTCTATCTGTGCGATGTTACTCGTGTATTGGATGCGGTTGACGAGGAAGCATCAGATGTAAGGATCCTCACAGATGGCTTTCCAAAAGGAAAATTCTATCGGCTCGCTGGCGGAGCG
>NZ_RHPP01000140.1:0-374 GCF_003935715.1 Stenotrophomonas sp. 278 | reverse complement strand
GTTGACGAGGAAGCATCAGATGTAAGGATCCTCACAGATGGCTTTCCAAAAGGAAAATTCTATCGGCTCGCTGGCGGAGCGCGCTTGGCATTCAAGCGTGACGTGGTTGCCGATGTGCATATTTTTCGCTCAGAATTCAATGACGCGCTCATCGTCTGTGATCGGAAGATGAGAGATGCGCTTGTGGAGCACGGCCTGGGTGTAATGGGTGAAGACACTGGCATGTCGATACAGGACGCGGCGGACTATTGATCCGTGGGCATGTCATAGAGTGAGGGGGGATTATGTGGAAGGGGCGGGACTGTCAGGAATTTTGTGTTCGGGCATAACATGTTGAAAAGGATCATGTATGCCACCCAAGAAGAAGACCGCCA
>NZ_RHPP01000013.1 GCF_003935715.1 Stenotrophomonas sp. 278 | reverse complement strand
TCTACGCTTTGACATGAACACTCCTCATGGCCTGGATCGGCCTTCTTGTAAGTGTCCGTGAAAACGGGGGTGAACCCGAGGCTGATTCTGGCGCGGTGATGCGTGCGCGGTTCGCGTGGATGATTGCTGGTCATTGTTCTCGATCCTTGATGTGTTGGCCTTCGTGCCGATCCTGTACTTCTGGAAGGGACTATACGGGATACTGCTTCGAGGCTCGATCCGTCTGCGTGTGGGCGTTTGGTCGGTTTTGGGGAGGTGGCTGCGTTTGGTGGTCATGCCCCAAAGGGCGTTGAGCCGTCATCGGCGGTCGACTTTCGTGCGACCCTACCAAAGAGCGGGCTGAATCCCGATTGATCGCGGTCGATTGAGTTGCTGTACACGGCAGCCTCGCCCTGCGTTTACGTCCTACCGTGCGACTCTGCGTGGATGGAAATGAACCATATCAATATCGTGATGGCGGTCGTCTACGCGCTGTGGCTGCTTGCGGGTACGGCCGACTTTCACCTGCATCGCCGTACCGACCTGCCGCATACCTCGGGGCTGGGCGAGAGCACCCTGCACGCGGTGCAGCTGGTGGTCATCGGCGGAAGCGTGCTGGCCTGGCTGGCGCTGGCTCCCACGCTTGGGCTGGTGCTGGTTCTGGGTAGTGCCGTGCTGGTGCACGCCATCGCGGGGTATTGGGATACGGTCAGCGCAGACGGTCGTCGGCGTATCAGCCCGATTGAGCAGCATGTGCACAGTGTGCTGGACGTGGCCCCTTGGGTGTTTCTGGTGTGGATCGCGTTCCAGATGCGGCCCGGGTGGGAGCTGGTGTGGCAGCCTGCACCGGGGTGGTTATGGGCGGCTGTGGTGGTGCCGGCGATGGTTGTGGTGGTGATGCCATGGGCGTATGAGTTCTGGCGGTGTTTATGGGCGCGTTAGAGGGAGGCCGTTCCAAGGTCATGCCCTAAAGGACGTTGAGGCGATACGGGCGGTCGACTGGCGTGCGACCCTACCAGCGTCCCGATTATCGTCCCAACGCCATCATCCCAATGCCATCGCGATACAGTGGCGCTCCATGTGCTGCCAGCGGCCCTCTGCGAACACGTAGCGCGTCTGGGCGCGCTCGCGTGGCGGTACCGGCGCTTCCAAGGGTGGCTTGGCCGGCGGCGGATCGCGCTCCGGCGGTGCCTCATTCGGCGGATCTTCGCGGGTCGGCTCTTCCGGTGGCGGTGCTTCCACCGGCGGGGCGGTGGGCTCAGGGGTCTGGGGCGGCGGCGGTATCTGCGCGCGCAAGGCCTGGAGGGGGGCTTCGATCTGCTGCATGGGAAATGCGGGGAACGGGGACGCCGTGATGGTTTCACGCTGCATGTCAACGCAAGGCGATAGCGCCGCGTAGAGCTCATGACGAGAGACCGGTGAATGCGGCCTCGCACATGCTGCACGCCGTACCTACATGCTGGTCACGAAGTTCGCATGCGCTGATGGGTATCTAAGAACTTTGCTTCTTGGAGATGCTCATGGCTCTTTTGACAGGGAAGGTGCCCTGATGGTCGCGGTGCTGCACGAAACGACCCCGGCACGGGCCGGCGACCCGGTCGAAACGGCTGCCCGTGCCTGGGTGGCGAAAGTCCCCGCACTGCCGATGCCGGGTGGCGGCGATACGCTGGGCCGCTGGCAGGCGCTCGCGCATATGGCGGCGCAGGACCTGTGCCTGGTGAAAGTACTGGAAGCGCACTATGACGCGCGTGCCATCCTGCTGGCCCTCGCCCCGGAGCGCCTGCCGCCGGCACAGGCGCTGGGTGCGGTGTGGGCGGCGCACGGTCCGCAGGAGACCCTGCAGCTCGACCCCTGTGGCCGTACGCTGAGCGGCAGCAAGCCATGGTGCTCCGGTGCCGGCTGGGTCGACGTTGCGCTGGTGACGGTGCGCGAGGACGAACGCACGCGCCTGTTCCTGGTGGACGCGCGCCATCCCGGCGTGCAGTTCGACACTGCTGGCTGGGTGGCGACGGGCATGGCGCGCATCCCCAGCGGCACGGCGCATTTCAACCAGGTGCCGGCGGTGGAGATCGGGGCCAGCAACGCGTATCTGGAAAGACCGGGTTTCTGGCACGGCGGGGCCGGTATTGCCGCGTGCTGGTACGGTGCCGCGGTGGCATTGGCCGAGCCCCTGCGACGCGCTGAGCGCTGCGCCCAACCGGGCGTCGCTGCCGGGCTGCTGGGTGAGGTGGACATGCAACTGGCCAGCTGCGCGGCACTGCTGCGCGAGCTGGCGGCGCAGATCGATGCCGACCCGCACGCGTCCCATCGTTTGGCCGTGATGCGCGTGCGCAGCGTGGTCGAGCGCGCCTGCACGCATGTGCTGGATCTGGTGGGGCGAGCACTGGGGCCCGGGCCGATGTGCCTGGACACCTTCCACGCGCAGCGCTGGAGCGACCTGACGGTGTTCATCCGGCAAAGCCATGCCGACCGCGACTGGCAGGAGCAGGGCGCGCTGTGCCACGCGGAGGAACACCCATGGCGTCTGTGAACAAGCCCGCCATCAAGGCGGATGCCGAGCTGCGCCGGATTGAAGGCGACGGCGTGCCGGAGCAGGCGTGGCGCGAGTGTGCCTGGCTGCGTGCGCTTCCCACCGAAGACCCTGAGCGCTTGTTTGCGGGCGTCGAGCGTCTGGTGGTGGTATCGCCGCACCCCGATGACGAGGTGCTGGCCTGTGGCGGGCTGATGGCCAGCGCCCATGCGCTTGGGCGCGAGGTTCTGGTCGTGTCGGTCACCGACGGCGAGGCGTGCTATCCGGACCAGCCGGACTGGCCGCCGGAGCGGCTGCGCGACGCCCGGCAGCTGGAACTGGATCGGGCGTTGGAGCGGCTGGGGCTGGCGGAAGCGCCAAGAATTGCCTGGCATGTGAGCGACGGTGCGGTGGCCTCGCAGGAAGCAGAGCTGCAACAGTGGCTGCGTGAGGTGCTGCGCCAAGGGGACCTGCTGCTGGCCCCGTGGCATCTGGACGGACACCCGGACCATGAAGCGGTGGGGCGTGCGTGTGCGCAGGCGGCAGCGGTGTGCGGCTGCGGGCTGCGCGAGTACCCCGTGTGGGGCTGGCACTGGCTGGACCCGGCAGTCGCACCACGGGTGTGGCAGGGCGCTTCGCGATTCGCACTGGCCCCTTCGCTGCTGCTGCGCAAGCGCCAGGCCATCGAGGAATTCGTCACCCAGACCGGCGCGGTTCGTGAGCTCACCAGCCCGCCGATTCTTCCCGAGTACGTGCTGCGGCGGTTCCAGCGTGACTACGAGGTGCTGCTTTCATGAGCAATCTCGCTTACTTCGACCACATCTACGAAAGTGACGACCCGTTCGGTTACCGCACGCGTTGGTACGAGGCGCGAAAGCGCGCATTGCTGCTGGCCAGCCTGCCTTCGCCGCGCTACGAGCGCGGTTGGGAGCTGGGGTGTTCCAATGGAGTGCTTACCGCCGAGCTGGCGCACCGCTGCGCGCAGCTGCATGCCACCGACCTGAGCGAAGCGGCCATTGCCACGGCCCGTGCGTCATTGGCCGGGCAGGACCATGTCACCCTTGAATGCGCGCAGCATCCCGCGCAATGGCCGGAGGGGCGCTTCGATCTGATCATGTTCAGCGAGATCGGCTATTACCTGCCACCCGAACAGATGCGGGACATGGCGGGGCGGCTGTGTGGGAGCCTTTCATTTGATGGTGTTCTGGTCAGCTGCCACTGGCTGCACGAGTTCGAAGAGGCGCGCTGCAGTGCAGGCTTCGTGCACGCCCAGTTCGACGCGCGGCTTCCGCAGCTGTTCTGTTACCGCGATGAAGACCTGCTGCTGCAGGGCTGGTCACGCATGACCACCTCGGTGGCCGCGCGCGAGGGCCTGCGATGATCGCGGCCATCGTGCCTGCCCACAACGAGGCGGCGCTGATCGGCGCGTGCCTGCAGTCGTTGCAGCAGGCGGCAAGGCATCCGGGTCTGGCGGGGGAAGAGGTTCGCATCCTGGTGGGACTCGACCGGTGCAGTGACGCCACCGAAGCGGTGTGCGCGCATTTCGGCGTTGACGTGCTGCACCTGGACGCAGGCTGCGTGGGCGTTGCCCGCGCGCGTCTTGTCGAAATCGCCCTGGAACAAGGCGCGCGGTGGATCTGCTGCACCGATGCCGACACCGTGGTGCCGGACGACTGGTTCGCCGCACAGCTGGCGTGCAGCGCGGAGGCATTCTGTGGCGTGGTGCAGGTAGACGACTGGGAGGGCTATGCACGCTCGGTGCGTCGGCGGTTTGCGCGCAGTGAGCGCGCCCGCGACGGCCATCGTCACGTCCATGGCGCGAACATGGGTTTCAGCGCAGCGGCCTACCTGCGTGCGGGCGGCTTCCAGCCGCTGAACTGCGGGGAAGACGTGGCACTGATCGATGCCATCGAACGTGCCGGTTGCGAAGTGGCGCGCCTGGGCGCACCGCGGGTGACGACCAGCGCCCGGCGCGAAGCACGCGCCCCGAATGGCTTCAGCCATTTCCTGAAGTGTCTGGAGGCGGAGGCCAGCCACTGCGGTGACGCTCCGCGCATTTCGCCCGTACCCTCGGCGCAAGCCGGCAAGGAAGCGCCCGCCACGGGGATCGGCTTCATCCCTGAATGGGCATGACCCTTCAGCCGGTCGATCTCATCGGATGGGCCGCCACGTTGGTACTCGTGGCCACGTTGTGGCGGCAGATCTGGAAACAGTGGAAGGCCGAGGGCACCGAAGCCGTGTCGGGCTGGCTTTTCGTGGGCCAGATCACGGCGTCGCTGCTGTTCATCCTGTACAGCGTGCTGCTCGAATCGTGGGTATTCGTGGTGACCAACAGCCTGGTGCTGATGACCGCGATCGTGGGCCAGGTGATGGCCCACATCAAGCGACGCGGAACCACGAGGTGATGTTCTGAATGCGTTTTGTAGACATGTTGAAGACATCGGTTTTTCAGCAGCAATACAAGGCTTAACGATGTGATTTGAAGGTCACGCGGACTTCATTTGCAATCGGGAAAAGTGAGTTCACCCAAGACGGGCCATCCGCGAATTACATCCGCGAAACAACAGGAGCAGATACACGTGAGCACCCAGTCCAACACCGAGCACACCCTCAACGACCTGATCGAAATCGCCCGCGACGGCAAGGACTTCTACACCGAAGCCGCAGGCAAGGTGAAGGACGCCGAACTGTCCGCGCTGTTCACCCGCATTGCGGGCGTCAAGGCCGACATCGTCACCTCGCTGAGCAGCACCGTCGTCGCCACCGGTGGTGAACCCGCCAAGCACGGCACCATGGTCGGTTCCATGCAGCAGTTCTATGGCAAGGTCCGCGCCGCGCTGGGCGATACGCAGTACGGCTACGTGGCCGAGCTGGAAGAATCCGAAGATCGTCTGCTGAAGGCCTTCAAGGATGCCGCCACCGACAACGACCTGACCCCGGCTGCCCGCCAGGAGATCACCCGCTTCCTGCCCACCGTGCAGGAAACCCATGCGGTGATGCGTGACCGCAAGCATGCAATGAAGCACTGATTCTTTCAGTGCTGTAAAGCAAAGGCCCCGGTTCTGCCGGGGCCTTTCCGTTTCTGGATCCGGGGATTCGTTCAACCCGCCGGATATACCGCCAGCACATCGCAGCGGTCGCCGATGCCTAACGAGGCACGCGGCAGGCCGGCGCTGCGGTTGATGAACGACAGATCTTCGCCTGTCGCATCGCCGCCGCCGGGCGCATTAGGCTGCGAGATCATCACCACCACGTCGCCGGGGTTGCCACAGATCAGGCTGGTACCGAAGCCGGAGCGGAACTGGATGGCGGGCGAATGCATCAGGGCGCGGCAGTTGGCTCCCACTTCGACCACATACTCCTTGTTGCCCCCGGAGCGCTTGGGGTTGGTCTGCACAGTGAAGCCTTTGACGTTGTCGCCGTAGCTGCGTACGTTGCGGGTGTCGAAGCAGTACGACGAGGAGCCACGCAGGGTACGCTTCTGTTCTTTTACGTTGACGGCGGCCAGGGTGGCGATGCCGCCACGGTCGGCCTGCCGGGCTTCTTCAGCGAACTCTTTGCGGGTCATCGGCTCAACCGAGGCAATGCCGCAGTCCTTGCCACCGGCCACTACCCGTTCCTGACCGGTGCCGCAGACCCAGCTTTCTTCCGCGAGGATTTGCGGGTTGGGCGAGGCCATCAGCCCGGGGCAGTTCTGTTTGAACGTCACCCTCCAGGTGGACTGGTCGGCGGCCCGCAGGGAAATGTGGGTGTCGCTCACCTGGTTCATTTCGCGCAGGCCGCGGGCGTCCATGCAGTTCGGGGCCGGGGCCACGCGGTTGGGCGAGTTGGACGGGAGTGGGGTGGTGGCGGTCTCGGCGCTGGCGAGTGGTGTGGTGGCGAGGGCCAGGGCTAACAGGGCGGGGAGGCGGGGGTTCGTCATGGCGGCACTCCTTTGCTGTACGGGACGGTTTGGAATATAGCACCGGGGGTTTTGGGGGAGGTTACAGAGGCGGGTGTGGTGTGCGCGAAGAGCAGCCGGGCAAGCCGCGCCGACGTAGTAGCACGGCGTCCAGGCGACGAACGCGTCGCCACGCGCCATTGCAATGAAGGGCCGGTGCACGTGGTGCGTTGCAGCGGGGCAGCCGGGGGGGCAGACTGGCCGTCCTGTCTGGGTTTTGCCACGTTCTGTCATGCCACCCGCTGCCTTCAACCTGCGCCGTTATGGGCCGTCCTCTTCGGTGGACCGACATGACGTGGCGCAATGGGTGGTGCCGCTGCAGGGCGAACTGTCGTTTGAACTGGAAGGGCGGGGCAGTCGCTTGGATGTGCTGCAGGGCATTTTCGTGGCTCCGCATGCGGGGCACGCGCAGACGGCGACGGTCAACGACCGGTTCCTGATTGTCGATTGCCCGGCCGACATGTTCGACGACCACACACTGGAGCGCTTGAACGCGCTGCCGACCCTGGCGCTGCCGGCCCCGGTGCGGGCGATGGCGCGGCGGCTGGCGATGTTGCCGGGTGAGGCGGTGGACGACGCGGTGGTCGACCGCGAGCTGCCGGTGCTGCTGCAGGCATTTTCGCCGGCGGGCACGGCGACGCGCTTGCAGGCGGTGTGCGCGCGGATCGCGCAGGCACCGGGGCAGGACTGGCCGGTGGCACGGATTGCGGCGGCAGTAGGGGTGAGTGGCAGCCGCGTGCATGCACTGTTTCAGCAGGCGTTTGAACTGAGCCCGCAGGCTTGGCTGAGCGGCTGCCGTTTGCGGTGGTCGCGCGCGCAATTGGTGGAAAGCGACGCGTCGATTGCGGAGATCGCGCAGCAGGCGGGGTACTCGGAGCAGAGTGCGTTGACCCGTGCCTTGCGCCGCGAGTGGGGGATGACGCCCGCGGAGTATCGGCGGGGGCATCGGGTTGCCCGATAACGACGGAGTGGGGAGCGACATCGGTAGCGCCGGCCGTTGGCCGGCCCACGGATCGTCTTTCATGTCGCGATGTGTGGTCGCCCGAATGGGTCCAAACGCCGCTTGGGCCGGCCAACGGCCGGCGCTACCAGGTTATCGCAAGAGTCTGGGTCAAGAGTTCGACCCCGCATAACCCCTAAACTCCCGGCTCCCCACACCCGGAGCCCCGCCGTCAGATGAACCGTTCAATGGGCGTTGGCATTGCCAACGGCGTCGCCGCGGGCGCGTTGTGGGGTGTGGTGTTCCTGGCTCCTGCCGTGCTCAGCCAGTTCAGCGCCGTGCAGCTGTCGGCCGGGCGCTATCTGGTCTATGGGCTGATTGCGATCGTGCTGCTGGCCCCGCGATGGAAGGAACTACGCACGCGGATCGGTGCGGCCGAATGGAAGGGCCTGCTGTGGCTCAGTCTGGCCGGCAATCTGGTGTATTTCGTGCTGCTCTCCAACGCGGTGCAATGGGCAGGCGGTGCGGCGGCTTCATTGATCGTGGGGCTCATTCCGGTCGTGGTGACCCTGGTAGGGGTGCGCGAGAAAGGCGCGGTGCCCCTGAAGCAACTTGCCCCGGCACTGGCGTTATGTGTGCTGGGGGTGGCGCTCGTGGGCTACGAAGCGCTGCAGGCCGAGCATGCCGAAGGCTCAGTAGGGCGGCGTCTGCTGGGGTTGGTATGTGCGTTCGGGGCGTTGTTCTCGTGGGCGCTGTACTCCATCGGCAACAGCCGCTGGCTGGCACGGCGGCCGGACCTGTCCGGCCATGACTGGTCGCTGCTGACCGGTGTGGCCACCGGCGGGCTGGCGTTGCTGCTGGTGCCCAGTGCGTTCGTGCTGCCTTCGTCGACTGCGCATGCTTCGTCGGATTGGGCGTGGTTCTGGGTGATCAGTGCCGGCGTGGCGGTGGTGGCCTCGGTTGTCGGCAATGCGTGCTGGAACCGCGCCAGCCAGAACCTGCCACTGACGCTGACAGGGCAGATGATCGTGTTCGAAACGCTGTTCGCGCTGTTGTATGGGTTCGCGTGGCAGCAGCGCTGGCCGACGCTGATGGAACTGCTGGCGATTGCCTGCCTGGTTTCCGGGGTGCTGCTGTGCGCGCATGCGCATCGGCCGCCGCGCGCCGTGGCCGAGCACGTCGGCTGAAAACCGTTGCCTGGCCTGAATGGTCACATTCGTAACGTTTTCAACGACGTTGCGTGAAGATTGGCCGGTTTGGATTTTTGCAGCGCAACACTTGACAAGCCGCCCGGCGGCGGTGTTTTCTTGGCACATGGTCCTGATCGCCGCCACCGCTGCTCTGCTCACCACCGCCCTCATCGGCGGCGTGCAGACGTGTGGTCGCACCATCGGCACCACCACCATTACCACCGGTACCACTCGTCCGGTGCGGTCCGTCGTCTTCGCGTAACTTCCGAAAACCACGGCCCCGCACCAGACCAGGTGGCGGGGAATCCCTTCAGCCTGGATGACGCGGGGCCTCAATCGAGGTCAACATGTCCATCGCTGCCGCTCCATCTTCTGACGCCACCGCCGCATCCGCGCCGCTTTCGCCGCTGAAAGTCGCCACCGCCACGGTGGTGCACAAGTTCGGCGGCACCTCGGTGGCCGATGCCGAGCGTTACCGCCACGTGGCCCAGTTGCTGCTGGCCCGCGATGAGGCCCTGCAGGTCACCGTGGTATCGGCGATGAAGGGCGTCACCGACGCGCTGATCGCGCTGGCCGAGCGCGCCGCCGAAGACGCCCCGCAGTGGCGCGATGACTGGCACGCACTGCGCGCACGTCATCGCGGTGCGGCTGTGGCGCTGCTGGGTGAGCATTCCGGTCCTACGGTGGAGTGGCTGGATGCGCGCTTCGACCATCTGGCCGAGGTGCTGGCTGCGCTGGGCGTGATCGGTGGGCTGCCGCCGGAAGTGCTGGACCGCGTGCAGGGCCTGGGCGAGGTGTATTCGGCGCACCTGCTGGGGCACTACTTCCGCAGCATTGGTGAAGACTGCGCGGTGCTGGATGCGCGCGAGGTGCTGGTGGTGGATCGCGGCGAGCTGGGCGTGGACGTGGACTGGGTACAGAGCGCGCAGCGGCTGGTCGAATGGCGCGAGGCGCACCCGGGTAGCCGCGTGGTCGCCACTGGATTTGTCGCCCGCGACCGCCGCGACCGCATCACCACGCTGGGTCGCAATGGCAGCGACTACTCCGGCGCGATCTTCGCGGCGTTGTTCAACGCTGATGAACTGCATATCTGGACCGACGTGGATGGCGTGCTTTCGGCGGACCCGCGCGTGGTGCCCGAAGCCGTGCAGCTGGAAGCGCTCAGCTACGACGAAGCCTGCGAACTGGCTTACTTCGGAGCCAAGGTGGTGCATCCGCAGACGATGTCGCCGGCGATCGAGCGGGGCCTGCCGATCATCATCCGCAACACCTTCCAGCCCGATCACCCGGGGACCCGCATCACCGGCGAGCGCACCGTGGGCGGCCCGATCAAGGGTCTGACCCTGAGCCCGGACCTGGCGCTGTTGAACCTGGAAGGCACCGGCCTGATCGGTGTGCCAGGTACGGCCGAGCGCGTGTTCGCGGCGCTGCGCAACGCGCATGTTTCCGTGGTGATGATCTCGCAGGGTTCTTCGGAACACTCCATCTGCTGCGTGGTACGCCAGGCTGAAGCTTCGGCGGCGCGTGCGGCCCTGCTGCAGGCGTTCGCCCATGAGCTGAGCGTGGGTCAGGTGCAGCGCGTGCAGCTGACCGACAACGTCAGCGTGCTGGCGGCAGTGGGTGACGGCATGGCCGGGCAGCCGGGTGTGGCGGCGCGGTTGTTCGAATCGCTGGGCCGCGCGCAGGTAAACATTCTGGCGATTGCGCAGGGCTCATCCGAACGCAACATCTCCGTTGCGGTGGACAGCGGCCAGGCAACCAAGGCGCTGCGCGCGGCGCATGCAGGCTTCTGGCTGTCGCCGCAGACGTTCTCGGTCGGCGTGATCGGGCCGGGCAACGTCGGCGCGGCACTGCTGGACCAGCTGCTGGCCACGCACGGCGGACTGCTGGCCCGCGCCAACGTGGACCTGCGGCTGCGCGCGGTGGCCTCGCGCAGCCGCATGCGATTGGAGCCGCGAGGACTCAGTGGCGACTGGCGCGCCGCACTGGCGGGGCAGGGCGAAGCCTCCGACCTGGACAAATTCACCGAACACCTGCAGTCCGCGCACCTGCCGCATGCGTTGATCATCGACTGCAGCGGCAGCGCCGAAGTGGCCGAGCGCTATGCCGGCTGGCTGGCGGCCGGCATTCACGTGGTCACCCCGAACAAGCAGGCCGGTGCAGGCCCGCTGGCGCGCTATCACGCCATCCGCGAGGCCGCGGCGGCCAGCGGTGCGCGCTTCCGTTACGAGGCCACGGTGGGGGCCGGGTTGCCAGTGATCACCACGCTGCGCGATCTGGTTGATACGGGTGATGAGATCCTGGCCATCGACGGGATCTTCTCCGGCACGCTGGCGTGGCTGTTCAACAAGTACGACGGCCAGGCTCCCTTCTCGCAGCTGGTGACCGAAGCGCGCCGGCTGGGCTATACCGAACCGGACCCGCGCGATGATCTTTCCGGTGTGGACGTGGCGCGCAAGCTGGTCATTCTGGCGCGCGAGGCTGGGCGTGAGCTGAGCCTGGAGCACGTGCGGGTGGAAAGCCTGGTGCCCGAGTCGCTGCGCGATTCCAGCGTTGCCGACTTCATGGCCGGGTTGGCCAGCGTGGATGCGGCGTTTGCCGAAAGGCTGGCACAGGCGCGTGCACGTGGTGCGGTGCTGCGCTATGTAGCGCGGTTGTCGAACGAAGGCGCACAGGTCGGGCTGGTGGAGCTGCCGGCCAGCCATGCGTTCGCCAATCTGCGCCTGACCGACAATGTGGTGTCCTTCACCACGCGTCGTTACTGCGACAACCCGCTGGTGGTGCAGGGGCCGGGCGCAGGCCCGGAAGTGACCGCCGCCGGGGTGTTTGCCGATGTGCTGCGGGTGGCGGCGGGCGAAGGGGCGCGACTGTGAGCGAAGGCGACATTGCAAGGGCGTTTGCACCGGCTTCGGTCGGCAATGTGGCGGTGGGATTCGACATTCTCGGCCACGCCATTGCCGGTGTAGGCGACACGGTCACGGTGCGGCGGATTGCCGAACCCGAGGTAAGAATTGCCGTCATTCGCGGCACCACCGTGAATCTTCCGCTGGAGGCGGCCGCCAACACGGCCGGTGCGGCGCTGATCGCGCTGCGTGAGGCGCTGGCGTTGCCATTCGGGTTCGAGCTGGAGATCGACAAGGGCATTCCGCTGGGTTCGGGCATGGGCGGGTCGGCGGCCTCCTGCGTTGCGGCGCTGGTGGCCGCAAACGCGCTGCTGGATGCGCCGCTGCCACGTGAGGCGCTGTATCCGTTCGCGCTCACGGGCGAGGCAGTGGCCAGCGGTGGCCGGCACGGCGACAACCTGGGTCCGATGCTGCTGGGCGGGCTGGTGCTGAGCACGTCGGATCGTCTGGTGCCGCTGCCGGTGCCGGAGGCGTGGCACAGCCTGCTGGTGCATCCGGATGCGGTGCTGGAAACACGCCGCGCACGCGCCGCCTTGCAGGGGCATTACGCGTTGTCCGAATTCGTGGCGCAGAGTGCGAACCTGGCGCTGGTGATCAGCGGCTGTTACAGCGGTGATGCCGGTCGCGTGCGCGCGGGTCTGCGCGATGTGTTGGTCGAGCCGCGTCGCGCGTCCCTGATAGTGGGCTTTGAAGCGGCACGCGATGCAGCACTGACGTCAGGTGCGATGGGGGCCAGCATCTCCGGGGCTGGACCCAGCGTGTTTGCCTGGTTCGAGCAGCGCGAAGCAGCGGAAGCCGCTCGCGACTCGGTGCAGCAGGCGTTTGCCGATGCCGGCTTCGACAGCCAGGCCTGGGTTTCGCCGTTGAACGCGCCGGCGGCGCACCTGCTGTGAGCGTTGGTTCGTCTTTCTTCTTTCAGGATTCTCCATGAACTTCGTTTCCACGCGTCACGCTGCACCTGTCGCCTCACTCAGCCAGGCGCTGGCCGCCGGTCTGGCACCCGATGGTGGCCTGTATGTGCCGGAGGTGCGTCCGCAGGCACAGACCTGGTCGGCGCGCGGCAGCCTGGCAGCCAATGCCGAAGCGGTGCTGGCCCCGTATTTTGCCGGTGACGCCCTGCAGGCGGATCTAGGCGCATTGTGCGAGCAGGCGTTTACCTTCCCGGCACCACTGGTGCCGCTGTCCACCCCGCAGGACCATGTGCTGGAACTCTTCCATGGCCCTACTGCCGCATTCAAGGATTTCGGTGCACGTTTTCTGGCGGCCAGCCTGTCACGACTGCAGCGCGACCAGAGCCAGCCGCTGACCATCGTGGTCGCCACCTCGGGCGACACCGGTGCGGCGGTGGCGGCGGCTTTCCACCGTCAGCCCGGCATCCGTGTGGTGGTGCTGTATCCAGACGGACGGGTCTCGCCGCGGCAGGCGCATCAGCTGGGATGCTTCGGGGACAACATCCATACCCTGCGCGTGGCCGGGTCGTTCGATGACTGCCAGGCGATGGTCAAGCAGGCGCTTGGCGATGAGGACCTGCAGAAGCAGGTGCCGCTCAGTTCGGCCAACAGCATCAGCCTGGGCCGCTGGTTGCCGCAGATGAGCTACTACGCCGACGCTGCGCTGAACCACCACGCCGCGACCGGCGAGGTGCTGAATCTGGTGGTGCCCACCGGCAACCTGGGCAATGCGATGGCAGCGATACTGGCACGTGGCATGGGTCTGCCGATCAGCCAGATTGCGTTGGCCACGAATGCCAACGCGGTGCTGCCGCGCTTCTTCCATGGCGCTGCGTATACGCCGGCGACCAGCGTGGCGACGTTGGCCAACGCGATGGATGTCGGTGCGCCAAGCAACTTCGAGCGGTTGCGCTGGCTGTTCGGCGAGGATGATGTGGCGTTGCGCGGGGCGTTCCGCAGTGAGTCCGTGGATGACGCAACGATTCGTGAGGTGATTACCCGGCGTCATGCCCAAGCGGGGGAGGTGTTTTGTCCGCATACGGCGACGGCGGTGCACCTGCTGGAGCAGCTGCGTGCGGAAGGCGTGCAGGGGCATTGGGCGGTGGCGGCGACCGCGCACCCGGCCAAGTTTGAATCGGTGGTGGAGCCGTTGATCGGGCGTGCGCTGGAGGTGCCGGTGGCGCTGACGGAACTGCTGGAGCGGCCGGCGAAGGCGGAGCCGTGCGCGCCGGAGTATGCGGCGTTGCGTGAGGTGTTGTTGGGGTGATCGCGGTTGTAGGCCATGTAGAGCCGGGCTTGCCCGGCTGGCGGTTTGCGGCAATCCATCAACCCCGCTGCAACGCAACGCGTCGCCATCCATTCATTGCAATGGCGCGTGGCGACGCGTTTATCGGCTGGACGCCGTGCTACTACGTCGGCGCGGCTTGCCCGGCTGGCCTTTTGCGCGCGAACGGCAGCCGGGCAAGCCCGGCTCTACGGGATCACGCCCAGCCTTCGTCGGCCGAAAGCTCCCGCAGCCCGTCCTGATCGAGGATCTCGACGGTGTTCAGATGGGGCAGGGCAATCAACCCCTGCTGCCGCAGCTTGGTAAACGTACGGCTCACGGTTTCCATCGTCAGCCCCAGATGGTCGGCGATATCGCCACGCCCCATCGGCAAGGTCACCCGCAAGGCATTGCCGCCCAGCGGAGCCTCACGCGCAGCCAGCCGCAGCAGGAAGTCGGCCAGCTTCTCAGCCGGCTGCAGCCGGCCCAGCGCCAAGGCCGCATCGGCGGCGGCGTCCAGTTCCTGGCAGGCGCGCTGCAGCAGCTTGCGCTCCAGATGCGGATAGCGGGCCCGCAGGTCCTTCATCTGGCTCAGGGCGACCCGGCACACGCGGCTGTCGGCGATGGCTTCGATGTCGTAGCGGTGGTGGTCGCTGCCGGTCAGGCCCAGATAGTCACCGGGCAGCACGAAGGTGCTGATCTGGCGGCGGCCATCGGCCAGGGTGCGCACCAGCCGCAGTGCGCCGCTGGTCAAGGTATAGACATGTTGGCGCGGCTCACCGGCGCGGGCCAGGGTGGCCCCCAGCGGCAGCGGCTGAGAGACCGTCACCCGTTCCAGCGCCTGCACTTCATCCGGCGACAGCGCCGAGCAGACCGCCAGATGGCGGACCGAGCAGTGCAGGCAGTCCTTCAGTGTCGAACACCCCGGTGCGGGGTCATCTACAGCGGAAAGTGCGGTGCCGGAGTGGGGCCGGGTCATGTGCAGCCAGTAAGCGGGACACCCCTATGATACTTCATGCGGCGGTTCAGCCGGATTACCGCCCCCTCACTGGGGCGGAAGGCCGGCTGCGGCTACAATAGCCGGCCCGCACACCCCACGTTTCGAGCAGGAGCCCCGCAAGTGATCAAGCCCCGTACGCCGTCCGGCACCTTGGAACTGCTGCCGCGCCAGCAGATCGCGTTCCAGCGCATGCTGGACGTCATCCGCCGCAATTACGAGCGGTTCGGGTTCCTGCCGGTCGAAACGCCGGTGTTCGAACTGTCGGATGTGCTGCTGACCAAGTCCGGCGGTGAAACCGAGCGTCAGGTGTACTTCGCGCAGTCCACCGGTGCCCTGGCCAACGCGGCAGAAGCCGGCGACAAGAGCCTGCCGGAACTTGCCCTGCGTTTCGACCTGACCGTGCCGCTGGCCCGTTACGTGGCCGAGCACGAGCACGACCTGACCTTCCCGTTCCGCCGTTACCAGATGCAGCGCGTGTACCGTGGCGAGCGCGCCCAGCGCGGTCGTTTCCGCGAGTTCTACCAGTGCGACATCGATGTGATCGGCAAGGACACCCTGAGCACGCGTTACGACGCCGAAGTGCTGGCAGTGATCCACGCGGTGTTCTCGGAACTGCGCATCGGTGATTTTTCGGTCCAGTTGAACAACCGCAAGCTGATGCGCGGCTTTTTCGAAAGCCTGGGCGTGGCCGATGGCGAGCGCCAGCTGGCGGTGCTGCGCGAGGTGGACAAGCTGGACAAGCGTGGTCCGGACTATGTGCGCGAAACGCTGACCGGTGAAGGGTTCGACCTGCCGGCCGAGCAGGTGGAGCGCATTCTGGCCTTCGTGGCGGTGCGCTCGACCAGCCACGCCGATGCGTTGGCGCAGCTGGACGCGCTGGTGGCGGATGCGGCCGCAAGCGACACCCTGAAGGTGGGCGTGGCCGAACTGCGCGAAGTGCTGACGCTGGTGAAGGCGCTGGGCGTGCCGGAAACCTCGTACTGCCTGAACTTCTCGATTGCACGCGGCCTGGATTACTACACCGGCACGGTGTACGAAACCACGCTGACCGACCACCCGCAGATCGGTTCGATCTGCTCGGGCGGTCGTTACGAAGACCTGGCCAGCCACTACACCAGGTCCAAGCTGCCGGGCGTGGGCATTTCCATCGGCCTGAGCCGCCTGTTCTGGCAGCTGCAGGAAGCCGGGCTGATTGCCGGCATCGAGGACAGCAGCGTGCACGCGCTGGTGGCCTTGATGGACGACAACGGTCTGCCGGATTCGCTGGACCTGGCCCGTCGCCTGCGCGCCGGTGGCATCAACACCGAAGTGCAGATGGAGCCGAAGAAGATCGGCAAGCAGTTCCAATACGCCGCCAAGGCAGGCATCCGTTTCGTGGTGCTGGCGGGCGAAGACGAACTGGCCCGCGGCGTGGTGGCGGTAAAGGACCTGCTGCGCGAACAGCAGTTCGAAGTCGCCCGCGAAGAGCTGGCCAGCGCGTTGCAGGTGGAACTGGAGCAGACCCGCGCGATGGCGTGATGGTTTGTTGAATGCTTTAAACAACAACGGCACCTGACGGTGCCGTTGTTGTGTCTGGGCCACGTAGAGACGGGCTTGCCCGGCTGCTATTGAGTTCGCGCGAAGACCCCTCGGTACACGGCATCCGCGGCTTGGCGGGTCGGAATGGGTTTGCGGGACACGCCGTGAACCCGTCCATGGGGGCTCGTCAAAAACATCCATGTTTTTGACGGTCCCGCAAACCCACCCCGACCCACCTTCGACAGGTGGTCGGTGGCCATGGGAAATGCCGAATCAACGGCGGTGTCGATCCGGGGTCATGCGTTACCGGATGTTGGGGGTGCCACGGCCGTCGTCTGTCGACCGACGCTACCAGGACCATGTGCTTTTTGACCTTCAATGGCCACCGACGCACTGTCGGGGCGGGTCGGGGTGGGCCGGAGGGGGCGTGAGCGGCATGGATGCCGCGAAGATTTGGCATGGGGCCCAAATTGCGCTAATGTAATAGCACGCTATTACATTGATACGATGAAAACACGCCCCGACCCCCGCCAGAAGGACCCCCAGGCCGACCTTGAGTGCTTGGCGCGGGCCTTTGCTGGCCTGACCGAACCTGAACAGGTCACCGCGTTCCTGCGCGACCTGTGCACCCCGGCCGAGCTGGAAGCGCTGGCTGACCGCTGGAAGGTGGTGCCGCTGCTTCAGCAGGGCGTGCCGTATCGCGAAATCCATGAATTGACCGGTGTCAGCGTGACCACCACCGGGCGTGTCGCCCGTTCGCTCGAGCATGGGCATCGCGGCTATGCCGCCGCCATCGCCGTCACGACTGCCACCCCCGAATCCGAGTAGAGACCTCCCCCATGAGTGCAACCCAGAACGCCCCGGCCCGCGACCGGCTGCGTATCGCCATCCAGAAGAGCGGGCGGCTGGCCGAACCTGCCCGCAGCCTGCTTACCGCCTGCGGGCTGAGCTGGCGGCAGAGCCGCGACAAGCTGTTCTGCTATGGCGAATCGCTGCCGGTAGACCTGCTGCTGGTCCGCGACGACGACATTCCCGGCCTGATCGCCGATGGCGTCTGCGACTTCGGCATCGTCGGCCGCAATGAACTGGACGAACAGGCCGCCGCGCGCCGCCAGATCGGCCTGCCTGATACCTACCAGGCGCTGCGCGGGCTCAACTTCGGCCAGTGCCGGCTGATGCTCGCCGTGCCTGAGGAATGGGACTGGCAGGGCGTGCAGCAACTGGCGGGCAAGCGCATCGCTACCAGCTATCCCGCCATCCTCACTGACTGGCTTGCCGCGCAGGGCGTTGACGCCCAGGTCGTGGAATTGTCCGGCTCGGTCGAGATCGCCCCGCGCCTGGGCACCGCCGACCTGATCTGCGACCTGGTCTCCAGCGGAGCGACCTTGGCGGCCAACCAGCTCAAGCCGGTCGAAACCCTGCTGGAAAGCGAAGCCGTGCTGGCCGGACCAGTGCGCACCCCCGACGACGCCCGCGCCGGCCTGATGGCCATGCTGCTGCGCCGCCTGGATGGCGTGGTCAAGCAACAGGACAGCAAGCTGCTGATGTTCCGCGCCGCTGCCGAACGCGTGAGCGAACTGAGCCGACTGCTGCCGGACGCCGACCCGCTGGAACAGCTGCCCGACGATGGCGGCCACCTGCGCCTGCAGACCATGTGCCACGGCGCACTGACCTGGCAGCGCCTGGAAGAACTGGAACGCGCCGGCGCGCAGGGCCTGAAGGTACTCAGCGTGGAGCGGTCGCTGGCATGAACCAACTGCAATGGAATCAACTCGATGCCGCTGCCCAGGCTGACGCCCTGCAGCGTCCCGTGCAGGCCGTGGCTGCCCGCACCCGTGAATCGGTTGCAGCCTTGATTGCCGCCGTGCGCGAAGACGGCGACGCCGCGCTGCGCGAAATCAGCCTCCGCTTTGACGGCATCGCACCGGACAGCTTTGAAGTCAGCGAGGAAGAATTCGCCGCCGCCGAACGTGCCGTGCCCGCCGAACTGCGCCAGGCGATGATCGATGCCGCCGAACGCATCCGTGTCTTCCACAAGGCCGGCATGAGCCAGGGCTATGCGGTGGAAACTGCGCCGGGCGTTCGCTGCGAACGCATGGTGCGCGCGATTGGCCGTGTTGGGCTGTACGTGCCTGCCGGCAGCGCGCCGCTGCCGTCCACCGCCTTGATGCTGGGTGTTCCGGCACAGCTGGCCGGCTGCCGCGAAGTGGTGCTGTGCACGCCGCCGCGCAAGGACGGCACCGCCGACCCCGCCGTATTGGTGGCCGCGCGCCTGACCGGCGTGGACCGGGTGTTCAAGCTCGGCGGTGCGCAGGCGATTGCCGCCATGGCGTACGGTACCGACAGCGTGCCGGCCTGCGACAAGCTGTTCGGGCCAGGCAACAGCTACGTGACGGAAGCCAAGCAGCAGGTCGCACAGGACGGTGCCGCCGCCATTGACATGCCGGCCGGCCCGTCGGAAGTGCTGGTAATCGCCGATGCCGGCGCCAATCCGGCCTTCGTTGCCGCCGACCTGCTGTCGCAGGCCGAGCACGGTCCGGATTCCCAGGTGTTGCTGCTCACGGACGATGCCGCGCTGCTGGAAAGGGTGGAGACACAGGTGCAGGCCCAGCTGGCCCAGCTTTCGCGTGCCGATATCGCGGCGCAGGCGCTGGCCAGTTCGCGCCTGATTCTGGTCGAGTCGCTGGTTCAGGCGTTCCAGATCAGCAACCGCTACGCACCGGAACATCTCATTCTGGCCCTGCGCGAGCCGCGAGACTGGTTGCCGCAGGTCGAAGCCGCCGGCTCGGTGTTCCTGGGCGACTACACGCCCGAAGCGCTGGGCGACTACTGCAGTGGTACCAACCACGTGCTGCCCACGGCCGGTGCCGCGCGCGCTTACAGCGGCGTCAGCGTGTCCAGTTTCCAGAACATGATCAGCGTGCAGCAGGCCACGGTGCAGGGCATTGCCGGCATTGGCGAGAGTGCCCGCGTGCTGGCCCGCGCCGAAGGCCTGGATGCGCACGAGAATGCGGTGGCGCTGCGCATGGAGGCGGCGGCATGAACGCCTCTTCCGTGCTTTCACTGGTGCGCGAAGATCTGCGCGCGTTTGCGGGTTACTCCTCGGCGCGCAGCAGTGCGCTGGTGGGGGATGTATGGCTCAACGCCAACGAGTCGGCCTGGGCCAACCCGGCCGACCCGCAGGGCAGCGCACGCCGCTATCCTGAACCGCAGCCGGAGTCGCTGCGCGCACGGCTTGCCGCGCTGTACGGCTGCACGCCCGAACAGCTGCTGATCGGGCGCGGCAGCGATGAGGCGATTGACCTGCTGGTACGCGCCCTGTGCGAGCCCGGCCGAGATGCGGTGCTGGTTACGCCGCCGGTGTTCGGCATGTACGCGGTGTGCGCGCGTCTGCAGAATGCGCCGCTGCTGGAGGTGCCGCTGGTGGACAGCGAGGGTGGGCTCAACGCCGACATCGACACCATCATTGCCACCGCACTGTCGGGCAAGGCCAAACTGGTGTTCCTGTGTACGCCCTCCAATCCGGCCGGCAGCAGCATCGCCCTGGCCGAGATCGAGCGCGTGGCCACCGCGCTGCGGGGCAGGGCGGTGGTGGTAGTAGATGAGGCCTACGGCGAATACGCCGAGCAGGCATCTGCAGTGACCCTGCTGGACCGCTACGACAATCTTGCCGTGCTGCGTACGCTGTCCAAGGCGCACGCGCTGGCCGCCGCCCGCATCGGCTCGCTGATTGCCGCGCCGGAACTGATCCAGCTGCTGCGCCGCTGCCAGGCTCCTTACCCGGTGCCGGCTCCATGCAGTGCACTTGCGCTGGCGGCGCTTGACCCGGCAGCGCTGCAGGTGACTGCCACGCGCGTAACCGAAATCAAGGCCGAGCGCGCCCGCCTGCAGCAGGCGCTGCAGAACGCGCCCGGTGTGCGCCGGGTCTACGCGTCGCAGGGTAATTACCTGCTGGTCCGCTTCAACGACGCCCACGCCGCTTTCGACGCACTGCTCGCCGCCGGGGTGGTGGTGCGGGATCAGCGCGCCGCGCCGCAGCTGGGCGACGCCCTGCGCATCACCGTGGGCAGCCCGGACGAGAACGACCGTGTGCTGCAGGTACTGACCGCCGCGAGGGCCGCCGCATGACCCCCATCCTGTTCGTCGATCGCGACGGTACCCTGATTGAAGAACCGGCCGATTTCCAGATCGACGCCTTTGACAAGATCCGCTTCGTGCGCGACGTGATTCCGGCGATGCTCAAGCTGCGCGACGCCGGCTACCAGTTCGTGATTGTCAGCAATCAGGACGGGCTGGGCAGCGAGGGCTACCCGCAGGCGGCCTTTGATGGCCCCAACAACCTGATGCTGCAGATTTTCGAAAGCCAGGGCATCGTGTTCCGTGATGTGCTGATTGACGGCTCCTGGCCACACGACAACGCGCCGACCCGCAAGCCGGGTATCGGCATGATGCTGCCGTACCTGCAGGACCGGAACATCGACTGGGCGCGCTCGGCAATGGTGGGCGACCGGCCCACCGACATCCAGTTCGCGCAGAACATGAACATCCGCGGCTTCCAGCTGCGCACCGAACAGTTCGGCGGCGAGTGGGACTGGAATGGCATTGCCCACGAACTGGCCGACGCCCCGCGTCGCGCAACGGTGCAGCGCAATACCAAGGAAACCCGCATCCGCGTGGACGTGGACCTGGACCGCACTGCCGAGCCCAAGACGCACACCGGCCTGCCGTTCTTCGATCACATGCTGGAGCAGATCGGCAAGCACGGGGGCTTTGCATTGAGCGTGCAGGCCGAGGGCGACCTGCACATCGACGAACACCACACCATTGAAGACACCGGTCTGGCGCTCGGCCAGGCACTGCGCGAGGCGCTGGGCGACAAGCGCGGTATCGGTCGCTACGGTTTCACGCTGCCGATGGACGAAACCCTGGCCAGCGCGGCACTGGATTTCAGTGGCCGCCCGTACTTCGTGTTCGAAGGCGAGTTCAAGCGGGAGCGGGTGGGCGACATGCCGACCGAACTGGTGCCGCACTTCTTCCGCTCGCTGTGCGATGCGTCCGGTCTGAACCTGCACCTTAGCGTGCGCGGCGACAACGACCACCACAAGGTGGAAGCCTGCTTCAAGGCGCTGGCGCGTGCACTGCGCCAGGCGCTGCCGCGCCAGGGCACGGCGCTGCCCAGCACCAAGGGGGCGCTGTGACCGACGTTGCACTGATCGATGCCGGTGGCGCCAATCTGGGTTCGGTGCGCTATGCACTGGAGCGACTGGGCGCGCGCGTGCAGCTGGTGCGCACGGCGGCCGGGCTGGAAGGCGCGCAACGGGTGATCCTGCCCGGTGTGGGTGCTGCCAGGCCGGCCATGCAACGCCTGCATGAGCAAGGGCTGGTGGAACCACTGCGGCGCTTGGAAGCACCGCTGATGGGTATCTGCCTGGGCATGCAGCTGCTGTTCGAGCACTCCGAAGAGTCTGGCGTGGAAACGCTGGCGTTGATTCCCGGCACCGTGCGCAAGCTGGTGCCGGCTACCGGGATCCGCGTGCCGCACATGGGCTGGAACCGATTGCTGCCGCTGAAGCCTTCAATCCTTCTGCGCGGCATTCCCGAGCGCGCCAGCGCCTATTTCGTGCACAGCTATGCCGCGCCGTTGAACGCCCATACCGTGGCCGCCTGCGACCACGGTGGCCTGTTCACCGCGATGGTGGAGCAGGGCCGTTACTTCGGTGCCCAGTTCCATCCCGAGCGCTCCGGCGACACCGGTTCGCTGATGCTGCGCAACTTTCTTGAGGGCACTGCTGCATGAGTTTCACCGTTTACCCCGCGCTGGATATCCGCGAAGGCCGCGTGGTGCGCCTGCGCCAGGGCGACTATGCCCAGGAAACCCACTACGGCGACGACCCGCTGCCGCGTGCAAAGGCGTTCGAGGCGCAGGGGGCGAGCTGGATGCATCTGGTGGACCTGGATGCGGCCCGTGCCGGCGGCTACACCCTGGCCCCGCTGCTGGGTGCGATCCGCGCCAACACCGGCCTGCAGGTACAGACCGGCGGCGGCGTACGTGGCCGCGACGACGTGGCACGTATGCTCGACGCGGGTGCGAGCCGTGTAGTAGTCGGGTCGTTGGCGGTGCGTGAACCGGAACAGGTGATCGGCTGGCTGAGCGAGTTCGGCCCGGAGCGGATCACCATTGCGCTGGACGCCCGCCAGGACGAACAAGGCCTGTGGCAGCTGCCGGTGCATGGCTGGACCGAGAACGCCGGGGTGACCCTGGATGTGCTGGCCGACCGTTACGCTGCCGCCGGCCTGCGCCACCTGCTGTGCACCGATATCGCCCGCGACGGCATGCTGGCTGGTCCGAATCTGGCACTGTACCGACACCTGACCGCGCGCCTGCCCGGGGTGGCGGTGCAGGCCTCGGGTGGCGTGCGTGACGTGGCGGATGTGGCCGCCGCGCGCGCGGCCGGTTGTGCCGGCGCGGTGCTGGGCAAGGCGCTGCTGGAACAGCGCATGGACCTGGGCGAGGCCCTGGCATGCTGAGCCGGCGCATCATCCCCTGTCTGGATGTGCGCGATGGCCGCGTGGTCAAGGGCGTACGCTTCCGCGACCACGTCGACATGGGCGACATCGCTGAGCTGGCCCAGCGCTACCGCGACCAGGGCGCGGACGAGCTGGTGTTCTACGACATCGGAGCCAGCCCGGAGGCACGCTCGGTGGACGTGGACTGGATCGAGCGTATTGCACGCCTGATCGATATTCCGTTCTGCGTGGCCGGTGGCATTGACAGCGTCGAGACCGCGCGCCGGGTGTTGTTCGCGGGGGCTGACAAGATCTCGATCAACTCACCGGCACTCGGCCGCCCCGAGCTGATCACCGAACTCGCCGACGAGTTCGGCGTGCAGTGCGTGGTGGTCGGCATCGACTCGGTGCGCGAGCCCGATGGAGAGTGGCGGGTGCGCCGCTTCACTGGTGATCCCAGCAAGACGCAGGCGGTGCCGATGCGGACCCTGGACTGGGTGCGCGAGGCGCAGCGCCGGGGTGCGGGCGAGATCGTGCTCAACTGCATGGACAGCGACGGCGTACGCCGCGGCTACGACGTCGAGCAGTTGGCCCTGGCCCGCGCCGTCTGCCATGTGCCGCTGATCGCTTCGGGCGGTGCCGGCCAGATGCAGCACTTTGCCGACGTGTTCGACCAGGCCGACGTGGACGGGGCGCTGGCCGCGAGCGTGTTCCACAGTGGGGCCATTGCCATTCCCGCGCTCAAGCAGTTCCTGCGCGCGCAACAGATCGAGGTTCGTGATGTCTATTGAAGTACTGCCGTCGCGGCAGGCGCTGGAGCAGCTTGACTGGTCCAAGGGGGACGGCCTGCTGCCCGTTGTGGTGCAGGACGCCGACACGCTGGCCGTGCTGATGCTGGGTTATGCCAACGCTGACGCGCTGGCAGCCACCCTGGCCAGTGGGCAGATGACCTTCTACAGCCGCAGCAAGCAGCGTCTGTGGACCAAGGGCGAGTCTTCCGGCAACGTACTGACCGTGCTGGCGATGCGCGTTGATTGCGATAATGACACCCTGCTGGTGACCGCCCGACCGGCCGGACCGACCTGTCACACCGGTGCCGAGAGCTGCTTCGAGCGCGCCCCCGGCAACTTTCTCGGCCGCCTGGATGCGCTGGTCCAGCAACGCGAGCAGCAGCGCCCGGAGAAGAGCTACACCACGCGCCTGTTCGAGGACGGCGTGCGCCGCATCGCGCAGAAAGTGGGCGAGGAAGGTGTGGAAACCGCACTGGCCGGGGTGGCGCAGGACGATGCCGCGTTGCTGGGCGAGTCAGCCGACCTGCTGTTTCACCTGATCGTACTGCTGCGCGCGCGAGGCCTGTCGCTGGATGACGCGGTGGCGGTGCTGCGGGAGCGTCACGCCCGTTGAGAATCCAGGTCCGCATTTAACGTTGGTGCAACGCGGTCCGCGCGATGATAGGCGGCTTTACAGTTCCCTTTCATTACGGACCGCTCCGATGACCTGCAAGACCGCCTGGCTGGCCTGTTTGCTGTTGATTTCCGCACCGGTCTGGGCCGCCAGCGAGGCCACCGTCACCGGCAAGGTCTACCAGGAGCGCGACGGCAAGCCCGGGCGTGGCCCCACCGACCCGGCACTGGCAGGGGTGCAGGTGTCCAATGGCGAAGTGATTGTGCGTACGGCGGCTGATGGCAGCTACAGCCTGCCGGTGCGCGACGGCCAGACCGTTTTCGTGATCAAGCCGGATGAGTTCCGCTTCCCCGCGCGCGCCGATGGCATGCCGGGCTTCTGGCGCCACTACGTACCGCAGGGCTCTCCCAGGCTGAAGTACGACGGCATTGCCGCCACCGGCAGCAACGTCCGCAACTGGGACTTCGCGCTGGAGCCGTTGAAGGACGCCGACGGTGCGCGCGACGGTTTCGACATGTTGGTGTTCACCGATTCGCAGACGGCTACCCGGCAGGAAGTGGGCTATTACCAGCGCGCCATCGTCGAGCCGATCATCGGCAAGCACAAGGCGCGGCTGGGCACCACGCTGGGCGATATCGTCAATGACGATCTCAGCCTTTATCCGGAGCTCAACAAGGCCACCGCGCAGTTGCAGGTGCCGTGGTTCCATGTGCCGGGCAACCATGACCTGGACTTTGACGCGACCACTGACCAGCACTCGCTGGACAGCTGGCGCGCCGTGTACGGCCCGGACACCTATGCGGTGGAAGAGGGCGGGGCCAGCTTCGTGTTCCTGGACGATGTGGTCTATGACCCGAACGGCAAGCCGAAGTACATCGGCGGGCTGCGTCCGGACCAGTTCACCTTCCTGGCCAATTATCTGAAAGCGCTGCCGCGTGACCGCCTGCTGGTGCTGGGCATGCACATCCCGCTGTTCGATGCCGCGCCGGGCCGGGAGACCTTCCGCCACGCCGACCGAACCAAGCTGTTCGCGCTGTTGAAGGACTTCCCGCATGTGCTGGTGCTCAGCGGCCACAACCACACCCAGCAGCACTACTACCACGGTGCGGCCGAGGGCTGGCAGGGCGAGAAGCCTCTGCATGAGTACAACGTGGGCGCAGCCTGCGGTGCGTTCTGGTCCGGTGTGAAGGACAGCAGCGGCATTCCTGATGCCACCATGAGCGACGGCACCCCCAACGGCTACGCGGTGCTGAGCGTGAAGCCGGCGGGTGAGTATGCGTTGCGCTATTACGTGGCGCGCGCGCCGGATGACTACCAGATCGCCGTGCATGCACCGAAAGTGCTGCGCAAGGGCGCATACCCGGCCTGGGGCGTGTATGCCAACGTTTTCATGGGCCAGCACGACACGGTGGTGGAATACCGCGTGGATGGCGGCGCGTGGCAGCCGATGAAGCGCGTGGAACAGCCGGACCCGCGCCTGCTCGTGGAGAACGTCGCAGACGACACGGCTGAAAAGCTGCGTGGCTTCGACCGCTCGCCGGAAGCCACCGCCTCGCCGCACCTGTGGCGCGGTGCGCTGCCGACCGACCTTGCCGCCGGCGAGCACAAGGTGGAGGTGCGGGCGGCGCAGGCCGATGGATCGACCGCGACCGCCAGCACCAGCTACCGTTTGCAGGTGGCCAGGCCCTGACGCCCGGCTCTACGGCACACATACGCCCGGGTACGGAAAGCATCGGTTTCCAAGCGCCCATTGATCAACGAAAATCCCTTCAATGCATCGTTTTCTTCCCAAGGCCCGTGCGTGAGCGCTGCGACCCCGTTCCCCTCTCCGGCGCTGCATCGCTCCGCTCCTGCTGACACCCTGATCGTGGCCGACGTTGGCGGCACCTACGCGCGCGTCGCGCTGGCCGACGTTGCGCCGGGCCAGCCGCCGCGCATTACCACGCTGCGCCGTTACGCCTGCGCCGAGCACGCCAGCCTCGCCGCGATCCTGGCCGATTTCCGCAGCAGCCTTGCGCAGGCTCCGGCGGTGGCCGTGGTCGCCATCGCCGGCGTGCTCAAGGGAGATGACCTGGTCAACACCAACCTGCCGTGGCCGGTGTCTGTGCAGGGCACCCGCCGCGACGCGCAGCTGGTAACGCTGGAACTGATCAACGATTTCGAAGCGGTGGCCTACGCGATTCCGTTCGTGGATGTGCAGGCGTGCGTGACACTCACGCCGGACGCACCGCAGGCGAGCGGCTGGCCCGCCCTGGTGCTGGGCGCAGGCACCGGCCTGGGTGCGGCGCTGCGCTTTGAAGCGGGCTCGCGCGCGGTGCTGGCCAGCGAGGCGGGGCACGCCGCGCTGGGGGCGGGGAATGCACTGGAACTACAGGTGCTGCAGCAGCTGCTGCAGCGCTGGGAGCACGTGGACAACGAGCGGGTGCTGTCCGGCACCGGTCTGATGAATCTCTATCCGGCGCTGTGCGTGCTGCGTGGTACGGCGGTGCAGTGGACGACGCCGGAATCACTGATCAGCGCGGCCCTGGATGGCGAGGATGCCGTGGCGGTGGAAACGCTGGAAGTGTTCTGCGGCTGGTTGGGCAGCCTGGCCGGTGACCTTGCGGTCAGCTTTGGCGCGCGGTCGGTGTATCTGGCCGGCGGCATTTCCGCGCACGTGGCGCGGTTCCTCCATGACGGCCGCTTCCGTGACCGGTTCCTGGCCAAGGGCGTGATGCGCCCGGTGCTGGAGCAGGTGCCGGTATGGCGGGTGGAGCACGGTGAACTGGGCGTGCTCGGCGCGGCCGTGTGGTACGAAGAACATCGCCGCGCAGCGGCCTGACAAACGACACCCGGCCCTCCCGGGGCCGGCACTTGGCAACGGGAGAGGCACCGCGTGACTGATCGCAGAACATTTCTTCAGGCCGGCGCGCTGGCCGCTGGCGCGGCCGTGTTTCCGCGCGTGCAGGCCAGAGCAGGCCGGGCCCGGGTTGTATCGACCTGGGATTTCGGTGTCGGGGCCAACCAGGCTGCATGGAAAGTGCTGGGCAACGGTGGCAGCGCGCTGGACGCGGTGGAAGCCGGCGCGCGTTGGGCCGAGAGCGAGCTGTGCAATCCCACCGTGGGACGCTGCGGCAACCCGGACCGCGACGGCGTGCTGAGCCTGGACGCGAGCATCATGAAGGGTGACGGCAGCTGTGGATCGGTGGCAGCGCTGGTGGACATCGCGCACCCGGTGTCGGTTGCCCGCAAGGTGATGGAGCAGACCCCGCACGTGATGCTGGTGGGCGAGGGCGCACAGCAGTTCGCCATGCAACAGGGATTCAAGCGCGAGAAGCTGCTTACGCCGGAAGCGGAAAAGGCCTGGCGTGAGTGGTTGAAGACCGCGCAGTACACGCCGGAAATCAATGCCGAGCGCCGTAGTCGCCCGGGCGACAGCAGCAACCACGACACCCTGGGCATGCTGGCGGTGGATGCGAAGGGTCAACTGGCCGGTGCATGCACCACCAGTGGCATGGCCTGGAAACTGCATGGCCGGGTGGGCGACAGCCCGATCATCGGAGCAGGTCTGTACGTGGACAACGAAGTGGGCGCGGCCACGGCGTCGGGCGTTGGCGAGGAAATGATCCGCAATGCGGCGTCGTTCCTGGTGGTGGAACTGATGCGTCAGGGCCGCACTCCGGCGCAGGCCTGCCGCGAGGCGATTGCCCGCGTGGTACGCAAGCGTCCGGAGGCCAGCAAGACCCTGCAGGTGTGTTTCCTGGCTTTGGGCCGCAACGGCGACGTGGGCGCGTACGCATTGCACCGCGGCTTTGTCTACGCGGTATGCGATGCCGAGCGGCAGGACGTCCTGCGCGACGCGGCGTCGGTGTACACGACGGAGCAGACCTGAGCATGACGCACGTGCTGGAAATCGCCTCGAACTCGGTAACCTCGGCGCTGGCGGCGCAGCGCGGTGGTGCCGATCGCATCGAGCTGTTCGACAATCTGGCGGAAGGCGGCACCACGCCGTCGTTCGGCAGCATTGCGCTGGCACGCGAACGCTTGCAGATTCCGTTGTTCGTGCTGATCCGGCCGCGTCCCGGGGATTTCCATTACGACGCGTTGGAACGTGAACTCATGTTGCGTGACATCCAGCAGTGCAGGGCACTGGGGTGCGACGGGGTGGTGATTGGCGCGCTGGATGCGGAAGGCAGCGTGGATGTATCTCTGTGCCGTGAGCTGGTCCAGGCAGCAGGGCCGATGCAGGTCACGTTCCATCGTGCGTTTGATGCGGCGCGGGATCTGTCGGCCGCGTTGGAGGATGTGATTTCGCTCGGCTGCCAGCGAGTGCTGAGTTCGGGCGGTCAGGCCAGTGCGGAGGCCGGTGCTGATGTGCTGGCAGCGTTGGTGAAACAGGCAGCGGGACGTATCAGCATCATGGCTGGGGCGGGGATCACGCCCGGCAATATCGCAGCGGTGGCGAAGGCGACGGGGTGCGTTGAGTTGCATGCATCAGCCAAGGCTGTGCGGCATTCGGCGATGCGTTTCCACAATCCGGCGCTGGTTGGCTTGTCGCCCGGCTGGGTCGCCACCGATGCCGAAGAGGTCGCCGCCCTGCGCGCAGCATTGGCCTGATCTCACCCATCGGCATGGCCGAATCAACGGCGGTGTCGGTTTGGGGTCATGCGTTACCGGATGTTGGGGATTTCAGGGCCGTCGTCTGTCGACCGACGCTACCGGGGCCACGTGCTTTTGAACTTCGTTGGCCACCGACCCACTGTCGAAGGCGGTTCGGGATGGGCTGGAGGGGGCGTGAGCCGCATGGATGCGGCGATCGAGGCTACATGGACGTACTTGCGCCGTCCCCCGGAACGCCCGTCCCGGGCCGCCAAACCAGGGATACGATGACCACCGACTGTTCGCCGAGAACCAACAGCAGCCGGGCAAGCCCGGCTCTACGTACATCGTGCAATCACGCAGTGCGCGGCAATCGTGCAATCACGCAGACAAAAAAAACGGCAGCCACCTGTACCAGCGCGGCTGCCGTGGAGGAACATCCCCCGCCGTGACGTGCGGCGGGGGCGGGACTCAGAACTTGTAGGTCGCGCCGAAGTACAGCTGGCGGCCGGTGTACAGGTTGGAGATCAGGCGGGCGTCGGTGTCGTTGCCCAGATGGATGCGCTGCTCCGACTTGGTGGCGTTCAACACCGAGGCGGTGAAGGTCAGCGAGTCGGTGAAGTTGTACGCCACATTCAGATCCAGCTGGTCGTACGGCTCGCTGTACTCGGTCATGCCGGCGGTCAGGCCACCCACGATTTCGCCACGGCGGTTGTACGAGGCACGTGCCAGGAACGTCTCGTTCTCGTAGAACACGGTCACGTTGGCCTGGTTCTTGGCGCTGCCCACCAGCGGCGAAGCACCCAGGTCCTGGCCGTCCAGCACGATCGAGGCCAGGTTGGTGTCGTTGTAGGTGTAGTTTGCCTGCACGCCCAGACCGAAGTCGAAGGTGTACTGACCGTAGAGTTCCACGCCCTGCGACACGCCGTCACGGCCGTTTGCTTCGGTCTCGTAGTCCTGCACCGTCACCATCTGGCCGCCCACTTCCATCTGCAGGTCGCGCACCACCGGTACCGTGAAGTTGTTGACTTCCTTGCGGAACAGACCAATACCGGCCACCGCACCTGGCTTGAAGTACCACTCCAGGCCGATGTCGTACTGGTTGGCTTCGAACGGTTCCAGGTTCTTGTTGCTGCCGTGGCCCGCCCAGCCTTCCTCCGGTGCACCACCGGCCACGCGGCGGTCGTTCACGTACTCGGCGCTGTAGTAGCTCAGCGCGCCCGGGGCCGCGATGCTGGTGTAGCTCGGACGCGCGATCACCTTCGACGCCGCACCACGCAGCACCAGGCTGTCGGTGATGTCCCAGGCGATGTTGAAGCTCGGCAGGAAGTCGGTATAGGTTTTGTCCGAACCGATCAGCTCGAAGGTCTTCTCACGTGCCAGGTTGTCCGGCAGACGCACGAAGCCACTTTCGCAGCCGTAGGTCGGGAAGGCCGCCGCCGCCGGGTCGTCGCACGACATCGGCGCGCCCGAGGCGTTGTCCAGGAAGTAGTCGTTGAAGCGCTCGATCGAATCGCTGGACTGCGCGAACTGCTTGGTACGCACCACCCGGACGCCCACGTTGCCGCGCAGGCGCTCGGTACGGAAGTTGGCCTGGAAGTAGCCGGAGTAGATCTTCTCGTTGACGTTGTAGACGAAGTCTTCTTCCACCCGGTTGTGCGAACCGCCGTAGGTCTGGTTCAGGTAGTTGATGTACGCCGGGTAATTGATGCCCGGGAACACGTTTGCATCGAAGCCGCCGCGGATGCCACTGATCGGGTTGGACAGGAAGAAGCCCGGCTGGGCGATGCCCGCCGTGCTGTCACAGCCCGCCTGGTAGCGGTTGTTGTCGTAGTCGGCCGGGTCGGTGCCCGGGCACACCCAATAGGTGTTGCCGGTGTTGCGGTGGACCTTGCCGTCACGGTACTTCGCGCCGAACTGGAACGAATCCAGCCAGCCGGTCTCGAACAGCTTGGTGAAGTCGGCCTGGAAGTAGTTCTGCTCCACTTCCGTCTGCATCCACGACGAGTCAGTGGAACCGGTGTCCACTTCGGCAATGCCGTTCATCAGCTGCTGCTGCAGGTCCGGCGAGAAGGTCACCGACGGCGTGCCGGTCAGGTCCCACGCGGTGTAGCGGTTGCCCGCTTCCCACACGCCATCGACGCGGCGACGCGGCTTGGCCGACATGCGGAAGTTCATCGATGGGCCACCTTCAGACCACGTGCGGCCGCCGGTGAACGAGGCCTTCCACAGCGGGCTGATGTCCCAGTCGATGCTCAGGTCGGCGGTCTGCGACAGCGCCTTTTCGCGGCTGTAGCCACCGGTCAGCTGCGGCGTCGGCACGGTGCAGTCGTCCGGACCCCAGCCGCCCGGGGCCATGCCCGCGGCAGCGGCTTCGTCTTCACTGCAGTAATAGGTCTTGCCGGCCAGCTTCTCGAACTGCGCGCCGGTGACGATGGTGCCGCTGGGGTCCATGGTCAGCCCGTTGAGCAGGCGACCGCCGGCCCAGTTGCCGTCCTGGTTGTAGCGCGCCATGTTCCATTCCGGCACCTTCAGCATGTGCTGCTCGTAGTTGCCGTCCAGTTCAAAGCGGAAGTAGTTCGCGGTCAGGGTCAGGTTGTCGATCGGCTTGAACTGGAAGGTGAACTGGCCACCCTTGCGTTCACGCTCTTCTTCCTTCACCGCGAAGTTCACCGAGGTGGGCATGAAGAAGTCGGTGTAGTTGCGGCCGTTCTGGTCGTTGAAACCGGAGTTGCCCCACCAGTAGTTGACGCCACCCTGGTCAATGTCGCGACCGAACACGTCGCGCGCGGTGGTGTCGGTGCCGTACCACTGGTAGTTCTCGGAGGTAACCTCCATGGTGCGGCTGGTGCGCTTCTGCTGGGTCACGCCGACCAGCACGCCGAAGCGCTCGTCCTGGCTGTGCCAGGAGTACAGCGCGGATGCCTGCGGATCCACGTCTTTGTGGGTGTCCGAGGAGGTGCCTTCCAGGGTCACGTAGCCGGAGTTGGATTCCATCTCCAGCGGGCGGCGGGTGTGCAGGATTACCGTGCCGCCGATGCCGCCTTCATCGATGCGCGCTTCCGGCGACTTGAACAGCTCGGCGCTGGACAGCATGTTCGACGGCAGCAGGGTGTAGTTGAAGGAACGGCTGGCCTCGTCGTTGGTTTCCGAGGTGGCGATGTAGTTGCCGTTCAACTGGGTCAGGGTCAGGTCCGGGTCCAGGCCGCGCACGCTGACGCTCTTGCCTTCGCCGCCGTCACGGGTGATCACCACGCCGGGCACGCGCTGCAGCGAATCGGCGACGTTCTTGTCAGGGAACTTGCCCACGTCCTCGGCGGTGATCACTTCGACCACCGCGTTGGCGTCGCGCTTCTGCTGCAGGCTCTGCTCGATGGCGTAGCGGTAGCCGGTGACCTGGACGCTGTCCAGGGTAGTGGCGTCAGGACTCTGGGCCGGTGCAGCGGCGGGCGCCGCCTGCTGGGCGAATGCCACCGGCGACAAGGCGGCGGTCAGGGCGAAGGTGATCGCTGCCGACAGGGCATGGCGACCGTTCTTACGGGACATCTGCTTCATTTCCACTCTCTCCCTCTCCTGGATCGAACTGGCGTGCTGGTACACGGATGTGATTGAATCGATCTAATTTTTGAGCCGATTTCTCTGGGGTAATCCGGGCTGCTCCCCCAGCGCGCCACGGCCGCTGTATGACGGTTTAAAGTTGGATCGATCTAAACCATCGACCGGCGAATTTTAAACATGGCTGACACAAAAGCGCATGCTGCTCCGCAATAAGTGAACAGGCAGCGGGTTGTTCATGTTGCGGCGCAGAATGCATCGATCCAAACCGACGTGGTTTACTCCGCCACTTAAATCGATCTAAATTCCCGCTGGCGGGGATTTGCACGCCCATCGACCCACAGGAACCCACTGCATGCGCCGATTGCCGTCCCTTCGCGAACTTCCTGCCCTGCGCCGCCCGCTGCTGGGACTGGCCTGTCTGACCGTGCTGGGGTTCACCCCGATGCTGCAGGCCGCACCGGCCGCGCTGGAGCGTGAGGTCAACACCTTCATCGGCAGCAAGGACGACGGCAACACCTTCCCGGGTGCCTCGGCCCCGTTCGGCCTGATCCAGGTCAGCCCGATCGGCGAGCACTACGCCGGCTGGCGCTATGACGACCCGAAGATCCGCGGCTTCGGCCATTCGTTCCTGTCCGGGGCCGGGTGCTGGGAGCAGGGCGGCCAGGTCTCGGTCCTGCCGGTGACCGGCAGCATCGGGCCGGGCGGCGACTTCGATACCGACAATGCCAAGAGCTTCGATCACAAGGCCTACGCGTCCAGCTACACCCATGAGGGTGAAGTGGGTCAGGCCGGCTATTACAAGGTGCGGCTGACCAGCTACGGCGGCATTGACGCCGAGGCCACCGCACGCACCCGCGCCGCCGCCGAGCGCTACACCTTCCCGGCTGACAGGGCCGAAGGCCATGTGCTGGTCAACGTGGGCCAGGCCAACGAGCGCCATTCGGTCATCGGCAGCGTCATCGACGTGGTCGGCGACCGCGTGGTGGAAGGCAAGCTGGTCACCAAGAGCTTCTGCGGCGGCCACCAGTACACCACCTGGTTCCGGATCGAGTTCGACCGCCCGTTCAAGGCCTTCGGCACCTGGGGCGAGGCAGGCGGTCTGCCTGGCGCGCGCCATGGCATGGAAGGCGAGCAGAAGCCGAGCGGTGCGTGGTTGAGTTTCGATACCTCCAAGGGCCGCGCGGTCACCGCCGTCAGCGCCATCTCGCACGTGGACGCGGAAGGCGCGCGCACCAACCTGCGCGAGGACGGCATGCAGAACGGCAAGCTGCTTGGCTTCGAACGCATGCGCAGCCTGGCCCAGCAGCAGTGGCGCAAGGAGTTGAACACCGTGCGCGTGGACAGCAAGCATTCCGATGACCGCACCGTTCTCTATACCGCGCTGTACCACGCGCTGCTGCAGCCGCTGACCGGCAGCGACGCCGATGGCCGCTACCGCGGCTACGACGACCAGATCCACCGCGCCGACGGCTGGACCTACTACGAGTACTTCTCGCTGTGGGACACCTACCGCGCGCAGAACCAGTGGCTGGCGCTGACCCGTCCGGACGTCACCCGCGACATCGGTCGCACCCTGCTGGCGATCAACGAGCAGGGCGGCTGGCTGCCGCGCTGGGGCTACGCCAACTTTGAAACCAACATCATGACCGGCGACCCGGTTACTCCGTTCATGGCCGACCTGTGGCGCTTCGGTGCGCTGAAGGGCCGTGAGGCCGAGGCCTATACGGCGCTGCGCCGCAATGCCTTCGAGCTGCCGCCGATGAACTCCCGCCATGCCGGTCGATCCGGCAACCCGGGCTATGTGCAGAACGGCTTCGTTGCCTACGACCGTGCGTTCCCCTCCAAGGGCATGGACGTCGACCCGCACCACGGCGGTTCGGCCACGCTGGAGTACGCGCTGGCTGACTGCGCGCTGGCACAGATGGCCGACGGCCTGGGCCACAGTGCCGATGCAGGCGTGCTGCGCGAACGCGGCCGCAACTGGCACAAGGTGTGGGACGCCTCGGTGCGCGATGAAGAGACCGGCATGAGCGGCTTCCCGCGCCCGCGCATGGACGACGGCAAGTGGTACGTGCCGGCCGATGGTCGTTACAGCCCCCGGTCGCACCATGGCTTCCACGAAGGCACCGCCTGGCAGTACCAGTGGCTGGCGCAGCAGGACATGCCGGGCCTGGTCCAGGCCATGCACGGCCGCGAGCAGGCCGGCAAGCGCCTGGATGCCTTCTTCGCCTACGACGCGCTGCTGCAGTCGCCGCTGCAGGCCGCGCGCAAGGAATGGGTGGTGGGGCCATACAGCTACTACAACCAGTACCGCTACAACCCGAACAACGAACCGGACCTGCACGCGCCGTGGATGTACACCCTGATCGGCCAGCCGTGGAAGACCGCCACGGTAGTGCGCGCCGCGCAGCAGCTGTTCACCAACGCCCCCAATGGCGTGACCGGCAACGACGACCTGGGCACCATGTCGGCGTGGTACCTGTTCAGTGCGCTGGGCCTGTACCCGGCCGTGCCGGGCACCGGTGAGTTCCTGCTGCACACCCCGCGTTTCGCCAATGTCGAAGTGGACCTGGGCACCGGTCGCACCCTGAAGCTGCAGGCCCCGGGCGCGGAAGGTCGTACCCTGCAGTACATCCAGTCGGTGAAGGTCGACGGCCAGGACCATGACAAGGTCTGGCTGGACTGGAACCGCCTGCAGCAGGGCGGCACCATCCGCTATGCACTGGGCACCCAGGCCCCGGAAAGCGGTTGGGGTACCCGCAGCGAGGCATTGCCGGTGTCGTATTGCGCCACTCCAGGAGCGTCGCTGGAATGAGCCTGGCCATCGGTCAGCGGGGCAGGGCGGGCCGGTGCGGGTGCACCCGTGCTGCCGTGGTCCGCTGGCCGATGCGATCGTTTAGGCTTGCATCTTCTTTGACCCGCCTGATGCCACGATGAAAAAGGAACGTTCGACTGCCAGAGGGGCCGCCACGAAGGCATCGTCTTCGAAGGGAGGCGCTGCATCCACGTCGCGCGCAAGCGGTCGTGCGGTGACCGTGACCGACATCGCCGAGGCCATCGGGGTCTCGCGCGCCACCGTGTCACTGGTCCTGCGCGGCAGCCCGCTGGTCAACGTGGACACCCGTGCCCGGGTAGAAGCCGAGCTGCGCAGGCAGCGTTACGTCTACAACCGCAGCGCGGCCAATCTGCGCCGGCGTACCTCCAGCAGCGTGGCGCTGGTGATCAACGACCTGTCCAACCCGTTCTTCGCCGAGTTCGCCTCGGGCGTCGACGAGGCGCTGGGCGCGAAGGGGTATGTCACCCTGCTCGGAAGCACCGGCGAGTCGCCGCAGCGGCAGCAGGCGGTGGTATCCACCCTGATGGAGCACACGCCCGCCGGCCTGATCCTCTCACCGGCCGAAGGCACCGATGCCAGCGAACTGCGCCAGGCGCTGGGCTTCAATGCCAACGTGCTGCTGTTCAACCGCGAGCTGAAAGGCGGTGACTGGGACTTCCTGACCCTGAACAACCAGCAGGGGGCCTACCTGGCCACCAGGCACCTGATCGAACGGGGCCACACCCGGATCGCGTTTTTCGGTGGCCATGCCGACTCCAGCTCCTGTCACCAGCGCCGTGCCGGCTACAAGCAGGCACTGGGCGAGGCGGGGATGCAGGTGCAGCCGCAATGGCTCATTGAATCCGCCCCGAACCGCCTGGAGGCTGCCGCGCGCACCGGCGAACTGTTCGCCGCCGATGCACAGCCCAGCGCCGCGGTCTGCTACAACGACACCGTCGCGCTGGGCCTGATGCTGGGCCTGGCCTCGCGTGGCATTCGTCCGGGGACGGAGTTTGCGGTGACCGGCTTCGATGACATTTCCGAAGCGGCCGTGGCATTGCCGCCGCTGACCACCCTGACCGTGAACCCGCGCGAGCGGGGACGTCAGGCCGCCGAACTGCTGCTGCACCGGCTCGACAACCCCACCGCACCGCCACAGCGCACCGTGGCTCCCGTACAGCTTCGCATCCGTGACAGCAGCGGCATCGCCGCATGATGTCGCATTCCTCTTCTCTGTCCGTACCCTGAGACGCGTCCCGCATGCCCATCTCTCCAACGCCCCGACTGCCCACCTCGTCTTCCGCCGCGCCCGTGGTCAACACGCGCGTTGCGCTGGCGGTGGCCACCACCATCTTCTTCATGTGGGGCTTCCTGACCTGCCTCAACGACATTTTGATTCCGCATCTGAAAGCGGTGTTCGAACTGAATTACGCGCGGGCGATGCTGGTGCAGTTCACCTTCTTCGGCGCGTACTTCCTGATGTCGTTGCCGGCCGGTCGACTGGTGGCGCACCTGGGCTACAAGAAGGGCATCGTCGCCGGTCTGGCCATCGCCGCGGTCGGCGCATTGGGGTTCTGGCCTGCGGCCGAGCTGCGCGTGTATGAAGCCTTCCTGGGCGCGCTGTTCGTGCTGGCCACCGGCATCACCGTTCTGCAGGTCGCCGCCAACCCATATGTGGCGCTGCTGGGGCCGGAGCAGACCGCGTCCAGCCGCCTGACCCTGGCGCAGGCGCTGAATTCGCTGGGTACTGCGATCGCGCCGATCTTCGGTGGCCTGCTGATTCTGGGCAATACCGTGAAGAGCGCTGACGAGCTGGCCGCGCTGAGCGCGGCCGAGCAGCTGGCCTACCGCACCCAGGAAGCGCAGTCGGTGCAGGGCCCGTACGTGGGCCTGGCGATCGCGCTGGCACTGCTGGCGGTGTTCGTCTATCTGTTCCGTCTGCCGGCGTTGAATGAAACCACCGAGCAGGCCGACCCGGTCAAGCACACCCTGATGGATGCACTGCGCCATCGCCACGTTCTGTTTGGCGTGCTGGGCATCTTCTTCTACGTGGGCGCGGAAGTGTCGATCGGCAGCTTCCTCGTCAACTACCTGTCCATGCCCAACATCGGCGGCTTCACCGAACAGCAGGCCACCGGGTTCGTGTCGGCCTACTGGACCATGGCGATGATCGGTCGCTTCGCCGGCTCGGCGATCATGGTCCGCTTCTCGCCGCGCGTGCTGCTGACGATTTTCGCCGCCGCCAACGTGGCGCTGCTGGCGCTGACCATGGGCACCGAAGGCCACGTGGCGGTGTATTCGGTGGTGGCGATCGGCCTGTTCAACTCGATCATGTTCCCGACCATCTTCGCGCTCAGCATCGAGCGCCTGGGTGCGCTGACCAACAAGGCCTCCAGCCTGCTGATCATGGCCATTGTCGGCGGCGCGATCGTCCCGTTCCTGCAGGGCCTGCTGGCCGACCGCATCGGCCTGCATCTGTCCTTCATCCTGCCGTTGCTGTGCTACGGCTACATCCTGTTCTATGGCATGTGGGGCTCGCGCCCGCGTGCTGGTTTCAGCCAGGGGGGCTGAGCGCGTCATGACCAAGATTGTGTGTTTCGGCGAAATTTTGATCGATCTACTCGCGCAGCCGCCCGCCACGCCGGACACCCCGCGCGCGTTCCTGCAGTACGCCGGCGGGGCACCCGCGAACGTGGCCGTAGCCGCCGCCAAGCTGGGTGCGGATACCCACTTTGCCGGCATGCTCGGCCAGGACATGTTCGGTGACTTCCTGGCGCAGAGCCTGGGCGACGCCGGCGTGGCGACCGACTGCATCGTACGCACCGACCGGGCCAAGACCGCGCTGGCGTTCGTGGCGCTGGACGCGCATGGCGAGCGCAGCTTCAGCTTCTACCGGCCGCCGGCGGCGGACCTGCTGTTCCGCGCCGAGCACTTCCAGCCGGCATGCTTCGACGGCACGCGCACGTTCCATGTGTGTTCCAACAGCCTGACCGAGGCCGAGATCGCCGAGGCCACGCTGCAGGGCATGCAACGCGCCCGCGCTGCCGGTGCCCTGGTCAGCCTGGACCTCAACCTGCGTCCGTCGCTGTGGCCGGCCGATGTGGACCCGACTCCGCGTCTGTGGGATGCGCTGAAGCTGGCCGAGCTGGTCAAGCTGTCGCGCGAGGAGCTCGACTATCTCGCGGCACCCCTCGGTTTCGACGGTGCCGACGTGGTGATCCAGCGCCTCCTGGGGGCCAACGCGCAGGCCGTGGTGGTCACTGACGGGGCCGCGCCGATGCGCTGGTTCACCCGTCACGGCCAGGGCACGGTGACCGGTTTCCAGGTGCCTACGGTGGACAGCACTGCCGCTGGCGACGCCTTCGTGGCTGGGCTGCTGTTCGCACTCGGTGAGCGCGGGGCTGATGGCAATGCCTTCGCAGAGTTCTGCCGCGACGCTGCCGGCCTGCGCGAGGCGATTCGTTTTGGTGCCGCCGTCGGCGCGCTCGCGGTCACCCGCAAGGGCGCGTTTGCCGCCATGCCCAGCCTGGCCGAAGTGACACAACTGCTGCAGCAACAACAGGACACCGCCGCATGACCACGCATGTTCCGCCCCAGCCTGATTTCCGTTCGCCTGAATTCCTGCGCGCACACATCGCGCAGACCATGGCGTTCTACCAGCCCCACGAAATCGACCCGAACGGTGGCTTCTTCCACTACTACCGTGACGACGGCAGCGTGTACGACGCCAGCCACCGTCATCTGGTCAGCAGCACGCGCTTCGTGTTCAACCATGCGATGGCCTATCGCGAATTCGGCAAGCCGGAAGACCTGAAGGCGGTCGAGCACGGTATTGCCTACCTGCGTGACGTGCACCGCAACCCGGCCACCGGCGGCTACGCCTGGACCCTGCGCGACGGCGTGGTCGAAGACGCCACCAACCACTGCTACGGCGTGGCCTTCGTGCTGCTGGCCTACAGCTGCGCGCTGAAGGCAGGGATCGGTGAAGCCGGGCAGTGGATGGATGAAACCTGGCAGCTGCTGGAAACGCGTTTCTGGGAGCCGGAGTTCGGCCTGTACAAGGACGAAGCGGACGCCGACTGGAACTTCAGCGACTACCGCGGCCAGAACGCCAACATGCACATGTGCGAGGCGATGCTGGCGGCGTTCGAGGCCAGTGGCGAGCAGCGTTACCTCCAGCGGGCCTTGCTGCTGGCCGACCACATGACCCGCCGCCAGGCGGCGCAGGGCGAAGGTCTGGTGTGGGAGCACTACGACACCCAGTGGAAGATCGACTGGAACTACAACCTCGACAACCCCAAGCACCTGTTCCGTCCGTGGGGTTTCCAGCCCGGCCACCAGACCGAGTGGGCCAAGCTGCTGCTGATCCTGGATCGTCACGTGCAGGCCGACTGGCTGGTGCCGACCGCGCGTCATCTGTTCGACGTGGCGGTGGAGCGTAGCTGGGACGCCGAACGCGGTGGGCTGTATTACGGCTTCGCGCCGGACGGCAGCGTGTGCGACGACGACAAGTACTTCTGGGTGCAGGCCGAGTCGCTGGCCACCGCAGCGCTGCTGGCCAAGCGCACCGGTGAGTCCGTGTACTGGGAGTGGTACGACAAGCTTTGGGCCTACGCCTGGCAGCACATGATCGACCACCAGTACGGCGCGTGGTACCGCATCCTGGACGCGGACAACCGCAAGTACAGCGATGAGAAGAGCCCGGCAGGCAAGACCGATTACCACACCATGGGCGCGTGCCACGAAGTGCTGAACGTAGTGCGTTGAGGGGACCCGTATCGCCACGACCTGCGTGGCTTCGCGGTAATGATCGGCCGTAGAGACGCGCCATGCGCGTCTGCGCGGTGTATGGGTTGGTCGAAGCCACGCAGGGCGTGGCTCTACAGGAGGATGTATGCAGCGATTGGGCGTTCTGCTTTTAATTCTGCTCTGGGCGCTGCCAGCCGCAGCCACCCCGCTGTCAGCCCAATGGTCCTTCCGCCTCCTCCCAGGCAACGCCCAGGCAATCGCTAACCCCGAAGCCACTCAATGGCGCAGCGCACAGGTCCCCGGCTCGGTCCACACCGACCTGCTGGCCCACCAGCTGATCCCAAACCCCTACGCAGGCGCACCCGAAGCCGGTCTGCAGTGGATCGGGCTGGCCGACTGGGAATACCAGGCCCGCTTCGACGTCGACGCGACCACGCTGGCCAATGCGCACGCCGAGCTGACCTTCGAGGGGCTGGACACCTTCGCCGAGGTCACCCTCAACGATCGCCCGCTGCTGAAGGCGAACAACAGCCACCGCACCTGGCGCGCACGCGTGGACGGGCGGCTCAAGGCACAGGGCAACACCCTGCGCATCGTGTTCCGTTCGCCGATCACCACGCTGCTGTCCGGCGTGCAGGCGATGCCGCACAAGATCGCCGGTAACTATCCTTCGCCCTATGGCGACGAACCCAAAGATGCGATGGTCGGCAACTTCGTGCGCAAACCCGGCTACCACTTCGGCTGGGACTGGGGCCCGCGTTACGTGACGGCGGGCATCTGGCGTCCGGTCATGCTGGACAGCTGGGATGCACAGCGCATCACCGATGTGGCCGTGCAGACGCAGGCGCTGGATGAAACCCGAGCGACCCTGCAGGTGGATGTCGAGATCGAACGCGCAGCCGCCGGCAATGCCCAGGTGCAGGTGTCGCTGGTCGACCCGGACGGCCGCGTCGCCGCCGTCGTCGAGCAGAAGGCCAGCCTGCGCAAGGGCATCCAGGTGGTTTCCGTACCGGTGCAGCTGGCGAACCCGCGCCGCTGGTGGCCGGTGGGCTACGGCGAACAGGCGCGCTACACCGTGCGCACCGTAGTCGACGCCGGCAAGCAGGGCAGGGTGGAGCAACAGCTGCGCACCGGGCTGCGCACGGTGGAACTGCGCCGCGAGGTCGACCGTGATGGCGGCCAGGGCTTCGCATTCGTCATCAACGGCGTGCCGATCTTCGCCAAGGGCGCGAACGTGATTCCGTTCGACGCGTTCCCGGCCCGGGTGGACGCCGCCCGCCTGCGTCGCGACCTCACCGCCGCACGCGACGCCAACATGAACATGGTGCGCAACTGGGGCGGCGGCTATTACGAGGATTCCACCTTCCTCGACATTGCCGACGAGCTCGGCCTGCTGGTCTGGCAGGACTTCATGTTCGGCGGCGGCATGCAGCCCGGCTATGACCCCGCGTTTCGCCAGAACGTGGTGGCCGAAGCGCGCGACAACGTGCGCCGGCTGCGCCGCCATCCCAGCATCGTGCTGTGGTGTGGCAACAATGAAGAAGAGACCGCGTGGAAGGACTGGGGCCACGGCCGCGACCTGACCGCGGCCGACCCGGCGTTTGCGAAGAAGGTCTGGCAGGGCTACGTGGACCTGTTCGGCCACGACCTGCGCCAGGTGGTAAGCGAGCACGGACTGGGCGTACCGTACTGGTCGAGTTCGCCCAGCAACGACCTCGACGAGAAGGCCAACGACTCGACCCGTGGCGACAAGCACTACTGGCAGGTGTGGGGCAATCCGGCGCTGCCGGTGCAGGCGTATCTTCGCGAGACCCCGCGTTTCATGTCCGAGTACGGCCTGCAGGCGTGGCCGTCGATGAAGACGCTGGAGGGCATCATTCCCGCCGACCAGCGGCAGGTGGACAGCCCGGTGGTGAAGGCGCACCAGAAGTTCATGGCGGGCGAGGGCAACCAGCGCCTGCTGCAGTACATCGAGCGTGAGTTTGGTACGCCGCGCAACTTCGATGACTTCGTCTACCTGAGCCAGGTGACCCAGGCCGAAGGCATCGCGCTGGCCGCGCTGCACCATCGGGCGTCACGTCCGTACACGATGGGCTCGCTGTACTGGCAGCTCAACGACGTGTGGCCGGGGGCGTCGTGGTCGAGCGTCGATTACGACGGGCGCTGGAAGGCGCTGCATTTCCACGCCAAGCGCTTCTTCGCCGGTCATGCCGTCGCCGCGCTGCGCGATGAGGGCGTGACCCGGGTGAGTCTGCTCAACGACCGGACCGAGCCGCTGCGCGGGGCGTGGCGCTTGCGGGTGATGGATGTGGATGGCCGTGTGCGCCGCGATGAGCGCAAGGCGGTGACGGTGCCCCCGTTGGCGGCGCTGGAGGTGGGGCGGTTCACCGATGCGCAGCTGCTGGGCAAGGCGGATCCAAAGCGCACCGTGGCCGTGGCGGAGCTGCTCGACGGTGAGCAGGTGATATCGCGGCAGGTGGTGTATTTCGCGGCGGCCAAGGACATGCGCCTGCCGGAGGCGAAGATCGTCAGCCGTTGGGTTCGCGAGGGCGATGACAGCGTGCTGGAGCTGCGCTCGGCGCAGCTGGCGCGTGGGGTCTGGGTCGAGTTTGACGGCTTCGATGCCGTACTTGATGACAACGCGCTGGATCTGGTGCCCGGGGAGCCGGTGCGGATCCGGGTCAAGGCGGATCAGAGCGCCAAGGCGTTGGCGGACGCGTTGCGGGTGCGTCACGTGGCCGAGGCGATGGGCCGGTAATCGAACGCGGCCCGGGATGGTCGTGGACACGCATGGCGTGTCCCTACAGCGATGCCCCGTAGGGACGCGCCATGCGCGTCCGCCGCGGTGCCGGAATTACAACGTGATCTGCTGGAAATTCTCGACGCGGTCGTGGCCGTGCGTGGCTTCACCGGTGCGCGGCAGCGGGTAATCCTGCAGGCGGTCCAGCAGGCGCGTCTGCAGCCCGGCCTCGCGCGCCGCATCCAGCTCTTCCACCACGTCGGACAGAAACACGATCTCGCCGGCCGGCACGCCAATCGCGTTGACGATGTTGCGGTAGCTGTCCGCCTCACGCTTGCCGCCGATCTCCGTGTCGAACCAGCCCGACACCAGCGCAGTCAGGTCGCCGGCTTCGCTGAAGCCGAAGAACTGCTTCTGCGCCGGTACCGAACCGGAGGAGTACACGTAAAGCGCCTTGCCCTGCGCGTGCCAGCCCTTCAGCACCGCCGCCACTTCAGGATAGAAGTGCGCCTGGTAGTCGCCGCGCTCGTAGCCGCTTTTCCAGATCATGCCCTGCAGCGCTTTCAGCGCGGTGTGCTTGCGGTCCTGGTCGATCCAGCCCTGCAGGGTTTCCACCACCACCGCGTCCCGGCACGCCCCGCCGATCTCGGCGGCCACCGCGTCCAGCCAGCGGCGAACCTCAGGCTCCTGCCCATGCGCGGCAACGAACGCCGGCAGCGCCTTGCGCGCATACGGGAACAGCACGTTCTTCACGAAAGAGATGCTGCTGGTGGTGCCTTCGATATCGGTCAGAACAACACGGGGTGACTGCGACATGGATCAGGAAGCCTGGGTAGGGATGTAACGGGGAAATTTCTGTGCGATATCGGTGCCGGTGAAGTGGCCGACCCAGCCGTCCGGCTCGGTGAAGAAGCGGATGGCAACGAAGCTGGGTTCTTCGCCCATGTCGAACCAATGGGTGGTGCTGTCCGGCACGGCGATCAGGTCGTCCTTCACGCACTCGATCTCGTAGACCTTGTCGCCCACGTGCAGGGTGAACAGCCCGGAGCCGGCGACGAAGAAGCGGACCTCGTCTTCCTTGTGGAAGTGTTCGTCAAGGAACTTCTTGCGCAGCTCCGCACGGTTCGGATTGTCCGGGGCGATCGAGGCCACGTCGACGCTCTTGAAGCCACGTTCGGCGACCAGGCGGTCGATGTCGGCGCGGTAGGCCGCGAACACCTCGTCCTGGCTGGCACCCGGGGCGACTTCGTGGGCCGCCTGCCAGCGTTCGAAGGTGACCCCGATCTTATTCAGTTCATCGGTGATCACGGCACCGTCCTGGGTGTCCAGCAACGGGGCCTCGGGGGCGGTGTCATTGAAGATGCGCAGTCGGCTCATGGCGGCAGCTTGAACGTGGGAACAGGGGTCTTAAAGGGTAGCAGCCGCAGCCCGCGGTTGGGGGCGCGGCGTAATGACGCGGGGGAAACAGCATATGCCCCATCCGCGTGAAATCTGAATGTGCGTGCCGTACGCGACCGGGGTGCATCACGTAGAGCCGGGCTTGCCCGGCTGCTTTACACGGCACCCGGGCAAGCCCGGCTCTACATCGCGGGGTTCAAAGCCCGCGCAGCTTCCGCAGCTCCAGCTCGCAATGGAACAGGAACTCGAACGCCTCCAGGTGCCGGCGCGCCTCGGCCATGTCCCGGCCCCAGGCATACAACCCGTGGCCATCAATCAGATACCCCCACAGGCACTGCTGGTCGAGCAGGGCGTCGACCTGCGCGGAGAGCACATTCATGTCCTGGGTGTTGGCAAACACCGGCACTTCAATGGCCATTTCGTGTGTGCTGTTGCCATGGAAGGCCTTCAGCAGCTCATAGCCTTCCAACCGGATATGCCCCTGCGCGGCATACAGGCGCGAGGCCACGGTCTGCACGGGGGAGTGCGTATGCAGCACACAGCCGACTTCCGGGAAGCGGCGGTAAAGCTGGGTATGCAGCAGGGTTTCCGCCGACGGCCGCAGCGGCCGACCCACGGCCTGGCCATCGAAGTCCACGACCATGATGTCGTCTTCGATCAGCCGGCCCTTGTCCTTGCCGGACACGGTAATGGCCGCGTGCTGGTCATCCAGCCGATGCGAAAAGTTGCTGCTGGTCGCCGGCGTCCAGCCGGCCTGGGCCAGCTCACGCACGTTGTCGATCAGGACCTGGGCCAGCTGGCTGAGGCGGGTGGGGTCGTAGGGGGTGTTCATGGGGGTGATTTTAGCGGTCTTTTCAGTGAGTTGCCTGCGAAAAGCGGCTTTCCTGGGGGAGTCCGGTCGGGGTGGGGTTTGCGGGGGACGCTGCAAGTACGTCCATGGGGGCTTGGTCGCTGCTTGCACGTGTGCGCAATCCTGCGCACACGGCAAGACCGGGGTTGGGCGTCCTGCCCAACCCGTCGGGCGCATGCGCCCGACCCATGCGGCTCAAACCCCCGCAAACCCCACCCCGACCGGACTTCGACAGAATTCTGCGAGTGCCAGCACTTGGGGGAGGGAGAAAAAGCAGAGCCGGCCAATGGTCGGCTCCAGAGCATGACGACCAACGGTCGTCATCTACCAGCGCCACGAGTGCCGCTTCTGCTTTTCGGTTCCGTCACCGACGCCCTGTCGGGGGTGGGTCGGGATGGGCTGGAGGGGGCGTGAGCCGCATGGATGCGGCGATCGAGGCTACAAGGATGTACTTGCGCCGTCCCCCGGAACGCCCGTCCCGATCCGCCCAACCAAGAGTCAATGCAGAGCCGCCGCTCTTGATCTTCGCGCGGAGCCCGACATCGCGAGGACACGCATGGCGTGTCCCTACAGGAACCCAGCATCAACGCCCGCGCAGGCGGCTGTGGCGGTAGCCGTACAGGAAGTAGATCGCAAACCCGATCACCGTCCAGCCGATCATCAGCATCCAGTTGTGCAGCGTCATCGCCGACAACAGCGCCAGGCAGCTCAGCACGCCCAGGCTGCACACCAGCCACGCCGCCGGAATCCGGAATGGACGCGGCAGGTCCGGCTGCGTGCGGCGCAGGATCAGTACGCCTGCACAGACAGCCGCGAAGGCGATCAGCGTGCCCATCGAGGTCAGCTCACCCAGCACGTCCAGCGGGAACAGCGCCGCCAGCAGGGCAATGCCGATGCCGGTGATCACCGTGTTGATGTGCGGCGTGCGGTAGGTCGGATGGATCTTGGTGAACACTGGCGGCAACAGCCCGTCGCGGCCCATGATCATGAAGATGCGCGGCTGCGCGATCACCATCACCAGCACCACCGAGGACAAGCCGATCAGCGCGCCGATCTCCACCACCACCCGCAACCAGCCCAGCTGCGGATGCGCAGCCACCGCCGTCACCACCGGCTCGTCGGTGCCCAGCAGGTTGTACGGCACCAGGCCGGTCATCACCGCCGCCATTGCGATGTACAGCACGGTGCAGATCACCAGCGACAGCATCATGCCGATCGGCATGTCGCGCTGCGGCCGGTGCGATTCCTGTGCCGCCACCGATACCGCCTCGAACCCGATGTACGCGAAGAACACCATCGCCGCACCACGCAGCACGCCTTCCATGCCGTACTTGCCCGGGCCCTGGTTCTCCGGAATGAACGGAGTCCAGTTTGCCGGGTCCACATACTTCCAGCCCACCACGATCACCAGGATGATCAGGCCGGTCTTCAGTACCACCATCGCCATGTTCATCGCCGACGACTTGCTGATGCCCACATAGCACAGCCAGGTCAGCAGCAGCACCAGGATGGCGGCCGGCACATTGGCAATCGCGCCGGTCGGGCGCAGCTGTGCGTCCAGCGGCGCACTCACCAGTGCGGCCGGTAGATGGATCTCGAAATGGCTTAGCAGACTGAGGAAGTAGCCGGTCCAGCTGACCGCCACCGCCGAGGCCGAGACGCCGTACTCCAGCACCAGCATCCAACCGATGAACCAGGCCGAGAGCTCGCCGAAGGTGGCGTAGGTGTAGGTGTAGGCACTGCCCGACACCGGCACCATCGAGGCGAACTCGGCGTAGGCCAGCGCGCAGAACGCGCAGCAGATGGCTGCCAGCACGAACGACAGCATGATTGCCGGGCCGGCATGGTTGGCCGCCGCCTGGCCGGTGATCACGAAGATGCCGCCACCGATCACCGCGCCGATGCCCAGCGCGGTCAGGCCCCAGGGACCCAGGTGGCGCTTCAGGCTAAGGCCGTTGGCGTCTTCATGGGCAGCATGCGGGTGCTTGGTGGCCCACAGTTGTTTGAGCATGTGTTTGGGTCTTTTCGGGTGAAAACGAACGGGCCGGCACTGGGCCGGCCCGTTGCGGAATTATGACTGCTTGGCGAGCTTGCTGTTGCGGATTCCGTAGAGGAAGTAGATCAGAAGGCCCAGCACGGTCCAGGCGACGAACAGATGCCAGTGCACCACGAACGCCTGCCAGAACAGGAACAGACAGGTGAGCGCGCCGAGCGGGGCGATCAGCCACACCGCCGGGACCCGGAACGGACGCTCGATCTCCGGGCGGGTGCGACGCAGGACCAGCACCCCGATGCAGACCGTGGCGAAGGCCAGCAGGGTGCCCATCGACACCAGCTCGCCCAGCACGTTCAGCGGCACCAGGCCAGCCAGCGCCGCGGCCAGCACGCCCACCACGATGGTGGCCCAGTACGGAGTGCGGAAACGGGCATGGACCTTGCCGAACACTTTCGGCAGCAGACCGTCGCGGGAGATGGTGTAGGCAATGCGGGTCTGGCCCATCATCATCACCAGCACCACCGAGGACAGACCGGCAATGGCACCGATTTCCACGAACGTCTTCAGCCAGCTCAGGGTCGGATAGGGCTCCAGCGCGGTGGCGACCGGCTTGTCAGTGCCCAGCAGGTGGTACGGCATCATGCCGGTCAGCACGGCGCAGACCACGATGTAGACCACCGTGCACACCGCCAGCGAGCCGAGCAGGCCGATCGGCATGTTGCGCTGCGGGTTCTTGGTTTCACCGGCGGCGGTGGAGACCGCGTCGAAGCCGATGTAGGCGAAGAACACGATGGTCGCCGCTCGGAACACACCGCTCCAGCCGAACTGGCCGTCCACGCCGGTGTTTTCCGGAATGAAGGGGGTCCAGTTGGCGGGGTCGATATGCGCCGCACCAATGCCGATGAACAGGCAGATCACCGTGACCTTGATTGCCACGATGATCGCGTTGACGAAGGCCGACTGGGTCACACCGACATACAGCAGGCCCGATACCGCCGCCACGATCAGCACCGCCGGCAGGTTGAACAGCTTGCCGGACGACACAAACTCCTGACCGGTCCAGGCGATCGGCGCAGCGCTTAGTGCGTCCGGGAACGGCATGTGCAGCGTGGTCGTGATGAAGCTGATCAGATAGGCCGACCAGCCCACCGCAACCGAGGCCGAGGCGAACAGGTACTCCAGCACCAGGCACCAGCCGATGAACCAAGCCATGCCTTCGCCGAGGGTTGCGTACGAATAGGAGTAGGCGCTGCCCGAGACCGGCATCATCGCGGCGAACTCGGCGTAGCACAGACCGGCCAGAGCGCAGGCGAAGCCGGCGATCACGAAGGACAGCATCACTGCCGGACCGGCGTGGTTGGCCGCCGCCTGCCCGGTCAGCACGAAGATACCCGCGCCGATCACCGCGCCGATGCCCAGCAGGATGAGGTGTCTCGCGGTGAGGGTCCGTTTCAGTGTGGCTTCGCCATCCAGGCTGCCTTCAATCGGCTCGCCGGCATCGACGTGCCCGGCCGGTGCCACCGGTTTGACCCTCAACAGAGACTTCAGCATGCAGTGCTTCCCGTAACGCGGGGCCAGGCCCCGCTGAATGGAATGAGCGGGGCGCGATGCATTGCCGCGCCCCCTTGATTGGGGTGGTGCCGCCCCAACGGGCGACCCGCTGTACCTTAGCCAAAGCTGAAGCCTGCGCACAAGCGCAAATGCAGCATCGGCGGCGATAATGGGGCATTCCCGCCTCCGCCTCCCTATTACATGTCGCTGATCCCTGAATCCCTTGTAGGACAAGACGCCGCGCTGCGTTCGCAGTTGTCCGACTACGCCCGGCGTCACCCGGAGCACGCCGCGCTGGCTGACGAATTCAGCACACTTCTGGATGATCCGGAAAACCCCTTTCTGCGGACCCGGCTGGCTGGACATTTCACCGGGAGCGCCTGGCTGGTCAGCGCGGATGGGGAGCGTATTCTGCTGACCCATCACCGCAAGCTGGACCGCTGGCTGCAGCTGGGCGGCCATGCCGACGGCGAGCGCGACCTGGCGAAGGTGGCGCTGACGGAGGCAGAGGAGGAATCCGGCCTGAGCGGGCTGGTGCTGGAAGACGGGTCGCTGTTCGACATCGACAAGCACTGGATTCCCGAGCGCAAGGACGTGCCGGGGCATTGGCATTACGACGCCCGTTACGTGGTGCGGGCACTGGGCAGCGAGGCGTTCGTGGTCAGCGAGGAGTCGCTGGCGCTGGCCTGGCGCACGGTGGCTGAGGTCGCGGCAGAAGCGATTGCGACCCCGGATGGGGATCCGTCCTTGCCGCGGATGGCGAAACGGTGGTTGGCGCGGTAGGTCACGACCGTTGGTCGTGACGATCAATACAACACGCGCGTCCGCAGCGTGCCTGGAATCGCTGCCAGCTCCTCGCGCACGCCTGCGGCCTGTTCCTCGCTTGCAGTGATGTCGATCACCACATAACCCACCTTCGGGTCGGTGCGCAGGAACTGGCCGTCGATGTTGACGTTGTGGCGCGAGAAGATCTCGTTGACCTTGGACAGCACGCCCGGCACGTTCTGGTGGATGTGCAGCAGGCGCAGGCTGTCGGCGTGCTCGGGCAGGGTCACTTCCGGGAAATTGACCGCCGACAGGGTGCTGCCGTTGTCGCTGTACCGCACCAGCTTGGCCGCCACTTCCACGCCGATGTTGTCCTGGGCTTCCAGCGTGCTGCCGCCCACATGCGGAGTAAGAATGACATTGTCGTGCGCGGTCAGCGGCGACACGAAGGCGTCGCCATTGCCCTTCGGCTCGACCGGGAACACGTCCAGCGCCGCGCCGCCGATGTGGCCCGAATGCAGCGCCGCGTCCAGTGCTTCGATATCGACCACGGTGCCGCGCGCGGCGTTGATCAGGTGCGCACCGGGGCGCATCTTCGCCAGCTGCGGCGCGCCGATCATCCACTGCGTGGCCGCGGTTTCCGGCACGTGCACGGTGACGATGTCGGCGCGGGCCAGCAGATCGTCCAGGTCAATCGCCGCGCGGGCGTTGCCCAGCGACAGCTTGGTTTCGATATCGTGGAAAATCACCTGCATGCCCATGGCTTCGGCCATGACCCCGACCTGGGTGCCGATATGGCCGTAGCCGATGATGCCCAGCGTCTTGCCGCGCACTTCGTGGCTGCCCGCGGCAGACTTCGACCAGCCGCCACGATGACATTCCGCGTTCTTCTGCGGAATGCCGCGGGTGAGCATGATCGCTTCGGCAATCACCAGTTCGGCGACGCTGCGGGTGTTGGAGTAGGGCGCGTTGAACACCGGAATGCCGGCCAGTTCCGCCGCTTCCAGGTCCACCTGGTTGGTGCCGATGCAGAAGCAGCCCACCGCCATCAGGCGCTTGGCATGCGCAAGCACGTCGGCGCTGAGCTGGGTGCGCGAGCGGATGCCGACAATATGCGCCTCGGCAATGCGTGTTTTCAGCTCCTCGTCCGGCAGTGCCTTGCTGTGCACCTCGATCTGCGAATAACCGGCCGCGCTGAACACGTCGATGGCGGTCTGGCTGACCCCCTCGAGCAACAGCACACGGATATCCTGCTTCGGGAACGAGGTCTTCTTCGGCGACATGGGCAAGGTGCAGCACGGTGGAGAGGGTGGACCACTATGCCAGAACGGGGCGGCGATGGTGCGTTGCGCCATGAGGATGACAGGTGGTTTCAGATGCATCTTTTCCGCCGGGCGTTCCGCCGCCTTGCGGCGGTCGCACCACCAACGGTGGTGCGCTACCCTTGGTGGTTTAACGCTCTCGAGCCACCATGACCGACCCGCGCCTTGAATCGCTGTTGCAGGACTGCCCCGGGCTGCGGCTCAAGACCGATGCGGCCGATCTGGAGCATTACGGGCGCGACTGGACCCGGCGCTGGACGCCAGCCCCGTTGGCCATCGCCTTGCCGGCCAGCGTGGAGGAAGTGCAGGCGCTGCTGCGCTGGTGCAGTGCCCAGGGCGTGGCGGTGGTGCCCTCGGGCGGTCGTACCGGGCTGTCCGGTGGGGCCGTGGCCGCCCACGGCGAGCTGGTGCTGTCCCTGGAGCGGATGAACAAGCCATTGGCCTTCAATGCGGTGGATCGCACCCTGACCGTGCAGGCCGGGATGGCACTGGAGGCCGTACACAATGCCGCGCTGGAACACGGCCTGATCTACCCGGTCGATTTTGCCGCGCGCGGCTCCTGCTCGATCGGCGGCAACATCGCCACCAATGCGGGCGGGATCCGGGTGATCCGCTACGGCAACACGCGCGAATGGATCGCCGGCCTGAAAGTGGTCACCGTCAGCGGTGAACTGCTGGAGCTGAACAAGGGGCTGATAAAGAACTCCAGTGGCTACGACTTCCGCCAGCTGCTGATCGCCTCGGAAGGCACCCTCGGGGTGATCGTCGAGGCCACCCTGAAGCTCACCGACCCGCCGCAGGCCAGCAACGTGATGCTGCTGGCGCTGCCCTCGTTCGAGGTGCTGATGGAGGTGTTCGCGGCCTTCCGTGAGCGGTTGCAGCTGCAGGCCTTCGAGTTTTTCACCGACCGGGCGCTGGAGCACGTGCTGGCACATGGTGCGCAGGCTCCGTTCGCCGAGGTGCATCCGTTCTACGTGGTCACCGAGTTCGCTGCCGGCGACGACGCCCAGGAAGCGGCCGCGATGGCCGCGTTCGAGGCCTGCATGGAGCAGGGCTGGGTAAGCGACGGCGTGGTCAGCCAGAGCGACGCACAGGCGGCGCAGCTGTGGCGTCTGCGCGAAGGCATCACCGAGGCGGTGGCACGCTATAAGCCGTACAAGAATGACGTTTCCGTCCGCATTTCGTCGATGCCGGCGTTCCTGGCCCAGACCCAGGCTCTTATTGGTGAAGCCTATCCCCAGTTCGACGTGGTCTGGTTCGGGCACATCGGCGACGGCAACCTCCATATCAACGTGCTCAAGCCGGACGGCACCGCCGACGCTGAGTTCCTGCAGCAATGCGAGCACGTGACCAAGCTGCTGGCGCAGGTGCTGAAGGACTTCGATGGCAGCATTTCCGCTGAACATGGAATCGGTCTGGTCAAGAAGGGCTATCTGGACAGCACCCGTGGCCCGGCTGAGATCGCCCTGATGAAGGCGGTCAAACGAACGTTTGATCCCCAAGGTTTGCTGAATCCCGGCAAGGTTTTTGACCTGTAGGGCGCGACAGTTCTTCACGCACCCGATACGCTCTGTGCTTTCCCGCCTGAATGACACCCTGATGATGCGTCCGATTCTCGTTGTTGCCGTGCTTGCTCTGTCGCTGCCGCTCCCGGCCCTGGCTTCCAGCTTCGCCGGCTCGTCGGCCGGTTCCGCATCCGGTGCCTCGTCGGCGGGCTCGTCCAGTTCCGACGATGACAAGGTGGTGCTGGATGCGCGCGAAGATGCAGCTGCGTTCGTGGCCAGCGACGGTGCCATCCGTGGTGCCCGCCTGGAAGCCGCGCTGCTGCACCTGCGCGAGCGTGATGGCGCACAGCGCGAGGCCAGCGACATGGCCCTGGCGCGGACCCTGCTGGCCCGCTGATGCGTTTACGCCGCTGGGCCCTGCGCCAGTGCGCGGCGGTCCTGGCG
>NZ_RHPP01000139.1 GCF_003935715.1 Stenotrophomonas sp. 278 | reverse complement strand
GCGACCCGGAGGTCTTTTCGTCGAAGCGAGCCGCCTATTATGTCAGGCTTTTCGTTTCCGTCAACACCTTTTTTCGAGGTTGTTGGCGATCCGTTCCGTTGCCGTGGCCGCCTTGCGGTGACCCCTGCGTCGGGGGAGGGAAAGTATGTGCCCTTCCGGTGAATTTGGGAAGGGGGTTGGTGAAATTTTTTTGACGTTGCGTGAAGAGCAGCCGGGCAAGCCCGGCTCTACGTCAAAGCGTGTCATTGCACGGGCGCGTGGCGACGCGTTCGTCGATGCGGTGCGTCAATGTTGCGAAGGCGCGGCACGCCCGGCTCTACATCAGGGAGACGCAACCAGGAGGACGCGGGCGAAGTTGCGCTTGCCGACCTGCAGCAGGCCTTCGAAGCCGGGGGTGAACATCTGCTGGGCGTCTTCCACCACCTCACCGTTGACCTTCACCGCACGCTCCTTGAGCTTGCGGGAGGCCTCGGAGTTGCTGGGGGTCAGGCCGGCGGCGGTGAGCAATGCACCAATACGCAGGCCTTCGGCCGGGATGGCCATTTCCTGCAGCGGCAGCAGGCTGACGTCGCCCTGCCCGGTCACGGCGGCGTTCCAGCCGGCAACGGCCAGTTCGGCGGCGTCGGCGTCGTGGAAACGGGTGGTCAGCTCACGGGCCAGGCGCAGCTTCACCTCGCGCGGGTTGAGGCTGCCACCTTCGACCTGCTCACGCAGGCTGAGCGCTTCGGCCTGGCTGATGTCGAACGACAGCAACTCGATCCAGCGCCACATCAGGTCGTCGCCGATCTTCATGGTCTTGGTGACCATGTCGATGGCGGGTTCGCTGATGCCGATGTAGTTGTTGAGCGACTTGGACATCTTGGCCACGCCGTCCAGGCCTTCCAGCAACGGCATGGTCAGCACGATCTGCGGCTTCTGCCCGTAATGCTCCTGCAGGCCGCGGCCCATCAGCAGGTTGAACTTCTGGTCGGTGCCGCCCAGTTCCACGTCCGCTTCCAGGGCAACCGAGTCGTAGCCCTGCACCAGCGGGTACAGGAACTCGTGCAGGGCGATTGACTGCTGGGCGGCGTAGCGCTTGGCGAAGTCATCCCGCTCGAGCATGCGCGCGACGGTGTGCTGCCCGGCCAGACGGATCATGTCGGCCGCGCCCATCTTGCCGAACCATTCGGAGTTGAAACGGACTTCGGTCTTTTCGCGGTCCAGCACCTTGAACACCTGCTCCTCATAGGTGCGGGCGTTGGCAAGCACGTCGTCCTTGCTGAGCGGCTTGCGGGTGACGTTCTTGCCGGACGGGTCGCCGATCATGCCGGTGAAGTCACCGATCAGGAAGATCACCTGGTGGCCCAGGTCCTGGAACTGGCGCAGCTTGTTCAACAGCACCGTGTGGCCCAGGTGCAGGTCCGGCGCGGTGGGGTCGAAGCCGGCCTTCACCCGGAGCGGGCGGCCGCTCTCCAGCCGCTGGCGCAGCTCCTCGATCTTGAGGATCTCGTCGGCCCCGCGGCCGATCTGGGCGAGGGCTTGATCAATCGATGACACGGTTCAACTCCCGGCGGTGCCGTATTTATATGAATGACGTTAAGTACAAGTTAACCGCAAGTGCTTCACAAAATCCAATAGGCACAAGGGTTTGACGCGATATTTATACCTGTCTATGGTAACCGGCGTTTAGGCCCGAGTTGCCGGGTCAGCCAGGAACCGCTCGACAATGCTGAACTCCGATCAAGGCCGCGCCCGCAAGCAGCGCTTCAAGGAACGCCTCAACGTTCTTCACGACACTGCCCTCCATCGGAAGCTCAAGCAGCATCTTCCTGCGGCCTTCAACGAGCGCTGGACCCGCCGCCACTGGATGCACGCCAGCCTGTTCGCCACCATTGGCGCACTGGTTGCCACCATTGTGCCGGGCTTCTCGCACACCATCGACGGCCCCTACTCGGCCGATCATTCCACCCTGGCCCTGCCGTTACCGCCGCTTTCGCTGGAACGCCAGAACCAGACGCCGGGTGACAGCTGGCAGGTGCTGCGCGTGCAGCGTGGCCAGACCCTGAGCGACCTGTTCGACGAGGCCGGCATTCCGGCCACGGTGATGCACCAGGTGCTGGACCACCCGGGTGTGCGCGACTCGCTGGTGAAGCTGCGTCCGGGCACCGAGATCGCCTTCGATGTCCCGCTGTCGGGCGACCTGCGGGCGATCCGCTACAACCGCGATGGCGACAACCGCGTCGAGCTGAGCCTGAAGGACGGCAAGATCAGCGAGCAGATCACCAAGCGCGAGAGCTCCACCCGCCGGGTAGTGACCAGCGGTGAAATCACCAGTTCGCTGTACGCGGCGGCGCGCAAGGCCGGGCTGTCGCCTTCGGCGATCGCGACGATGACCGACGAGATCTTCAAGTACGACATCGACTTCTCCAAGGACATCCAGCCCGGCGATCGCTTCAGCGTGGTGCTGGATGAAACCTGGCGCGAAGGCGAGAAGGTGGACACCAGCAAGATCCTGGCGGCCACCTTCACCTCCGACGGCAAGACCTACAGCGGCTTCCGCTTCGACCGCAACGGCAAGTCGGAGTACTTCGACGTCAGCGGCCGTCCGCTGAAGAAAAGCTTCATCCGCATGCCGATTCCCTTCGCCCGGCTGAGCTCGACCTTCGGCGCGCGCCGTCACCCGGTGCTGGGCAAGATGCGCATGCACAAGGGCGTGGACTACGCCGCGCGCACCGGTACCCCGATCATGGCGGCCGGCGATGCCCGCGTGCAGTTCGCCGGTGTGCAGCGCGGCTACGGCAACGTGGTGATCCTGGATCACGGCAAGGGACACACCACCCTGTACGGGCATATGTCGCGCTTCGGCAAGATCAAGACCGGCCAGCGCGTGGCGCAGGGCACGGTGATCGGCTACGTGGGTTCCACCGGCCTGGCCACGGGCCCGCATCTGCACTACGAATTCCGCGTCAATGGCGTGCACCGCAACCCGCTGTCGGTGACCATGCCGCCGCCGGAACCGTTGAAGGGGGCCGAACTGGTCGCCTTCCGTGCGCAGACCGCGCCGGCGCTGGCGCGTATCCAGGGCATGGAGAAGCTGATCTACGCCGATGCGAGCCCGGCTCCGCAGGGAGCGTCGGCTGATAAAGCGACGGCCAGTGCGGCCAAGCCGGCCAAGAACACGCGCGGTTGAGGGTGTGCAGCCACGCAGGGCGTGGCTCTACGGGCTTGGGATTGCGATGATGGGCGGGTTCTTTGACGGGACCCGCCTTTTTCATGACTGCCGTTGACCCTGCCCTCCCCCTTTACCTGGGCCTGATGTCGGGCACCAGCGCCGATGGCATCGATGCCGCGCTGGTGCAGTTCCCCGCAAACGGGGGGTGCCGCTTCGTGCACGGCCATACCCACGCCTGGGACCCGGCGCTGCGCGCCGAGCTGATCGCGCTGGGCGAAGGCGGCGGCCTGGACTCGCTGGATACGCTGGGCCGGATCGACGCGCAGATCGGCCTGCGCTTTGCCGATGCCGCGAACGCGTTGCTGGAGGCGAGCGGCGTGGATCGCAGGCAGGTCCGGGCGATCGGCTCGCATGGGCAGACGGTGCGGCACCGGCCGCTGGCTGTCCCGGCCTTTACGCTGCAGCTGGGCGATGCCAACCGGATTGCCGAAGCGACAGGGATTACCACCGTGGCCGACTTCCGCCGCCGGGACGTGGCCGCGGGCGGCCAGGGTGCGCCGCTGATGCCGGCATTCCATCTGGCGATGCTGGGTCAGAGCGACGAAGACCGCGCGATCCTCAACCTGGGCGGCATTGCCAACCTGACCCTGATCCCGCGCGGGGGCGTGCCGCGCGGCTTTGATACCGGCCCGGCCAATGCGCTGATGGATGCCTGGTGCCAGCAGCATCTGGGCGTGCCGTTCGATGCGGACGGTGCGTTCGCGGCCAGCGGGCAGATCGATGAAGCACTGCTGGCGCAGTGGCTGGCCGAGCCGTGGTTCGCCCTGCCGCCACCGAAGAGCACCGGCCGCGAGCAGTTCCACCTGGACTGGGCGGCGTCCGCGTTGGCAGGAAGGACGCTGGCGGCTGCCGACGTCCAGGCGACCCTGCTGGAGCTGACCGCCGCCACCGTGGCCGACGCTCTGCAGGTGCATCTGCCCGAGGCCCGTCGCGTGCTGGTCTGCGGCGGTGGCGTGCGCAACCCGCAGTTGTTGCGCCGCCTCAGCGCGCGGCTGCCGGGCGTGTTGGTGGAGTCCAGCGCGGTGCACGGGCTGGATCCTGATTACATGGAAGCGATGGGCTTTGCCTGGCTGGCGCAGCGCACGCTGGATGGGCTGGCGGGCAACCTGCCGAGCGTGACCGGGGCGCAGGGGCCGCGGATTCTGGGGGCGATTCACCCGGCCTAGGTGAACGCATCAGTTCCGGCGGCGCGCGGACGTATTGCCCGCGCCCCATGGCAGGCGCATGATCGCAGCTGTTGTGCCGTGGGGGCGGTGCTGTACGCAAGGGGAGAACACATGGCCGATCTGGTGCTGCGCGATCTTGATCCGCTGCTCGACGAACGCATCCGTCGCGTTGCCGTGGCACGCGGGTGGACGCGCGAGTACACCTGCGTGGTGCTGCTGGAACAGGGGCTGTTCTCCAGCGAGCTGGAGGTGCGCCATGGGTTCCAGAACCCGGAGGTGGATGCCCTGGCCGATGCCATCGCGGCGCTGCAGGCGCTGCCGGATGCGAAGTCGTTCTGACATTCCCTGGGCCGGCCAACGGCCGGCGCTACCGGGATCCCAACCATCGGTAGCGCCGGCCGTTGGCCGGCCCACGCGATGTCATTCCCGGGCGGTCAGGCGGCAGCCGCACGTTGCCGCCGCTGCTGCCAGATCAACCCCAGGCACAGCAGCACCACCGGAATGGCGATCAGCGCGGTCCCGATGAAGAACAGCGCGTAGCCTTCCAGCAGGGTACGGCCCTGCGCGAGGCTCTGCACGGCCCAGCCGGACAAGCCCTTCAAGGCCTTGCCGGGCATGGCGTAGAACGAGCTGAGCAGTGCGTACTGGGTGGCGGTGTAGCCGATGCTGGTCAGGCTGGACATGTAGGCGATCAGGGCGGTGCCGGCAAACCCGCTTGCGACGTTGTCGATGGCCATGGCCACGGCGAAATACGTGGTGTCCGGGCCGACATAGGCCAGCCAGGCGAAGGCCAGATTGGAACACGGTCCCAGCACCGCACCGACCACCAGCGTCACCAGGACGCCCCAGCGCACCGCGATCAGGCCGGCCAGCGCGATGCCGACGAAGGTGGCGACCAGCCCGACCGAGCCGCGTACGGCACCGACCACGTCTTCGTCCAGCCCCAGGTCCACATAGAACGGGTTGGCCATCGGGCCCATGATGAAGTCGGCCATACGGTAGGCACTGATCGCGACCAGGATCAGGATGGCACCGCTGCGGTGCTCCTTGATGAAGGCCACGAACGGGCCGACCACGGCATCGAACAGACCCCGCGGGGTCCACAGCGCGGCGTTCTGGCCCTTCACCGCCGCAATTTCGCGGGCCGGCTCCTTGGCCACCAGCACGGCCGCCACGCCGACCATCATCAGCGCGGCCATCAGTTCGTAGGAGATCTGCCACCCCACGCGCGCGGCCACCAGCAGGATCAGTGCGTCGGTGACCAGCAGGGCGCTGCGGTAGCCGAGCGCGGAGGAGGAGGTCAGCAGGCCGAGCTGCTCGCTGTCCTTGGCGCTTTCGATGCGCCAGGCATCAATGACGATATCCTGGGTGGCCGAGGCGAAGGCGACGATGACCGCCATGACCCCGAACACCACGATGTGTTCCCAAGCGATGCCGAGGAACTGGATGTGCCCGCCCTTGGGCTGCACCAGCGCCATGCCGACCAGGCCGGCGGCGACCACGATCTGCGACAACAGCATCCAGCCGCGGCGACGGCCAAGGCGGGCGAACCCGGGCACGTCGGTACGGTCGACGATCGGGGCCCACAGGAACTTCAGGGTATAGGCCAGACCGACCCAGGACAGGAAACCGATGGTGCTGAGATCGATGCCTTCCTTGCGCATCCAGAAGCCGAGCGTGTTGCCGACCAGATAGATCGGCAGGCCGGAGCTGAAGCCCAGCAGCAGCATGGCCAGGACCTTTTTATCGGTCAGGTTGGCCAGCACCCGCTGCCACGGGCGTTGGCGCTTGGCAGCAACCGCTTCACTCATGGGATGTAGTCCACCGTGAACGGTGCATGGTCGGAGAAGCGCTCGTCGCGGTAGATCGAGCAGCTGCGCAGGCGCTCGCGCAGGCCGGGACTGACGAACTGGTAGTCGATGCGCCAACCGACGTTGTTGGCCCGGGCCGCGCCGCGGTTGCTCCACCAGGTGTAGTCCTCGCCCTGCGGGTGCAGCAGGCGGTAAGCGTCGGTCCAGCCCTGGCCGGCGGCGATGTCCATGGCCTGGTCGGTGTCCACGCACTGGCCGTTGAGCCAGTCGCGTTCGGGCGGCAGGCAGCCGGAGTTCTTCTGGTTGGACTTCCAGTTCTTGATGTCCAGCGCCGAACGCACGATGTTCCAGTCGCCGCACAGCACGTAGTCGCGGCCGCTGGCCAGCCACTGCGCCAGGATCGGGCGCAGCCATTCCATCACCTCGTACTTGAAGCCCTGGCGCAGGTCGCCGGAGCTGCCGGAGGGGATGTAGAACGAGACCACGCTGAGGTTGCCGTAGCGGGCCTCGATGTAGCGGCCTTCGTCGTCGAAGGGGGCCCAGCCCAGCGAGGTGATGACCTGGTCGGGCTCCTTTTTGCTGTAGATGGCCACGCCGCTGTAGCCCTTCTTGGTGATGGCGTCGCGGTAGAAGCAGTGATGGCCGTCCGGGCGGAACATGGGGTCGGACAGCTGGTCTTCCTGGGCCTTGGTTTCCTGGATGCACAGCACGTCGGCATTCTGGGCGCGGAACCAGTCAAGGAAGCCCTTGTTGGCGGCGGAGCGGATGCCGTTGGCGTTGAAACTGATGATGCGCATGCGTGTCCAGGGTTGGTGCGGGAACCGACAAAGCATACCGGGTTGCCCGGGCCGGCGGCTGGCCGGATCCGGCCGCTGCAGAGGCCTGCGACCGCCTGCCGCGAGCCTGAATTGGGGCGGATGGATTAGCATCTGCGCTCCAAAGAGAATTGAATAGTCATTAGATGAGCGACCATCGTCACCGTTTCCTGCAATTGGCCCTGACCGCCGACGCGCTGCGTTTTGGCCAGTTCACCCTGAAGTCGGGCCGCCTGAGCCCGTATTTCTTCAACGCCGGCCGTTTCGACTCCGGTGCCCGCATGGCCCAGCTGGCGGCCTGCTACGCCGACGCCGTGGAAGCCACCGGGCTGAAGTTCGACGTGGTGTTCGGCCCCGCCTATAAAGGCATTCCGCTGGCCACCGCCACCGCCTGCGAATTCGCCCAGCGCGGCCGCGACCTGCCGCTGTCGTTCAACCGCAAGGAAGCCAAGGATCATGGCGAAGGCGGCAACCTGATCGGCGCGGACATGAACGGAAAGCGCGTGCTGATCGTGGACGACGTGATCACCGCCGGCACCGCCATCCGCGAGGCGCTGACCATCATCAAGAGCGCGGGCGGTACCCCGGCCGGCATCGTGGTGGCGCTGGACCGCCAGGAGATCGCCTCGGAAACCGACCGCCGCTCGGCGGCCCAGTCGGTGGCCGAAGAAGCCGGCATTCCGGTGGTGGCGGTGGCCACGCTGGCGGATCTGCTTGATTTTGCCTCTGGAAATCCGGAACTTGTCGGATACCGGCAGCCGCTGGAGGACTATCGGTCCCGTTACGGCAGCCGTCCTACGCGTTGATTGCAGCAGGGGGCTGCCCACCATGTCCAGGTTCACCACGTTTTCGCTCACCGCCACCGCGCTGGCCCTGCTTGTGGCCGCACCCGTGCTGCAGGCCCAGGACCAGCGCCCGAAGTACGAGCGGGTGCAGGCCAAGCCGAAGAAGCTGTACTGCTGGAACCAGGGCTCCGAGCGCATCTGCAGTGATGCCCTGCCCCAGAACGCGGTGAACAACGCGCGTGAGGAATTCGGGGTCAAGAGCGGTCTGCGCCGGGGTTCGGTGGACCGCACCCTGACCGAAGAAGAGCGTGCCGTCGAAGCGGTGGCCGCGGCCCAGCGCCAGCTGGACGAGGCGGCACAGGAAACCCGCGACCGCACCGAGCAGGCGATGCTGGTCACCTATCAGAACGAGGACGACCTGCGCCGCGTGTTCAACGAGCGCACCGGCATCCTGGACAACAACGTGCAGACCGCCAGTTACAACGTGGCGAGTCTGCGCGAGGCACTGGTGACGCTGCTGTCCAGCGCGGGCGACCGCGAGCTGGCCGGGCAGCCGGTGCCGCCCAAGCAGAGCGAAGACATCCGCCAGCGCCATACCGAACTGGTGGCGCAGCAGCGCCTGCAGGCTTCGTTCATCGCCCAGCGCAAGGCGCTGGATACGGAGATCGAGGAGACCCTGCAGCGGTATCGGGTGTTGAAGGGGACGGCGGTCGCCAACGATCCGCGGGGTTGATCGCGATTTTTATGGCTTTTTTACGCCCGGGCGACGGCCCGGGCGTGGAGCGTTTACGGGGGTGAGGCGGACGATGGCGGCCTGACGTGGAGTGGTTCCACCTGGACGTCCCATGAGCCTGATTCTGCCTGTTGTTGCCGCCGCAGCCGCGACGCCACCCACCCTGCCCGCCTGGCTTGCCCTGGTCTGCGGCGTGCTGGTGATCGTTGCCGCTGCCTACCTGCTGTACGTCGTGCTTGCGCCTGAGAAGTTCTGAGCGGAGCCGACCATGACCGAGATCGTTCTGATTCTTGTGGCCAGCATCGTGCTGGCCTTTCCGCTTGGGCTTTACCTGGCCCGCGTGATGCGCGGCGGGCCGATGCCCGGCGATGCCGTGTTCGGGCTGATTGAAAAGCCCCTGTACTGGGCGCTGGGTGTGAACCCGGCGCGCGGCATGAACTGGCGGGGCTATGTGGGCGCGTTCCTGCTCAGCAACGTGGTAATCGCGGTGCTGGTGCAGATCGTGTTCATGACCCAGGCCTGGTTGCCGTTCAACCCGGACCAGATTCCCAACATGCGCTGGGATACCGCGCTGCACACGATGGTGTCGTTCCTGACCAACACCAACCAGCAGCATTACTCTGGCCAGGCGCAGCTGTCGTACTTCGCGCAGATGACCGCGATCACCGGCCTGCAGGTGGTCACGCCGATGATGGGCCTGGCCCTGCTGGTGGCCACCCTGCGTGCGTTGTTCATCAAGACCGACGCGTCGGCGGCAACCGCCCAGGCCGAGCCGGTTGCCAACGGTGACCGCGTGGTCAACGTCGGCAACTACTACGCCGACGTGGTGCGCGCCTGCGTGCGCTTCCTGCTGCCGCTGTGCCTGCTGTGGGCGGTGCTGCTGACCAGCCAGGGCGTTCCGTCGACGCTGGCAGGTGGCCCGACCGCTACGCCGATTGATGCAGCAGCCGGCATGGACGGCCAGAAGCTGCCGCTGGGTCCGGTTGCCGCAATGGTCGCGGCCAAGCAACTGGGTGCCAACGGCGGCGGCTGGTATGGCCCCAACAGCAGCGTGCCGCTGGAGAACCCGACGCCGCTGTCCAATGCGATCGAGCTTGTCAGCATCCTGCTGATTCCGATCGCCGTGGTGTTCATGCTGGGAGCGTTCACCGGACGCAGGCGCCTGGCCGGCCTGGTGTTCGGCTGCATGCTGGCGATGTCCAGCGTCTCGGTGGCGGCCACGGTGTGGCTGGAGGGCTACTCCTCCACCGCGGCCAGCCCACTGCTGATGGAAGGCAAGGAAGTCCGCTTCGGCTCGGATGGCACGGCGCTGTGGGCGGCCGTGACCACCCAGGTCACCAACGGGTCGGTCAACGGCATGCATGACTCGCTGAGTCCGCTGGCCGGCGCGGTGCCGATGGTGAACATGCTGGTGGGTGCGATCTGGGGCGGTATCGGCTGCGGCCTGCTGCAGTTCATCGTCTACCTGCTGCTGGGCGTGTTCCTGGCCGGCCTGATGACCGGGCGTACCCCGGAACTGTTCGGGCGCAAGCTGGAAACGCCGCAGATCCGTCTGCTCGCACTGCTGATCCTGCTGCAGCCGATCACCCTGCTGGTGCTGACCGGCATCACCCTGGCGGTGCCTTCGCTGACCGGCAATTCCAATCCCGGCTTCCATGCGATCAGCCAGGTGTTCTACGAGTACGTGTCGGCGTATGCCAACAACGGTTCGGGCTTCGAGGGGCTGGGCGACGCCACGCCGTGGTGGAACCTGACCTGCACGCTGGTGCTGATACTGGGTCGCTACCCGCTGCTGATCCTGCCGCTGGTGATCTGCGCGCAGCTGGCGGCCAAGCGCCGCGCACCGGAAACCGCCGGCACGCTGCAGCTGGAAACCCCGACCTTCGGCATCACCCTGATCGCGGTGATCGTCATCCTGACCGTATTGCAGTTCATGCCGGCACTGGTGCTGGGCCCCGTGGCCGACCACCTGTCGCTGACCCTGCAGTGAGACACCATTCCATGAGTACGCTTCCCTTGAATGCCTCTTCTCCGCGCCGCCAGCGTCTGCTCGACGCGGCCGGCCTGCGCCGCGCCCTGCGCGATTCGGTGACCAAGCTGTCGCCGCGCCACCTGATCCACAGCCCGGTGATGGCGGTGGTGATGGTGGGCACGCTGGTGGCGTTGCTGGTCACCCTGACCGGCAACGCTCCGCTGGGTTTTGGCCTGACCGTGACCGCGATCCTGCTGCTGACGGTGCTGTTCGGCAACTTCGCCGAAGCCGTTGCCGAAGCGCGTGGCCGCGGCCAGGCCGCGTCGCTGCGACGTGCCCGCCAGGACCTGACCGCGCGC
>NZ_RHPP01000138.1 GCF_003935715.1 Stenotrophomonas sp. 278 | reverse complement strand
GTGGGGCCATAGCTCAGCTGGGAGAGCGCCTGCATGGCATGCAGGAGGTCAGCGGTTCGATCCCGCTTGGCTCCACCACTTCAGTCATTAGGCCGACTGAAGTGTTCAAAAAAATTAAAAGTTTCGTGCGTCCCCATCGTCTAGAGGCCTAGGACATCACCCTTTCACGGTGGCGACCGGGGTTCGAATCCCCGTGGGGACGCCAATAACACAACGAACCCCGGCCCTGCCGGGGTTTTTTGTTAGCCTGATCCGCATGTGCTATTCCGCCCAGATCCGTGCCGATTACACCAAGCTGGTCCGCGAGTACGGGGCGGTGATGTCGCTGGACGAATTTTCCCAGCTTTACGCGCATGACCCGGGCAAACAGCGGCCCAAAACCCCCAAGGCCATGGACGATGGTTTTGCCGGGGCGCGCACGCCCGCCGGCCAGGATATCGTGGCGAAGATCCAGCAATGGCACGCCGAGGAAATGCAGACCCTGGATGAGGAACTGCGCGTGCAGAGTGCCCGCTTGAAGGCGGCCGAAGATGCCCTCGCCCACCGCCCCACCCAGAAGGCACGCAACGAAGCGCGCATTGCCGGCAACCGGATCGAGCGCGCCCGCGCCCGCCTGGACGACCTGCACCGCACCAGCCTGCTGCCGCGTGACAGCCGCATCTTTCCCGGCGTGTACGCACCGGTGATCGTCTCCGAGCAGGGCCAACGCGTGATCAAGCCGATGCGCTACCAGTGCCGGCTGGCCGGCAAGCCCGCGCGCAACGACGCCTTGTACCCGGGCACCTACAATGCCCGCCGCGACAGCCTTGAGGCCTACTGGAAAAACGCGTTCGGCCATACGCACGGGGTTGTCGTGGTGCAGTCGTTCTATGAGCATGTGCCCAGGCACGCCATGGAGCACCGGTCGCTTCATGCCGGCGAGAAGGCCGAGAATGTGGTGCTGGAATTCCGCTCCGAGCCACCGCGCGACCTGCTGATCGCATGCCTGTGGTCGGAATGGGAGGGTCCGGAAGGTCGGCTGCTGTCATTTGCCGCCATCAGCGACGAGCCGCCAGTGGAAGTAGCCGCTGCCGGGCATGACCGCTGCATCGTGCCGATCCGGCCCGAGCATCTGGACGCGTGGTTGAATCCAGATCCAAATGACCTGACGAGCCTTTACCAGATTCTGGATGACCGCGAGCCGGTCCATCTGGAGTATGCCGAGGCGGCGTAACGCGGTCGGTTGACGGGTGACCGTAGAGCCACGCCCTGCGTGGCTTCGACCCACCCGCAGCCACGCAGGGCGTGGCTCTACGCCCGGGAGCTGATCACGCGTTCGCCGACTGCCCCTGCATCGCCCGCAACAGCGCCGAGTTCAGCTCAACGGTCAGGTACGGCTTGGTCAGCACCACCCCACTCTGGAACGAGGCCGGCAACTGCTCCCGCGCCATGCCTGTGGCCAGCACAAACGGAACCCGACGCGCCGCCAGCGCCGCCGCGACCGGCTCACTGGTCTCATTCCGGGCCAGCTTGTAATCCAGAAGGACGACCTGGGGCTGGGTTTCCTCCAGCAGCCGCAGCGCCTCAGCCACGCTCCCGGCCAGGCCAACCACGACAGCGCCCCCTTGGACCAGCTGCATCTGCAGCAGGGTCGCGCTCATCTCGTCGTTTTCGACCACCAGTACCCGCAGATCCTGCAGCGCGCTCATCGCCGCCTCCCTGTATGGTTCAGCGGAATGAGTATAACGTTGACCCGGAATGAAGACGTTCCACATCCCTGAAGCATTCAGACCTGCCCAAACCGGCGCGAGTTGTATACACTACGCGGCCAGCCAGCCGAAGTGGCGGAATCGGTAGACGCAGCGGACTCAAAATCCGCCGCCCTTAAAAGCGTGTGGGTTCGAGTCCCACCTTCGGCACCAATGGTTTGCGGGGTTTTCGAGCGTTGATTTTCGCTCCGCAATATTCCGACCGCTCCGCAATCGATCAGGCCTCGCTATCGCGGGGCCTTTTCTTTGGCCGTGGTTTCCCACCACTTCGACCGCCTGCCCTTCCGCCGCGCCGACTCCCTGATCGAGGCGGCCTGCTTCTCTTCTTCGGTCCGGGTGTCCTGTAACTGCAGGTGGCTCAGCCCTGGCACGTACTTCGTCGGGTCGGGGCGTTCTTCGGGGGTGTCGGGCTTGTCCATGCCGGCACTGTACGCCCGGGGTGGCTCAGGCGGTGAGACGGCCGATCAGGGCAGCTGAACCGAGTCACCCGAGCCTGCGGTGCCGGCAGCGCCATCCAGAGACGGCGGAGTCGGCCACGGCACCTCGGGGAACGCCGGCAGCGTCGGCAGATCCCGCAGCGCCTGCCGGTAGACCGCCCATGCCGTCTTTGCCGCCACGCTCAGGGGCGCGTCTGCCATCTGGGTCCAGTCGCTCGACCGGAGGCGCTGGCTGCGCTCGGCCCTCATCTGGTCGCCCTTGATTTTGGTCAGGAGCGCGCCTGGAATTTCCGCCACCCTGCTCTCGCCGACAGCGAGCGGCATTTCAGCCGTTACAGCGCGATAGCCCGAATCCGTGATTGCGTACATGCTCACCTCCCGTACTGATAGCCAACAACGTCCACCACGGCAGAGCCGCCAGTGTCGATCATGTATGCACCGAGCAGCGTTGAATCGACCGGCAACGGGCCATAGGCGCTGACGCCGCTTGCCAGACCGTAGATTCGGCCGTTACCCACGTAGCTGCCGAGCGAGGGGCGGACGCGCACCGCGCCAGTTGCCGCGTTCACCGCGTTGATGATCAGCCCGTTTGCCGTCACCGGGGCGACATTCGCCACACTGAAGGTCGTCCAGCTGGTGCTGGTTCCGTTCGCCAGCACGCGGAATGGGGTCACACTGATGTCGGTAAGGTAGATCACGCCATCATCGGTATGGATGAAGTTGAAGATCGCGCCTGAGCCATCCGTTCGGAAGCTACCCAGATACCGCCGCGTGGTGTCGCCGGTCTTGGCGCGGGCAGTGCCGGTGTATGGCGATGCCGGCGCGGTCGTGACGGCCTCTGCGCTGACCACGCCAGAGATCACGGTCAGGTAGACGTGATACCAGGTGCTGGCCGACAGCGACGGCGTGAGCGTAACAGCAGCGGCCAGCTCGGCGATGCGCTTCGGGCCGGGCACGTAGGCTGCGCCGGGAGTGACTCGGATCTGCGTGCCGGACACCCATTCCAGTTTCAGGCCGTCGATGTACCCCTTTGGCTGGACCAGCGGCGCGCGCCCATCGGTGCCGTCCCCCTTCCGGAACATGACCATATCGTCATCGGTCGGAGCGATCAGCAGGTAGGCAAGCAGGTCGGCGTATTTGATGTTCGCCATGTTCGTGTCCTAGCGGTCGAAGTCGTAGCCGACCAGCGTGATCGTCACCGATCCCGTTAGCAGGCCGAGGATGGGGCCGAGCAGGCCGGTAGCGGTCAGCAGCACCGTGAACTTGCGGTCTGCGTCCAGCGTCACGTCCACCACCGGGGAAGAGCCGGGAACCGCTGCGTACTGGTAGTTGGTCGCAGACGGTGCGCCGCGCTCGGAGCGGGAGGTGAAGAGCCAGAAGTTGGTCGGGTTCTGCAGCTGCACCGTGGCGCGCGTGGCGGTGATCGGCAGCACAGCTGACAGGTCGATGGTCTGCGGCGTGACAGCGGTCAGCGCAGACAGCAGGGTCAGCGGGATGCTGCCGGCCGCGCTGGCGGCGTCGAGCATGATCCGGTTGCCCATTGCCGCAGGCCAGATGTGTTTGCCGGGGCGCAGCACGCCGCTGGCGTTCGTGCGGCCGGAGATCAGGTAGCGCCGCGTCGGGTCACCTTGCTTCGTGCGCGCGGTGCCCAGGTACGGGTCAGAGGGCGGCGTAGCGCTCGCCTCCAGCCCCATGATGCCGCCGCCAGCGTCGTACCCGTACAGGTGGTAGAACGTGTTGGGCAGCGGGCTGGACAGCACCACGGAGGTCGTGCCGTCGCTCAGGATGCGCGCAGGCCCCGGCACGTAGCACATGCCCGGGGAAATGCTGATAGTCAGGCCATCGAGCGCCACGGACGCCTGCAGGCCGCTGATGATTGCGCTGGTCGGGTCGGTAGCCATCAGGTGTTCGCAATGCTCCGGTCGGAGTAACGACGCCATTTCGTGCCGGCCGACACTGCCGCGTCGTACCAGCACAGTTCCCGGCCGCCGGACAGGTCGGTAATCAGCACCGACTGCCCATCAATCACGCCGGCAAGCGCGTTGGCCTGCGCCAGCGTTACGACCTGCGGCGCGGCGGCCGTGGTGATCGTCGTGGTGGTGGAAGCCGGCCAGCCCGGCGGCAGGATCGGGCTGTTGCCCATCAGGAAGTTGCCGGCCTGGTCCGTGAGCTGGTTCCCGGCCTGATCGGTCAGCAGCGGGTATTCGATCAGCCAGTACCGCGAGTCAGGCGCGTTGGCGCGCTCCCAGGTGCCATTGAGTCCGACGTAGGGATAGCCATTGGTCGGCGGCGGCGCGAAGCCTGAGCCCGGCGCGGCGATGATCGGGTTGCGCGGGTCCGTGTTGTCCACAGTGATGCCAGAACCAGCAACGACCGACTGCACCGCGCTGTCGGCCTTGCTGAGCGACACCATCACCGCCGTGGCAAGGCTCAGGGTCGGAAGGCCCGCCACAGCGTCGCCATTCGTGACGTTGATCTGGTTCGTGGTGCCGGTGATCGTCGCGGCCTTGGTGCCGGTCACCCTGCCCTTACCGTCACGGGTTAAGGCCAGCAGCGAGCCGGTGCCGGCGTTGGCGAGGTCGGCAAGGCCGATGGTCGGGTCGCCGCCTTCGCCATCCCCGTTGGTGATCGTGATGCCGATGCCGGGAGCCTGCTGCAGCGTCCGCAGCACCCATTCTCCGTTGCTCAGGCGCACCGCGATGCCCTTGCCGGCGAGCGCGGCCAGCTTGACGATGTTCGCCGGGATCTCGCGGATCAGCTTCCAGACGGTCGAGCTGATGGTGTTGGTTCCGCCGCCGCCACTGTTGGCCGAGTTCAGCACCGCACTGGCCGGGATGACGTTCCCGGCAGGGTCACGCAGGTTCACACCGAGGATCGCGCCCTCAGTCGCGTCCGGGTCAACGTCGACAAAGCCGCGAGGGTTCTGGTGGAGCGGTACGCGCTTCTTGGTGGCCATTACCCACCCATTTCGCGCACTACGGCTTGACAGGCGGCGAGCTGGTCGTCGGCGTCTCGGCCGACTCGAACAACAGCGCCCGCAAACTCTTCTCGGCGCTGGGCTGCCGCATCACGTTCGCGGGTGCTGTCGGCGGCTTCGGACAAACGCCGGGTTTCGCAGCTTGCCCACCCGTCGCGCAGCCGGAGGTTGCCAGCACGCAGGTCAGCCACAACAGCATCAGCGACGGCCGGGGCCGCAGCGCGGTCTTCTTCATGCTTCGCTCCAATGGCGGCCACGTCTGCGGCCTGGGTGTGTTCGGTGGCGCGCACCTCGTTGAGCTGCTGCACCTGGGCAGCGCTTGCTGCAGCCTGCTGCCCGTTTTCCTTCGCCTCGGCACGGTCGCCGCGCCACGACCAGCCAGCGCCGAACATGGCCGCTGACCAAGCCGCGAAGAGTGCGACGCCGATAGCGATCTTGATAGCCGTGGGATTCATGTCAGCTCCCCGAACCGTTGCTTTTGCTCATGTTCCCGAAGTAGTAGCCCACGATCGCACCGCTATTGCTGACCAGCGCGCCGATCAGCAGCATCAGTGCATCGTTGTTCCCTTCGGGCACGTTGACATACAGAAGCGCAGCCATAGCCATGCCGAGCTGGAAGGAATACAGGATCGCCAGTCCGATCCGCGCCGTCCCTACGTTCCGCCTGAGTCCTGCAATGCTCACTGCTCCGTCCTCGTCAGCCAGTGGGCCTTTTTGATCGCCCAATTGAACAGCTCTCGGTCTTTCACCCAGACATGCTCAACGGGCTCGCCGGCTGTCGTGGTAGATACCCTGATCTCGGTCGAGTCCTGCAGCGCCAGCACGATCATTGCCGTGTGGCGCTTGACCGGATCGCGCTCCTGAATCAGGTCGATCGCGTCCTGCACCGCAGACTTGATGTGCTGCAGCACGGAGGGCGAAACGGACCCTGCCGAGTTGGTCATGCCGGCCATCGCCAGCGCTGACTGCAGCCGGTTCGTTGCGGCGATCTTGTTGGCGGTGCTGGGCATCAGGCAGGCAGCCCGAAGAGCTGCTTCGCCTTCGCCAGGCGCTCGCCGCGGTCAATCAGGCCGTTCCGTCCGCCGTTGATCGCCTTCGTCACACCCACCAGGTCGTCGGCGCGGGCCATACCGGGGATCTTCGGCCTGGCTACCGTCCAGTACCAGCCGGCGGCGTCCACCGCGTCCGGCAGCTCGGCGAGCATTTCCGGGTTCAGCACCACCCGCTCGTCGCCGTACTTCCACAGGCTGTAGGTCCGGTAGTTGGCCCGCCCGGTCACCTGAATCAGGGCGCGACCCTTGAACCGCACGCCGTCACCCGGCTGGGTGTTGCCCAGATCCTTCCGGCCCTCGTAGGCCTTGCCCGAGGCGTACTCGGTGGTGGTGCGGAACCCGGCCGACTCATGCGCGACCTGGGCCAAGAAATGGGCCTTCTCCAGCGGAGTCACGATGCCGAAACGGATGCAGGCATCTTCCAAGGCCTGGGCGTATTTGCCAGCGCCCATAGCGGCGGCGACGGATTCTGTGGACATCGTGGCCCCCGGTTGGTCAATGGGGGCCATGCTGCCCGCGCAGGGCGGGGCTTCAACGGAAGGTGTAGGATGCGGCCAGGCCCCGGATTGGCCGGGGTTACCAAGGAGATGGTTATGAGCTATCCCGTCGATGCATTCGTGCGGATGTCCTCGGGCGAAGCGCCCAACGGAACGCTGATGTTCCTGCGTGATTTTTGGACCCTCGCCGCGGAAATCGAAGTCCCCGCAGGCCCGAAAAAGAAGTCTTTGATGCTTACTGGGAATGAACGCGGCAAGTTCTATGACCGTTTGGAGGGCGTTAACGATATTGGGATCGCGATAGCTCCCGGCGTGAGCTTTGAACTGAGAATCACTGACCCAACATCAAGAACTGCGGACGGCACCTACCCGTCGCCTGGGGCCGTGGCGGTAACTCCGGATGGCAGGCCTCAGATATGGGTGTGTGGTCCAAGCTCCGAACATGACCGGAGAGGCTTCTACCTCAACGGCGGAGAGGTAGCGGGCGAGGAGCATGAGCATCGCCCGTTCATCTATTTCAAGTCCTACGAGGTATGGCTCACCAGGGGCGGAAAGACGCTTAGTGACAAGCCCCTGTTTGTCGTGGGGCAGCCGGCGGCTTGACACCCGGCGTGCCAAGGCGCAGATTCGGCTCGACCCGGTCCTGATCCCTCAGCGAGCGGGATTGAAGCGCCCTGGCCACGGCTGGGGCGTTTCTCTATCCGGCCGCCTACGCCGCGCGCCGTCGACTCGGGAACGGTATAACCACTGCGCAGGGTGCCTTCGCCTTGGCAGCCTCCAGCGCCTTCAGCTCACGCATCCTGGCGGCGAGGCGCTCGCCGAACTCCGCAATCTTGACTTCCATGTGGGCAGGGATAGTATTCATTCGAGACTTGCTCCAGTAAGTCGATTTGAGACGCCCGGGCCGCTACCCGGGCGTTTCGCTTTTGGGGTCACGCCGCCTTCCCAAGTTTTTTGCGGGGCGTGCGAGCCGGTAGCTCGCGCCCGGCCGGCGGAAGCTCGCGGGTCTGGCTGAAAATGGCCTTCCTCTCTAAGTAGGGGATTCGGCTGCCGATCATCACGGCGTTCTGTATCTCCCGTTCGGCCAACAGATCGAGCTCGGCTGCCGTCATCGCGTCCCGATCCAACCCCTCAAACCTTCCCCCGCTGGCCCAATTCACCAGCTTGCTTTCGTTGCCGTAATGGAACCCAGCAGTCTCCTTTCCGTCCGCCATCCGGACCGCCTGCAGAACTTGGGACATCACCTTGTGACTGCTGGCCGCCGCGTGTCGAGCTCGAAGATGGTCCCCGCCCCCGCGGATCAGGTTGTCGATCTGGATGTCGCACCACACCGCGAACTCGATGTTCAGCCAGCGGGCGAAGTGAACGGCTAACTTGGGGTGGAACCAAGTCCCGCCGCCCCTGCCCCTGCTGGCTCGAATCAAATCACGCTGATCGGCGTGATTTAAAGCAACCTGCAGAGCATCCACGTAGGCGCGGGTTTCCAGATTGTCGAGGTAATCTTGCAGGCGCTTTCCAAAACCAGCCGCAGCTACGGTTGCATTGAACCAACCATCGTCCCTGAAAGCCACGTCCCGGCCGTGGAAAGCGAGGTGGACGACTTGGCTCATGCTGCCTCCTGATGCCCCGTCTCGCCGGGTTCACCGCCATGGCCACCGAGAAGCCCGGCGCTGGAATATCCAACATGCTTGCGCTGCTCGTCCTCCGCCTTGGCGCGCTCAAGCAGTTCCAGGGTCATGAAGTTGACCGAGCGGCGGTCCGCCGCAGCCTTCTCCTTGATCCAGTCCCGAAGGTCGACCGGCATCCGGACGACCACATGTGCCTTTTCCATAACTGACTCCTTTGTGGTTGATGGTGCGACTATCACGGTTCCACCCAGAGCATCAACGGAATTCTGAATGGACCACCGTGGTTTAACCATAGTGAACCACCGTGGTTTCTTGTTGTCAACACCACCGTGGTCCAAACTCTGGCCATGAGCCGTGAAGACCCACAATTCAAGCTTCGGATGACCGAGGAACTGCGCGATCAAATCGCAGAAGCGGCGCGGGCGAACAACCGCTCCATGAATGCCGAGATCATTGGCCGGTTAGAGGAATCGTTCGCATCCAAGTCGTTGGACCAGGCGACGCTCAAGGATGTGATCGATGAAACGGTTCGTCGTTCGATCGAAGCGGCTTCGGAATTCTTGCGCAGCACGCAGGTGGAGCACGTCCAGCCCAAGAGCGAAATTGCAGGCGGCACTACCAACCTGGTGATCATGTCCGAGCTTGAGCATGAACTGATGGCTCTCGACGAGACGTCTCACAAGCTCCTTTCCCACGCCAACGCGATCGCGCTGGTTCATGGCGAAGAGCATGATGCCTACCAGCGCGTGATGAAGGACGCGGCGACGGTCAGGAAACTACAGGCTGGGTTGCGCGAAACCTTGGACATCATTGCCCAGACGGCGCGGCCTAAGGGAGCATCCCCCAACCGGAAGGCGAAGTCATGAGCGACTGGAAGAACACCAACTACGGCATACCGAAGACCTGGGCCGAGATCCAGCACGAAAAGAGCGAAGCCGAACTGGAGAAGGTCAGCGCGAGTCCGTTGCCGATGCTTCTGTGGCTGGGCTTCCTTGCCCTCTTGCTGGTCGGCTGCGTAATCGGCTTTATTCTGTCTTTCCAGAGTTGACTTGTTGCTCCATCTGATTTGCCATCTCCACCACTTCGGCATCACCGCTTCGTTCTGCGATCCGGCGCAACACCTGCAGCTGCGAGACAAGCTCGCCGGTAGGCTTTTCTGAGGTGCGAGCCAGCCAGTTGACATACTTGGGTGACGTCATGATACGCGCCGCACCATTTGCAAGTGCCGAGCCGGTAAGCGAGCTGCCCAGGGCGAGCACTGCCCCGCCAGCGTTCCCCATTGCCAGCGCGGTGCCAGCACCAGCCCCTGTGGTCGCAATCTGACCGATCAGCGCCTCCCTGCTGGAGGTTCCCGAGGGGTTAGCAAAGACCTTCGACCCCTCCCTGATGCGTGAAGTCGCCTTGGCGATGGTTTCCATATTCCTGGCGAACTCGGGACCGTACTCCTTGAACAGCACCTGCCGCGCCTGTGGGCTCATGTTCGCCCAGTTCGTCAGGAACGTGTTCATGGAGAAGATGTTGCCGCTATCATCCTGCTGACTACCAGCAGCCCGGCCCATGCGCCGGATGAAGGCAGAGCTGACCATCTTCTGCTGCTGCTCAGGCAGCGCCTGCATGATCGATCGAATGCGGGTGGCACCGTCCTTCAGCCCGCTGGTGGCAGCCGTGAAAGCGGCCTCCGCGTCTTTGTTCCCGATGATGCTGTCGATGTTGTCGAGCTGGTCAACGTAACCGGAGTGGTACTTGTTCGCCGCGGCGAGCGCTTCAGCTGCCTGCGGGTTCCCGGTCGCCTTCACCGCCTCTTCCATGTCACGGGACAGCGCGGCATAGACCGGCCGCCACATGCTGCGCGGCACATCGCTGCCGAAGTTGGCGTTGTCGATCTCGCGCCCAACCAGGGAGCGCAGCTTCTGGAGCGCCTCGTATGGCAGGCGGTTGTCCACCATGTTCCCAAGGGTCGCTCGGACATTGGCCTCGATGTCATCTGCCGTGGGCACTGGCTCCATCACGGTCATGCCCAACGATTGCCGGCGCGCATTGTTCTGTTCGACGGCACGCGCCTGGGCCTGCAAATAGGCGCGGTACGCGTCGGCCTGCTCCTGCATGCCCGGCTGCGTCAGCAGCGCGTCGACGCCCTGAGTGTCGTTGACTAGCCCGCCTTCAATGCCGCCGAGGCGTGCGTTCTGGAACAGTTTGGAGGTGGAAGGGGCACCGGGGATTGCCTGATTCAGCTCCGCAAGCGCGGCCTGCGCATTGGAGATGTCCACTCGGGTGTCCTGCGGCATCAGCTCGTCCAGCCGCTGGTAGAGCGCGTTGCTTTCGGCGCGCGACATCTCCTTGAACCCGCCCGGACCGGCGATGCCCTCGCGAATGGCCAGGCCAGCCATTTCGGGGTCCACCGCTTGGCCGCCCGGCGCAATGGACGATGCCACCTCGTCAATACGGTTGCCGAACTGCCCCGCCTGACGCTGCGCGAATCGGTCGATCACACCGGCCGAGCCCGGCACGCTGCCAAGGAACGTTTCAGCGGCCTGCAGCACGCGATTCCCGGTCGCCTGTCCCATGCTGGGCTGCACGCCGGCCTCGGCAAACTCGCCGAGGGTCTGCTTCATCGCTTCTGGGTCCTTCCCGCGCAACAGCCGCCTTGCCGCGTTCTGGGCAGTCGAAGAGACAAGCCCCGCAGTCGGGCCGCGCGGGATCGCCCCGGGCGCGAGCCCGCCTGCCAGGCCAGCAC
>NZ_RHPP01000137.1 GCF_003935715.1 Stenotrophomonas sp. 278 | reverse complement strand
TCCCAAGGCACTGGCCGACGCCCTCACCGCCGGTGCGGCCGACGCCGACGCCCCGGCCACCCCGTTCCTGCACGCCCTGCAGACCGCCGCCGAGCTGAAGACCGGTGCCGCCAGCGCCCCGTTCGCCGGCAGCCCCACCGCCACCCCGCACGTCGGCGGCGAGTCCTTCGACGAAGACATCAGCGCCCGCATCGGCTGGCTCGCCGACCAGAAGATCGGCCACGCCACCATCAAGGTCACCCCGCACGACCTCGGCCTGATCGAAGTCCGCCTGCAGATGGACGGCGACAAGGTCCACGCCAGCTTCAGCAGCGCCCATGCAGACGTCCGCCACGCCCTCGAAAGCACCCTGCCCAGACTGCGGGAAATGCTGAACGACCAGGGTTTCCAGTTGGGCAATGCGGATGTGGGTCATCAGCAGACCGCGCAGGATGGGAGGTCTGGTGGTGGTGGCAGTGAGCGTGGTGGGATCGGGGGTGGCGATGAACCGGGGATGGTGGAGACCACGATCAGTTCGGCGCAGTTGATGCGGCAGCGCGGGTTGTTGGACGCGTACGCGTAATCGAGAAAGCACCAGAGCCGGCGTCGATCCAGGGTCATGCGTTACAGAACGCGGAGCCGTTCACGGCAGTCGTCTTACGACCGACTCTACCGCTTCTGGCTCCGTCACCGACCCACTGTCCAGGGCAACGCAGAGCCAGCGCTTTTGACGTTCGCGGAAGACGTCAAAATCCCGACAACGGGAAACCAGCGCGATTCGGCACAGCGCTTGCATGTAGCCAGGAAGCAATCCAATGGAGCTTCCCCTCGTGGCCGCAGCCGCTGACAAAACCAAGAAATCCGCCGACAAGGACAAGGCCGCCAAGCCGCGCAGCCCGTTGCTCATCAGTGCCCTGATCGCCGTCCTCGCCGCCGGTGCTGCCGGTGGTGGCGTCTGGTACTTCACCCAGAGCCACGACGAGAAGGCCCCCGACAAGAAGGCCGCTGCCAAGCCCGCCGTGCCCGCCCCCGCCCAGTACTTCGGGCTCGAGCCCCCGTTCGTGGTCAACCTCAGCAGCAGCTTCGACGGGCCCCGCTACCTGCAGGTCGAAGTCCAGCTCATGACCCGCGACCCCGCCGCGCTGGAGGCCCTGAAGCTGCACGCCCCCGCCATCCGCGCCAAGCTGCTCATGCTGTTCTCGCAGGTCGAGCCCGCCCAGATCGCCGACCGCGCCGGCAAGGAAAAACTGCAGGCCGACTCCCTGGCCGAAGTGCAGAAGCTGATGAAGGCCGAGACCGGCAGCAACAGCGTCGACGAACTGCTGTTCACCAGCTTCGTCACCCAGTAAGGGCCGCCCCATGAATGACCTGCTTTCCCAGGACGAGATCGATGCCCTGCTTCATGGCGTCGACTCGGGTGCGGTCGAAACCAAAGACGAAGGCGTTCCGCCCGGCGAGGCCCGCAGCTACGACTTCGCCAGCCAGGACCGGATCATCCGCGGTCGCATGCCGACCCTGGAAATGGTCAACGAGCGCTTCGCCCGCCTGTGGCGGATCGGCCTGTTCAACCTGATCCGCCGTTCCGCCGAACTGTCCGTGCGCGGCATCGAGCTGATCAAGTTCAATGACTACATGCACTCGCTGTATGTGCCGACCAATCTGAACCTGATCCGTTTCAAGCCCCTGCGTGGCACCGGCCTGATCGTTTTCGAGCCCACCCTCGTGTTCGCCATCGTCGACAACTTCTTCGGCGGCGACGGGCGCTATCCCACCCGCATCGAAGGCCGCGAATTCACCGCCACCGAAATGCGCGTCATCCACCTGCTGCTCAAGCAGACCTTCGCCGACCTGCGCGAAGCCTGGGCACCGGTCATGGATGTCGAGCTTGAGTACATCAACTCGGAAATCAACCCGCACTTCGCCAACATTGTCACCCCGCGCGAATACGTCGTGGTCTGCCGCCTGCATGTCGAACTCGATGGCGGTGGCGGCGACATCCACGTGACCCTGCCGTACTCCATGCTCGAGCCCATCCGCGAACTGCTCGACGCCGGCATCCAGAGCGATCGTAACGACCGCGACGAAAGTTGGGGCGTCATGCTGCGTGAGCAGCTGAACATCGCCGAGGTCACCCTGTCCAGCGTGCTCGCCAGCAAGCGCATGAGCCTGCGCGAGTTGACCCGGCTCAAGGTCGGCGACGTCCTGCCCATCGACCTGCCCAACCAGGTGCCGGTCTGCATCGAGAACATCCCCGTGTTCACCGGCCAGTTCGGCGTCGCCAATGGCATGAACGCCGTCAAGATCACCGCGACCCACCCGCCGGGCACCCGCCCGCGCGTACCCGTCATCCAGGAAGACCCGCAATGAACGACATCGAAACCAACGAACCGGCCGCCGCCCAGTTTTCCGACCTGCACGCCGAAGATGCCGGTGCCCCGGACCTGAACCTGGACGTGATCCTGGACGTGCCGGTGACGCTGTCGCTGGAAGTCGGTCGCGCCCGCCTGCCGATCCGCAACCTGCTGCAGCTCAACCAGGGCTCGGTGGTCGAACTGGAACGCGGTGCCGGCGAGTCGCTGGACGTATTCGTCAACGGCACCTTGATCGCCCATGGCGAAGTCGTGGTCATCAATGATCGCTTCGGTGTGCGCCTGACCGACGTGGTCAGCCCCAGCGAGCGGATCCGGAGACTGCGTTGATCATTCACGCGCTCGTCGCCGCCGGCGCGCCGGCGGTCAAGGTCGGACAGCACGCCGCCGCCGCACCCAGCATGTTCGGGGCCATCTTCGCCCTGCTGGCCGTGCTGGCACTGATCGTCGGCCTGGGCTGGGTGCTCAAGCGCATGCCCGGAAGCGGCTTCAAGCCCGCCGAGGGCCTGCGCGTGGTCGCCAGCCTCAACGTCGGTGCCAAGGAGCGCGTCGTGGTGGTCGAGGTAAACGGGCAGCAGCTGCTGCTGGGCGTCACCACCGGCGGCATCTCCACCCTGCACCAGCTGCCCGAAGCCCTGCCCACCCCCGAACCGGCCCGCCTGCCGGACCTGAAGAACCTGCCGAATTTCGCCCAGTTGCTGCAGCAGCGGCTGCGCAAGGAAAAATGATCATGCGTGGCCCCCGAGCGTCCTGGACCCGTTACCTGCCGTTGCTGTTGCTTTTGTTGCTGTGCGCCCTGCCTGCCCTGGCAATGGCCGCGCCCGGCGCGCCGGCCGTGCCTGCCCTGCCGGACGTCAACGTCGGCAAGATCGGCGGCCAGAATGTGAGCCTGCCACTGCAGACCCTGCTGCTGATGACGGCGATCACCCTGATCCCGTCGATGCTGCTGGTGCTGACCGCGTTCACCCGCATCATCATCGTGCTTGGCCTGCTGCGCCAGGCGCTGGGCACGGGCCAGACGCCCTCCAACCAGGTGTTGCTGGGGCTTGCGCTGTTCCTCACCGCCATGGTCATGCTGCCGGTCTGGCAGAAGGCCTGGGGGAGCGGCATGGCTCCCTATCTCAATGGCGAGATCGATTTCCAGACGGCCTGGACGCTGACCACCCAGCCGCTGCGCGCTTTCATGCTGGCGCAGATCCGCGAAACCGACCTGATGACCTTTGCCGGCATGGCCGGTCACGGCACCTATGCCAGCCCTGACGCCATCCCGTTCCCGGTGCTGGTGGCCTCGTTCGTCACCAGCGAGCTGAAGACCGCTTTCGAAATCGGCTTCCTCATTTTCATTCCGTTCGTGATCATCGACCTGGTCGTCGCCAGCGTGCTGATGTCGATGGGCATGATGATGCTCTCGCCCATGCTGGTCTCCGCGCCGTTCAAGATCCTGCTGTTCGTGCTGGTCGACGGCTGGGTCCTGGTGGTCGGTACGCTGGCTGCCAGCTTCAACGCGGTGTAAGGCAGCCATGACCCCCGAACTTGCCCTCACCGAATTGCGCGGCGGCCTGATCACCGTACTCTGGGTTGCCGGCCCGCTGCTGCTCACCGTCCTGATCGTCGGCGTGGTGGTCGGCGTGGTGCAGGCTGCCACGCAGCTCAACGAACCCACCATCGCCTTCGTCGCCAAGGCCGCCGCACTCACGGCCGTGCTGTTCGCGCTGGGCAGCCTGCTGATCGGCCACCTGGTGGAGTACACCACCCTGCTGTTCCAACGCATACCCCATCTGATCGGATAGCCAACACCATGGATTCCGCCACCCAGATGGCCGCCGACGGCCTGCAGGCCTTCGGCATGATCGGCACCATCCTGTGGACCATGCTGCGCATCGGCGCGATGATCATGGCCATGCCTCTGGTCGGCACGCGTGCGGTGCCGGCGCGGGTGCGCGTCATGCTGGCAGGTGCGCTGGCCATTGCGCTGTCGCCGATGCTGCCGCCGGTACCGGAGTGGACCGGCTTCGATGCCGCCACCGTGCTCAGTATCGCCCGCGAACTGGCGATCGGCATCTCCATCGGCTTCCTGCTGCGCCTCCTGTTTGAAGCCGGCGCACTCGCCGGTGAGCTGATCGCCCAGGGCACCGGTCTGGCGTTTGCACAGATGAGCGATCCCATGCGCGGCGGCAGCTCCGGCGTGATTGGTCAGTGGTTCTACCTGCTGTTCGGGCTGTTGTTCTTCACTGCAAACGGGCACCTGGCCCTGATCTCGCTGCTGATGGACAGTTACAAGGCCGTGCCGATCGGGGCCTCGCTTCCTGACCTGGATGCGTTTCTCAGCGTCGCCCCGACCTTCGTGCTGCAGGTTTTCCGCGGCGCGTTGTCGCTCGCGCTGCCGGTCGTAGTGGCCATGCTGGCCATCAACCTGGCCTTCGGCGTGCTCGCCAAAGCCGCTCCCGCGCTGAATCCCATCCAGCTGGGCCTTCCGGTTTCCCTGTTGCTGGGCCTGTTCCTGCTGACGGTACTGGCAGGGGAACTCGGACCGCCGGTCCAACGCTTGTTTGATGCCGGCTTCCAGGCGGCCGACAGCCTCACGCACTGATCATCCACTGCTCAGACTTGATTATCAGGCGTGCACGCGGCGTGATTATCTCGCCGCTTCCGCAGTAATCACGACTTTCTGACAAATATTACCCTTTCAGGTATTGCATACCCCCCGGGGGGTGTGCGTACAGTTTGCGCGCACGACAACGGGGGCCGCTGTCAGCCGCAGTGGAAGCGTCAACCGAAAGGTCTTGGGATGGAAACTTTCGATTACTACGTGCTGGGCTAGGAGAATCATCAATGCTCGTCGGCAACTACACACCGTGGTTGGTCGTCGTTTCCTTGCTGGTCGCCATACTGGCCTCGTTTACCGCGCTGGTCATGGCCAATCGCATCATTACCGCCGTTACACCGCGGCAGGGCCAGCTGTGGCTGCTCGGTGGCGGTTGCGCGATGGGGCTCGGCATCTGGTCGATGCATTTCATCGGCATGCTGGCGTTCCGCCTGCCGATTCCGCTCGGGTACGACATTCTCTGGACGACGGTCTCGCTGCTGGCGGCGATCGTTTCCTCGCTGTACGCATTGTGGCTGGTGTCGCGCCCGACATTGCCGCATTCCCGGCTCGCGTTCGGTGCCCTGCTCATGGGGGCCGGCATCGCGTCCATGCACTATCTCGGCATGGCTGCCATGCGCATGCAGCCCGGCATCGACTACCACCCGGGCTGGGTCACGCTGTCGCTGGTGATCGCCGTGGCCGCCTCGTGGGTGGCACTGTTCGTGGCCTTCCGCCTGCGCCACCACGACAACCGCCTGCGCCACCGCGTACCGCCTGCGATCGTGCTGGGCATGGCGATCGTGGGCATGCACTACACCGGCATGGCTGCGGCACGCTTCCCGGCCGACAGCATCTGCGGTGCCGCTGCCGGCGACGGACTGCACTCGCAGTGGCTGGCCACACTGGTGATGATCCTCACCGTCGCCATCCTCGCCGTCGTGCTGCTGGTGTCCTGGCTCGACCAGCGCATGCAGTCGCAGCTGCTGCGGCTGCGCAACCAGGACCTTCGCAGCTCGCTCAATGACGCCCACGCCGAACTCAGCCAGGCCGCGCTGCACGACCCGCTGACCCGACTGCCAAACCGTCGCCTGCTGCAGCAGCACATCGAAGGCGCGCTGATCGAGGCCGAACAACGCGGCACCCGTTTCGCGGTGATGTTCATGGACCTCGATGGTTTCAAGCAGGTCAATGACGCCTACGGGCACCAGACCGGCGATGCGCTGCTGGTCGCCGTGGCCGAGCGCACCGGCCAGCTGCTGCGCGACACCGACGTCCTGGCCCGACTGGGCGGCGACGAGTTTGTGATGGTGGTCAGGATTGACGGCGACGAGGATGTGGCCGCCCTGGCCAGCCGTATCATCCAGTCCATCAACAGCAGTCGGCTCGTGCCCAGCCATGACCTGCAGGTGACCGCCAGCATCGGCATTGCGATCTGCCCGGACCACGCCGCCAGCGAACGCCATCTGATGGGCTATGCCGACGCCGCGATGTACCAGGCCAAGGAAGCCGGACGCAACGGGTTTGCGGTGTTCGCCGAGTGGATGAACGACAGCGCCGAACAGCAGTTCCGTCTGCTGGCCGACCTGCGCAGCGCGATCGGCAGCCCGCAGTTGTTCCTGCACTACCAGCCCAAGCTCAGCGTGGCGCGTCACATGGTCAGTGGTGCCGAAGCCCTTATCCGATGGCGACATCCGGAACAGGGGCTGATTCCGCCGGAACGGTTCATCCGGCTGGCAGAGCGCAGCGGCATCATCAACGACATCGGCCGCTGGGCGTTGAACGAGGCCTGCCGCCAGCTGCGCCAATGGCATGACGCCGGGCATGACCACTGGACCATGTCAGTGAACCTTTCACCCATCCAGTTCAGCGCGCCGCAGCTGCTCAGCGAGGTGCGGGACGTGCTCGCCCGCCACCAGCTTGAACCGCGCCGGTTGATCCTGGAAATCACGGAAAGCACCGTGATGCGTGATACCGAGGCCAGCCTGCGCCTGCTGCAGTCTCTGGCACGACTCGGCGTGGGTATCTCCATCGACGATTTTGGTACCGGCTATTCCAGCCTGTTGTACCTCAAGCGATTGCCCGGCTCGGAGATCAAGATCGACCACGCCTTCGTACGCGAGCTGGAGAACAGCTCGGAAGACGTGGTGATCGTTTCGGCCATCGTCGCGCTCGGCCATGCCCTGGACATGGACATCGTCGCCGAGGGGGTGGAAACCGCCGGGCAGCGCGCCTACCTGGAGCGGCTGGGCTGCGACTACCTGCAGGGGTATCTGCTCGGGCACCCGGTGGATCCGGCGCGGTTCATACAGCTGCACGGTCTGCCGCGGCCACGCATCGAGGTGGCGGCCGGCTGGAAGGCACCTGACGGCGGCGACTTCCTGAATTGAGGGCTTGGGCTGCCCCGCACGGCGCCACGACACCCCGAGCGGCACGGATCTTGCACGCACCCGGGTGATCCCCCGGGTGCGTGACCGATGTCCGACGAAGAACAAGCCGGCGAAAAAACCGAACAACCTACCGAAAAACGCCTGCGCGATGCCCGTGAAGAGGGCAATACCCCGCGCTCGCGCGAACTCGGCACCGCCGCCGTGTTCGGGGCCGCCGTCGCAACGTTGATGGCCTTTTCCGGAACGATGGCCAGCAACTCGCGGGAGTGGATGAAGACCGCGCTGACCCCCGAGCCGGGTCTGCGCCTGCATCCACAGGCGCTGTTCGGCCACTTCGGCGAGCTGCTGCTGCAGCTGCTGGTGGCGATGTGGCCGCTGGTGCTGATCTGCCTGCTGGCCAGCCTGCTTTCGCCGCTGGTCATGGACGGCCTGCGCTGGTCGAACAAGTCGCTGATGCCGCAGTTCAACCGGCTCAGCCCGATGTCCGGCATGAAGCGTCTGTATGGCCCGGAAGCCATCGCCGAGTTCATCAAGTCCCTGCTGCGCGTGGCCTTCGTGGGCGTGGCCGCGGGCCTGGTGGTATGGCACGGCATCCGCGGCCTGCGCGACCTGGTCCACCAGCCCCTGGAGGCGGCCATCGTCAACGGCCTGGGCTTCACCCTCAAGCTGATGCTGGCCACGGGCGGTGCGATGGTCCTGCTGGCTGCCATTGATGCGCCTTACCAGCGCTGGAACTGGATGCGGAAGCTGAAGATGACCCGTGAAGAACTGCGCCGGGAAATGAAGGAAAGCGAGGGCAGCCCGGAAATGAAGGGCCGCATCCGCCAGATGCAGCACCAGATGGCCAACCGTCAGATGATGGAAGCGGTCCCCACCGCTGACGTCGTGGTGGTCAACCCCACCCACTACGCCGTCGCCCTGAAGTACGACGGCAGCAAGATGGGAGCCCCGACCGTGGTGGCGCTCGGGGTGGACGAAACCGCCCTGCGTATCCGTGAAGTGGCCGATGGCAACAAGGTGCCGCTGGTCTCGGCTCCGCCTTTGGCACGCGCCTTGTATCGGGAAGGGAAACTCGGCAAGGAAATTCCCGTGAGACTGTATTCGGCCGTGGCCCAGGTCCTCTCCTACGTCTACCAGCTGCGCGCCTGGCGCGGCGGCCCGATGCCGGCCAGTCCGCGCATCGATGTGGATGAATTCGGCAACGGAGGTCGCCCATGAGCGCCCAGCCCGCCCATCCCGGCATGAACGCGCGCAAGGTCCTGGACATGGTCCGCAATGGCCTGGGAGCCCCGCTGATCGTGCTGGCCCTGCTGGCCATGGTGGTGGTGCCGCTGGCCGCACCGGTGCTGGATGCCCTGTTCACCTTCAACATCGCCATCTCGCTGATGGTGCTGCTGGCCGTGGTGTACGTGAAGCGCCCGCTGGACTTCACCATCTTCCCGATCGTGCTGCTGGTCACCACCATGCTGCGGCTGGCGCTGAACGTAGCCTCCACCCGCGTCATCCTGCTGAACGGCCAGAACGGCCATGACGCGGCGGGCAAGGTGATTGCCGCCTTCGGCGAGTTCGTGATCGGTGGCAACTATGCGGTCGGCATCGTGGTGTTCGCGATCCTGACCATCATCAATTTCGTGGTCATCACCAAGGGTGCCGGTCGCGTGTCGGAAGTGACCGCGCGCTTCATCCTTGATGCCATGCCCGGCAAGCAGATGGCGATCGACGCCGACCTCAACGCCGGTTTGCTGACGCGTGAAGAAGCCAAGGTCCGTCGCGAGGAGGTCCGTGAGGAAGCCGACTTCTACGGCGCGATGGACGGTGCCAGCAAATTCATCCGCGGCGACGCCATCGCCGGCATCCTGATCCTGTTCATCAACATGCTCGGCGGCCTGGCGGTCGGTGTACTCCAGCATGGCATGCCATTCGGCGATGCCGCCGCCACCTATACCCTGCTGTCCATCGGTGACGGCCTGGTGGCGCAGCTCCCGGCACTGCTGGTGTCCTCGGCGGTGGCCATGCTGGTGACCCGCGCCTCGCGCTCGCAGGACATGAGCCAGGCCATGATGGGCCAGGCGTTCGGCCAGTACCGGGCGCTGGCCATCACCGCCGCCATTCTCGGCGTGGTCGGGCTGGTCCCGGGCATGCCCAACGTCGCCTTCTTGACGCTGTCCGCCATCCTTGGCTTCATCGCCTGGAAAGTATGGAAGAAGCAGCAGGCACCGGCCACCGCGGATGCGGCACCTGTCGACCCGAATGCACCGGTGATCGGCCTGCCCGGAGGCACCCCCTCGCCCACCGCCGAACTGAGCTGGGACGAACTGCGCCCGGTCGACCCGCTCGGCCTGGAAGTCGGCTACCGACTGATCCCACTGGTCGACAAGAACCAGGGCGGCGAGCTGATGGCGCGGATCAAGGGCGTGCGTCGCAAACTGACCCACGACATCGGCTTCCTCATCCCCTCCGTACATATCCGGGACAACCTGGAACTCGGTGCCACCGCCTACCGCCTGCTGATTCACGGCGTGCCGGTGGCCACGGCGGAAATCCATCCGGATCGCGAACTGGCGCTCGACCCCGGCAGTGCCCTGGGTGCGCTCGAAGGCATCGCCGGCAAGGACCCGGCGTTTGGCCTGGATGCCACCTGGATCCAGCCGCACCAGCGGGCGCATGCCGAATCGATGGGGTACACCGTGGTCGACCCGGCCACCGTGGTCGCCACCCACATGTCGCACCTGATCCGCGAGCACGCCCCGGAGCTGCTCGGTTTCGAGGAGGCGCAGCAGCTGCTGGCCAACCTGGCCAAGAGCGCCCCCAAGCTGGTCGAGGACCTGACCCCGAAGGCACTGCCGCTGTCGGTGGTGGTGCGGGTGCTGCAGAACCTGCTGATCGAGCGCATCCCGATCCGCCAGCTTCGCAAGATCGCCGAATCGCTGGTTGAGAACGCGCCGCTTAGCCAGGACCCCGGCGTGCTGACCGCCGCCGTGCGCAACGCACTGGGCCGTTTCATCGTCCAGGAGATCGCCGGCATGTCGCCGGAGCTGCCGGTGTTCACCCTCAACCCGCAATTGGAACGGGTCTTGCAGGAGTCCACACAGGGGAATGGCGCCGCGCTGGAACCCGGACTCGCCGAGCGACTGCATCAAAGCCTGGCCGAATGTGTCGGCAAGCAGGAAGCGAAGAACGAGCCCGCCGTGGTGCTGGTCCCCGCCCCGGTCCGTGCCGCGCTGGCACGCCTGGTCCGCCACAGCGTTCCGTCGCTGTCGGTCCTGGCGTACAGCGAGGTCCCCGAGGACAAGCGGCTGAAGCTGGTCGGCACGATCAGCTGAGCCGGAACTCCGACAGTACAGCGTCAGAAAACAGACACCACCACGAACATCACGCAGCAGGAACAGAAGGGAACCCCGGACCGTGCAGACCAACGACAACCAGCGCATCCCTTCCGCCGAACAGCCGCCCAAGTCCCGGTACCACAGCATGAAAATCAAACGCTTCGTCGCTCCCGATATGCGCTCGGCCATGAATCTGGTGCGCAAGGAACATGGCCCTGACGCCGTGATCCTGTCCAATCGCCGGATCGAAGAAGGCGTGGAAATCGTCGCTGCGGCCAACTATGACGAAGGCGCGGTGCAGCGTGCGCTGGAAGCAGCGCGCAAGGACGTCGCCCCGCCGCCGCCGGCCCCGCGTCCGCGCAGCGCCGCCGATGCGATGATCGCCGCGGTCACCCGCCGCAAGACGACCGCACCGGTCGCCGAGCCGGTCGCGGCCACCAC
>NZ_RHPP01000136.1 GCF_003935715.1 Stenotrophomonas sp. 278 | reverse complement strand
GCGGGGGGGTGGCGCGGGGAACACCCGCGCGCCCGCCGCCGCACCCGGGGCGGGCGCGGGGGGGGGCCCGCCCCCCGCCCGCCCCGCCTGGGCCGGCCAACGGCCGGCGCTACCGAGTCCCAGACCCCGTAAATCAGGGCTTGTTGAGGAAATTGTTGGCCAGCAGGTCGCGCACGTCCCGCACCCGCCCGCTCAACAGCGCCTTCGCCGCGTACAAGGCGGTGCCGGCCACCTGCTTGGCTTCCACCTGCGGCGGCATCACCAGCTCGGTCGGGCTGGTGTGCACGTCCAGCAGCGCCGGACCAGGGTGGGCCAGCACGTCCTGCACCGCCTGTTCCAGGTCCTCGCTGCGGGTCACGGTGCGGCCGTAGAAGCCGATCACCTCTGCCAGGCGGCCAAAATCCGGATTCTTCAGGTCGGTGTAGTTGTCCAGCAGGCCTTCGACCTTCTGCTCCAGCTCGACAAAGTTCAGCGAACTGTTGTTGTAGACCACCACCTTGATCGGCAGGTTCTCCTGCACCGCAGTGAGCAGATCGCCCAGCAGCATGGCGATGCCGCCGTCGCCGGACAGGGAAATCACCTGGCGGCCAGGAAATGCCTTCTGCAGCCCGAGCGCCTGCGGCATGGCGTTGGCCATCGTGCCGTGCAGCAGGCTGGTCAGGGTGCGGCGGCGGCCATTGGCACGGATATGGCGCAGAATCCAGACCATCGGCGAACCGCCGTCAGCGGTGAACAGCGCGTCGTCGCTGGCATGCCGATCAATCAACGCGGTCAGATGCTGTGGATGGATCAGCGCGCCCTCACCCGGCTGCTCTTCCTCGGCACGCGTCGCCAATGCCTTTTCGCGATGCGCGATGCACTCGTCCAGAAAGCTGCGGTCGTCCCGCTCGGGCAGCAACGGCAACAAGGCTTCCAGGGTCGGGCCGATATCGCCGACCACGCCCAGCTGCACCGGGTGGCGGCGGCCCAGGTGGCTGCCGTCGCGGTCGACCTGGATCAGCGTGGCTTTGTCCGGATAGTACTGGCCCCAGGCGAAGTCGGCCCCCAGCAGCAACAGGGTGTCGCAGCCCATCAGCGTGTGGAACCCCGATTCGATGCCGAAAATGCCGGTCATGCCCATGTTGTACGGATTGTCGTACTCCACGAAATCCTTGGCCCGCGACGTATGCGCGATCGGAGCCTTCAGGCGTTCGCCCAGTGCCACCAGCGCGTCATGCACGTGTTCGCAGCCCGCGCCGGCGTAGATGCCGATCCGCGTCCCCGCGCCGATCAGCGCGACGATGCGCTGCAGTTCCTCGTCACTGGGGCGCAGCACCGGCTGGGTGAAGTGCACGCCGAACGGCACGTCGTGCTTCACCTCCGCCTCGCTGATGTCGGCCGGCAGAATCACCACCGCCACGCCGCGGCGACTGATCGCGGCCTGGCAGGCCAGGGCCACCACGCGGCGGGCCTGCTCGGGACTGTGCACCTGCTCGCAGAACACGCTGCAGCTGGCATACACCGCTTTGAAGTCCACTTCCTGTGGAAACTCCATGCCCAGTTCAGTGGTGACCACCTGGCTGGCGATCAACACCAGCGGCGCGCGGTTGCGGTTGCATTCAAAAATGCCGTTGATGAAATGAAGCCCGCCGGGGCCACAGGAGCCGGCGCAGGCCGTCAGTTGCCCGCTGATCAGGGAATCGGCCCCGGCCGCGAACGCAGCGACCTCTTCATGGCGCACGTGCACCCAGTCGATGTCGCTGCGATGGATGGCGTCGGTGACGTGGTTGAGCGTATCGCCCACGATCCCGTAGCAATGGCGCACACCGGCGGCCTGCAGGGTTTCAACGACAATTTCGGCAACGCGCTTGCTCATGACGGGACATCCGCAGTTCCGGGGGAAGCTGCAGCCTAGTCCTGTGCAGGTGACACCGGCGTGGGAAAGCACGCCGGTTCATACCTATGTATGTACGGTAGGTGTGCACCGTTGGTGCACACACCTTAGAACGACACATCCACCGCCTGCTGCGCCCACAACACCGACTGGTGCCCGGTCGCCTGCTTCCACGCCAGCCGGATCGCCTCGATGTCGGCGCGACGCTGCGGGGTGTTCTCATGCAGCACCACCAGCACCTTGGTGCGCAGGCGGTTGGGCTCCTTGGCACCACGGAACAGCCACTGGCCGTATGCATCGAACACGGTCAGCCCATCGGGGAAACGCGGGGTGACCTGCTTGTCGAGGAAGTCGCGCCATTGCGCTTCTGTGATCGCATCGGTCTGCTTGCGCTCGGACGCCCCGCTCTCTTCGCCCACGCCAAAGTACAGCTCGCTGCGCACCCAACCGGCGGCGGCATCCGGGCGTGCGGCGTCGCCCTGCAGGGTGGCGGTGACGGCGGCGGGTTCTGCCGGCCGGGTCGCCGGGCCAGACGCGCTTGCGCAGCCGGTGGCGGTGAGGATGAGGGCGAGCAGCAGGGTATGGGCTTTCATGGGCATTCCGGAGCGGGGGGCAATAACGCATTGTCATGACGGGCATGGTGATGACCTTGCAGTGCAGCATCACGCGGGGATAATATATCGCTTCATCCGGATGGATGTAAATGAAACTATCCGGATCCGCCCTGCCCCCGTCGTTCTGCTGGAGTCCGCATGTCCCGCCTGTCCACGTCACGCCTTGGCCTTGCCATTGCCCTGGTCCTCTCCTCTCCCCTGCTGGCCCAGGACCTCCACGCGCAGGACGCGCCGGCTTCGGCTACCACCCTGGACACAGTGATCGTCACCGGTACCCGCGCTATCGACCGCACCGTGTTGGAATCCACTTCGCCGGTGGACGTGCTCACCGCCGAAGACATCCGCAAGGCGGGCGTGGTCAACGGCGAGCTCGGCAGCGCCCTGCAGACCCTGCTGCCGTCGTTCAACTTCCCGCGCCAGTCCAACTCCGGCGGTGCCGATCACGTGCGCGCCGCGCAGCTTCGGGGCCTCTCGCCCGACCAGGTGCTGGTGCTGGTGAACGGCAAACGCCGCCACACCAGCGCGTTGGTCAACACCGACAGCAAGATCGGCAAGGGCACCACTCCGGTGGACTTCAATTCCATTCCGGTCAGCGCGATCAGCCGCATTGAGGTGCTGCGCGACGGTGCCGGCGCGCTGTATGGTTCTGACGCGGTGGCCGGGGTGATCAACGTCATCCTCGACAACGCGCCGGAGGGCGGTGCCATTGAAGCCAGCTTCGGCGCACACCACACCGACCTCAAGCCGATCGACCGCACCCTCACCGACGGCCAGACCAGCTTCTTCAGCGCCAAGGTGGGTACCGCACTGAGCGATGACGGCGGTTTCCTGCGCGTGGGCCTGGAACTTAAGAACCGCGAAGGCACCAACCGCGCCGGCTTCGACCAGATTCCGCCGTGGGACCAGAGCGACGCCAACCTGGCCCTGCAGGGTCAGCGCAACTACGTGCTGGGCGATGGCAAGACCAAGGACCTCAACGCCTGGATCAACAGCGAACTGCCGTTCGGCGAAACCTCCAAGTTCTATTTCTTCAGCACCTTCAACCAGCGCGACAGTGAAGGTGCGAACTACTTCCGCTACCCCGACAGCGACGCCAACTGGACCGAGCTCTATCCGAATGGCTACCGCCCGATTTCCGAAGGCGAGAACCGCGACGTGCAGGCCGTGGCCGGTGCGAAGGGCCAGTGGGGTGAATGGAATTACGACGCCAGCCTGGACTACGGCTTCAATACCTTCACCTACCGCCTGCGCGATTCGCTCAATGCCTCGCTGGGTCCCACCAGTCCGACCACGTTCAAGACCGGCGATTACCGCAATGAACTGACCGTGGGCAACTTCGACCTGGGCCGGGTGTTCACCCAGGGCAACAACAGTCACAGCCTGGGTCTGGGCCTGGAAGCCCGCCGTGATCACTACCAGACCCGGCCCGGCGACCCGGCCAGCTACGCAGCCGGCCCGTACACCGACCGCCCGACCGGCTCGCAGGCGGGTGGTGGCCTGACCCCGCAGGATGCCACCTCGCTCTCGCGTGACGTGGCCAGTGCCTATGCCAGCCTGTCCAGTACCTTTGGCGATCACTTCTCCAGCGACCTGGCCGCGCGCTATGAACACAGTGACGACTACGGCAGCGAACTGACCGGCAAGCTCGGCCTGCGCTACGAATTCACCCCGGCGTTCGCGCTGCGCGGTGCCATTTCCAACAACTTCCGCGCACCGTCGCTGGCACAGATCGGCTACGAATCCACCTCCACCGGCTACAACGCCGCCGGCCAGCTGGTGCAGGGCCGCGTGCTGTCGGTGAACAACCCGATTGCTCGCGGCCTGGGTGCCACCGAGCTGAAGCCGGAAAAGTCGATCAACACCAGCCTGGGCTTCACCAGCCGCATCGGCGAGCACTTCGATGTATCGCTGGACTTCTACCAGATCGATATCGATGACCGCATTGCCATTTCCGAAAGCATTACCGGCGATGCGCTGACAGACTATGTACAGCAGCAGTTCGGCGTGGCCGGACTGCAGAGCGCCAGCTTCTTCGTCAATGCCGCCGACACCCGCACCCGTGGCGCGGAACTGGTGAGCAACTGGCGGCAGTCGCTGGGCGGAGGCGAACTGGTGCTGACCGGTACCTACGCCTACAACAAGACCACGTTGAAGAACGTGCTGGCCACCCCGGCCAACCTGCTCGCGCTCGACCCGGAATACGTGCTGTTTGGCGTGGAGGAAACCAACACGCTGACCGACGCCACCCCGCGCACGCGCGGCTCGCTGGCGGCGGCATGGACGAATGACCGCTGGGCACTGAACAGCCGCTTGACCCGCTACGGCAGCGCCACCCGGGTCTTCAACTTCGGTGACGGCTTCATTCCGCGTCAGACCTATGGCGCGGAATGGCAGCTTGATGCCGAGGTCGAGTTCAAGATCACCCCGCAGTGGAGCGTGGCGCTGGGTGGCCAGAACCTGACCGACAACTATTCGGACCTTTCCAACGACGACATCTACTATTACGGCAATCTTCCGTATGACGTGCTGTCACCGATTGGCAGCAATGGTGCCTATTATTACGGGCGCGTGCGGTATACGTTCTGAGGCCGGGTGACGACCAACGGTCGTCACCTGCCGAGCTCCGGTAGCGCCCGACCGTTGGTCGGGCGGCGGCGCAACGCGCCGTGAACCCGCGGCAACCGGACGCCGCACGGGTGTGGTTGTCATTACCCGGCAATCACATCCGCGCTGGCATGTTGGCGTCCATGGCCAACGACTTCCCCCAACGTCCGCCGCCGCCACTGCTGGACGATGCCTGTGCGCTGTTCCTGGATGTGGACGGCACCCTGATTGAATTCGCCGACGACCCCGAGGCCGTACGGCTGCTGCCTGAAGTGCGCGAAGCCATTGGTCGCATCAGCGACCGCCTGGAAGGCGCGGTCGCGCTGATCAGCGGCAGGCCCCTGGACCAGCTGGATACCCTGTTCGCCCCGCTGAGGTTGCCCGCCGCCGGCCTGCATGGCCACGAGCTACGCACGCATCCGAGCCTCGACCCGCCCGCGCATGATGCGGCCGATGACGGCAACACCAGCACCTGGCTGCACGCCGTGCACCAGCAGGCAATGCGTTTCGCGCACGGACATCCCGGCGTGCTGGTCGAAGACAAGGGTCGCAGCCTGGCCCTGCACTGGCGTGCCGCCCCCCACGCCGCAACCGACGTGCAGCAGTTTGCCGAACGGCATATCCGCGGGCACAGCGGCTATCGACTGCAGCCCGGTGACCACGTGGTCGAGTTCGTGCCGGTCGGCAGCGACAAGGGCCGCGCCATCCGCCAGCTGATGCAGCACGCCCCTTTCCGCGGACGCGTGCCGGTGTTCCTGGGCGATGACCTGACCGACGAATTCGGCTTCGACGCCGCCAACACCCTGCACGGCTGGAGCGTGCTGGTGGGCGCGCGCGAGCCCAGCGCCGCCGTGTTCGCACTGCCGCAGATCCGCAATGTGCATGGCTGGTTGCGTGAGAACGCTTACTAAGACTGGAAACCCCACATGAGTGAACCCAATCTGGACCTGGGCGTTGTCGGCAACGGCAGCTTCGGTGCCCTGATCGACCGCCACGGTCGCGTGGTATGGAGCTGTCTGCCCACCTTCGATGGCGACCCTACCTTCTGCGCGCTGCTGCAGCCCAATACCCAGCCCGGTGGCGACTTCGCCATCGAACTGGAGGACATGACCGGCAGCGAGCAGCAGTACCTGGCCAACACCGCCATCCTGCGCACCGTGCTGTATGACAAACACGGCGGTGCGCTGGAGATCATCGACTTCGCGCCGCGCTGGCGGAACAACGACCGCTTCTACCGCCCGGTGAGTCTGATCCGGCAGGTGCGCCCGCTCAAGGGCAGCCCGCGCATCATCGTGCGCGCACGGCCGCTGGCCAACTGGGGGGCCGACGTCCCCGACGCGACCTGGGGCAGCAACCATATCCGCTGGGTACTGCCCGACCACGTGCTGCGCCTGACCACCGACGTACCCCTGCGCTTCGTTCGTGACCAGCTGCCGTTCGTGCTGAGTCACCCGGTGCACCTGGTGCTGGGCGTGGATGAAACACTCACCCGCTCGATCAGCGGGTATGTCCAGGAAGCGTTCCAGCGCACCCGCGACTACTGGCGCGAATGGGTGCGCTACCTGTCCATACCACTGGAATGGCAGGACGCGGTGATCCGCAGCGCGATCACCCTGAAGCTGTGCCAGTACGAAGACAGCGGCGCGATCATCGCCGCCATGACCACCTCCATTCCCGAAGCGCCCGGCAGCATCCGCAACTGGGACTACCGCTACTGCTGGCTGCGCGATGCCGCCTTCGTCGTGCGCGCGCTCAACCGCCTCGGTGCCACCCGCACCATGGAGCAGTTCCTGGGCTACATCTTCAACCTCGCCACCGCCGACGGCAGCCTGCAGCCCCTGTACGGCATCGGCTTCGAGGCCAAGCTGGACGAGCACGAGGTGGCCACGCTCGACGGCTATCGCGGCATGGGGCCGGTGCGCCGCGGCAACCTGGCCTGGATCCAGCGCCAGCACGACGTCTACGGCAGCGTGGTGCTCGCCTCGACCCAGCTGTTCTTCGACCAACGACTGCAGGATCCCGGCGACACCCACACCTTCGCGCGGCTGGAGCCGCTGGGCGAGCAGGCGTTCGCGCTGCACGACGTGCCCGATGCCGGACTGTGGGAGTTCCGCGGTCGCACCGAAGTCCACACCTATACCAGCGCGATGTGCTGGGCGGCGTGCGACCGGCTGTGCAAGATCGCGGTGCGCCTGAAGCTGGACGAACGCGCGACGTACTGGCGCGAGCGCGCCAACACCATCCACGCGCGCATCCTGCGCGAGTCGTGGAGCGAAGAACTGGGCCACTTCACCGACACCTTCGGTGGCCACCGTCTGGATGCATCGCTGCTGCTGCTCGCCGACATCGGCTTCATCGAGGCCGATGATGCCCGCTTTGTCGCCACCGTGGACGCCATCGGTCGCGACCTCAAGCACGGCAACGCGCTGTACCGCTATGTGGCTCCGGATGATTTCGGCGAACCTGAAACCAGCTTCACCATCTGTACGTTCTGGTACATCGACGCACTGGCGGCGATCGGTCGCCTTGACGAAGCCCGCGAGATGTTCGAGATGCTGCTGGAACGCCGCAACCACCTGGGGCTGCTGTCGGAAGACCTTGCCTTCGACAACGGCGAGGCCTGGGGCAACTTCCCGCAGACCTATTCGCACGTGGGCCTGATCACCGCGGCCATGCGGCTTTCGCGCAGCTGGCAGGAGGCGTCATGAGCCGGCTGGTGGTGGTCTCCAACCGGGTCGCGGTGCCGGGCCAATCCACCTCCGGCGGCCTGGCCGTCGGCCTGCTCGCGGCGCTTCAGGAACGCGGCGGCATGTGGTTCGGCTGGAGCGGGAAGTCGGGCAAAGAGCCCAGTGGCACCCTGCATGAGCAGAGCGAGGGTGACATCCGTTATGTGACCATGGACCTCAACAAGCGCGACGTTGATGGGTACTACAACGGCTTTGCCAACCGCACGCTGTGGCCGCTGCTGCACTTCCGCCTGGACCTGGTCGATTACGATCGCGGCACCCGCGAAACCTACCGTCGGGTCAACGCACTGTTCGCCGAAAAGCTGGCACCGCTGCTGCGCGAAGACGACGTGGTCTGGATCCATGACTATCACCTGATTCCGCTGGGCGCGCTGCTGCGCGAGCGCGGCATCGGCTGCCGCATCGGCTTCTTCCTGCATGTACCGATGCCCTCGGCCGACCTGCTGCAGGCCATGCCCGACCACCTGCGGCTGTTCTCCAGCCTGTACGCCTACGACCTGGTCGGGTTCCAGACCCAGCGCGACGCCGACCGTTTCCAGTCCTATGTGCGGTTGTTCGGTGGCGGCCAGGTGCTGGACGGCGGGCTTCTGCAGGCCCCCGGCGGTCGTCGCTTCCGGGCAGCAGCGTTCCCGATCGGCATCGATACCGCTCAGATTGAACGCTTGGCCAAGGCCGGTGCCAACAAGCCCGCCGTCCGCGACCTGCGCAACAGCCTGCGCGACCGCCAGTTGGCCATCGGCGTGGACCGGCTGGACTATTCCAAGGGGCTGCCCGAACGCTTCCAGGGTTTCGAACGCTATCTGCAGCGGCATCCTGACCAGCGCGGCAGCCTGACCTATCTGCAGATCGCACCGGTGTCGCGCGGTGACGTGACCGAGTACCGTCAACTGCGCAGCCAACTGGAGCAGATCGCCGGACACATCAACGGCGGCCATGCCGAGCCGGACTGGACGCCGCTGCGCTACGTCAACCAGAACTTCACCCATGCCACGTTGACCGGCTTCTACCGCGCGGCCGCGGTCGGCCTGGTCACGCCGCTGCGCGACGGCATGAATCTGGTGGCCAAGGAATACGTGGCCTCGCAGGACCCGGACAACCCCGGTGTGCTGGTGCTGTCGCTGCTGGCCGGGGCCGCCGACGAATTGAAGCAGGCCTTGCTGGTCAATCCGCACGACCTGGACGGCGTGGCCGACGCCATCGCCACGGCCGCCACCATGCCGCTGCGCAAACGCAAGGAGCGCTGGGAAGCCATGATGGAGCACCTGCGCGGCAATGACATCAACCGCTGGCGCCAGCGCTATCTGGAACAGCTCGAATTCGGCTGAAAGCGACACTGACGACGGCGCGTGCGTTGTCGCTTTTAACTCAAAATGAGCACAACAGGTGCACCATCCGAATGCTGCACCTGTGCCGGGCTCCTATGTCGCTTTTGACCACACTCAATCGCCGCAACCCCAGTGCACCGGCACTATCGCCCTGATAGGCCGCCTAGATCGCGGCGACGCGCCGCCGATTCGTAACCTTTCCCGGCGCGAACTTTCATTTCGCGTTGACGGCCGGTTCCCACATTGACGCCGCAGAGCCCCTGCATGCCGCATGGGGCGACCTGCGCTGATCGCACAGCGACGGGTCCTGCAACCGGGAACCTGATTGATGTCACTGCTCGACCAATTCATTGAAGACACCGCCCTGCACATGGGACTGGGCCATCGTGCACGCCGCCTGGTGGAGGTGCTGGTCGATTACATCCGCGCCCTGCCGGGGGGCGTTGAGGGACTCCGCCACCGATTCGAACAGGCCGGCATGGGCGGGCAGTTCCCCGCCGGCAACCCGCCGCACCGGCTGCTGGCCAGCCAGCTGGAACGCGTCATCGGCCGCGCCGAGCTGGTCGCGCTGGCACGCCGCGCCGCGTTTCCCACCGGCATGTTCGCGGTCGTTGCCGCTGACCTGTTACCAGGGCTGATCGACGTGATCGAACGCGAAACGGCCGCCACCCTGAATGAGCCCGCCGCGGTGGCCGTCCCACCGGATGCCCTCGCCGTGGCTCGTACGCTGCGCGGAGGTGCGATGCGCGGTGCGTTGTGGGTGCTGGTCGCCGGCGTGCTGTTATGCCTGACCGGATGGATCCATCAGAAAACCCGCACGCCGGCGGGTACGGCTGGGCAGGTTGCTGCACTGGCGGCGGCGGAGCGCCACCAGATGCCACGCCTCACTCTGGTGGTCAGCGCCACCGGCGTCGATGTGCGCGGTCGGCTGCCCAGCGAAGCGGACCGACGCCAGGTGTGGAACGCGTTGGTAGCGCAGCATGGCCGGAGCCGTGTAGGTGGCGACATCCAGCGCGATCACCACACTGCCACACCGCGTTGGCTGGACCGGCTGCTGACCGTGCTGCCATCGCTCAACCAGCCCGGCCTGGCGCTTTCGTTCAGCGGTGATGCGCTCAATGCCGACATCGGTCGGCTGCCCGAAGCAGATCGCATCGCCGTGTCCGAAACGCTGCGTCGGGCCTTCGGCCACCTGCCGGTCACCGGCCTGTGGGACCCGGGCCGGGTGGCCCTGTCGCAGCTGCCCGAGCACCACGATGCCGAAGAACTGGCGAGGGCACTCAACCAGGGCATGCTCCGGTTCGAGCACAAGTCAGCAGACCTGCGCGCCGACAGCATGGATACGCTGCGCGCCAGCGCTCTGGCCATCCGCGCCGCCGGGTCGCCGCTGCGCCTGGAAGTCGGCAGCCACACCGACAGCCTGGGCGCAGCGGACAGCAATCTGCGCCTCAGCCAGCAGCGCGCCGAAGCGGTGGTTGCCGAGCTGCGTGCCTTGGGCGTGCCGTCCAATGCGCTGGTTGCCCGGGGTTACGGAGAGGACCACCCCATCGCGGACAACCGCCTCGAGGCTGGCCGCGAACGTAACCGGCGCATCGTTTACACCGTGTTGGAATGACCGGACCGCAGACACGCTTGGCGTCCCCCGGTCAGGGGGCCCGCCACACCAGCGTGGCCATGCGCCCGGTACGCCGGTCCCGACGGTGCGAGAAGAACCGCTGCGGATCGGCAATGCTGCAGTACTGCCCACCGCTGATCGCCCCGGGTTCCAGCCCGGCGGCCAGCAGCCGCCGACGCGCCAGCGCATACAGGTCCACCTTCCAGTGTCCCGGGCGGGTAGCGACGAAGGCCGCAGCGGCTCCTGCGTCACTATCCACGAACGCGGAGTGCACGTCTTCGCCCACCTCGTAGTGCGCCGGCCCTGCCGCCGGCCCCAGCCACGCCAGCAGCTCGCCGGGCGGCGTCTGCATGGCCGCCACCGTGGCCTCCAGCATGCCGTCGGCCAGCC
>NZ_RHPP01000135.1 GCF_003935715.1 Stenotrophomonas sp. 278 | reverse complement strand
CAGCAGCTGGCGGCCGACCCGCGCCTGCAGCAGTACGCTCCGTTGGCGGCGGTGCAGGGCGACCTGTTGTCGCAGCTGGGGCGGGCGGCGGAAGCGGCAGAGGCGTTCGCGCGTGCGGCTGCGTTGACCACGAATGTGCGCGAGAAGGCGTTGTTGCAGGCCAGGGCTCGGCATCCCGCCTGACCGGGCACCGGGCAGCCACGCAGGGCGTGGCTCTACGGGATTTTCCACCGCCGTAGAGCCACGCCCTGCGTGGCTGCGCGGTCTTGCCCCTGTCACCGGACCGGCGTATTGTGACGCCCATTCACAAATCTGACCCGGTCTCTGCCAGGGTCACTCCATAAGGACAGCGGGACAATGGTTTCAAGGACGAAGCGTACGCGCGCGCATGGCGCGTGGCTGTGGGTGTGCGGGCTGGTGGTGGTGTTGGCCAGCGGGGCCGTGCAGGCCGCCGACAAATCCCAGCAGGCCTACTGGGCCGGTTTTGCCTATACCGCCGACCAGAGCGCGGTGAAGGCCAGTACCCCTCGCACCGCGGCGGTGCTCGAAGCACGCGGCCTGCCCACGCTCAACAAAGCCCTGTGGGCCCGCCTGAACGCACAGAAGCCGACCCAGCTGGAGCTGATTGACCAGCCGCTGGCGATGCTCGACGGCACCACGAGCGCCACCGTGCTGGCAGCGGCGCTGGACCGCGAACTGGTCTCGGTGGAGCCCATCGGCGGCCAGTACAAGGTGCTGGTGGAAGTGGCGCTGCAGGCGCTGTTCTTCGACTTCCGCGAACGCCAGGTGGTCGCCTCCTATCCGATCACCCTGCAGCGCATCGACGTGCAGGATTACCGCCCGGATGCCAGCGAAGTCGACGCCATCATCGCCGACCTGCTCTACGGCAACGCGGCCACCAGCCTGCCGCAGGTGCTGGCCGCCACCTTGAACCCGGCGAAGCTGCCGGACGCTTCGGTGCGCCGCCTGCAGGTGGGCGAAGTGACCCTGAGCGACGCCGCCCGCGCCAAGCTGCCGGACCCGGCGCTGGAACCGGTGCTGCGTGCCACCCTGGCGCATGAGCTGTCCAAGGCGATCTCCTCCAACACCGGCATCGGCCTGCTGCCGCCCGCCACCGGCCAGGCCATTGGCGGGGCGATGGCCGCGCGCTTTGCCGACGGCAAGGTCTACCAGCTGAAGATTCCCGAGGCCGACTACGTCATCAAGCTCAAGCTCGATGCCATGAAGCACGGCGTGATCAATGAAACCCCGGCGGTGAAAACGATGCTGTTTGGCGCGTTCTTCAACGTGTCGGTGGTGGAGCCGTTCTCCGGCAAGGTGTTCTTCGACCAGCCGCTACGCAAGGGGGCCACCAAGGTGGTGCCGGTCACGCAGTGGCAGGTGGACCAGTGGTCGGCCAGCTACGAAACCGTGCTGGCCGGGCTCGATGCCTTCGCCGGTGCCGCCGCCAAGCGCGCCGATTCGCGCGCCTGGCTGGACGAACAGAAGCCCGGCGGCAAGCCGCTGCAGCAACAGACCCAAGCCCTCCAGGAGTTGATCAAGTCATGCCGTTGATTCGTGCCGTACTGCTGATTCTCATCGCACTGATGGTGGCCGCGCCTGTCGCGGCACAGTCCGCCAGTTCCCGTGGTACCGGTTCGGCCAGCTATGGCCTGCGCCTGAGTGCCGACACCCGCGCCCAGGCCCTGAACAAGGCCAAGGTGAACGCACTGGAGGCGTACATCGCCGAGTCCGGCGCGGCCAAGCTGCGCCTGTTCGAAGCCCGCCGCGACGAATTCATCGGCGACATCGACCGGTACGTGCTGAGCGCGGTGCCGCTGTCGGACACCGAAGACAAGAAGGCCAAGACCTACACCGTCACCGTCCGCGCCGAGATCAACACCACCCTGCTGCAGACCAAGCTGGATGCCGGTTCGGCCACCGCCGGTGCCCGTGCCAGCGAGCGTTCGCTGCTGACCTTCCTGTTCATGGCGCGTGCGCAGGACACCGCGCAGTCGTTCCAGGACAAGGAATACCGCCGCGTCGACGCCAGCGTCAGCTATGACGAGAAGACCCGCGAAGGCGACAGCTTCCGTGGCAACTCGGTCAGCACCAGCGGCAGCATCAACCAGAACGCCTCGGCGTCGGTGACCTCGGGCGGCAGCACCACCCGCCGCAGCGACAACATCACCTGGAAGGTGTCCAACGCCAACGAGATCAACACTGCCATGACCGGTGCTTTCAGCGCCGCCGGCTATGAAGTGGTGGAAGCCGAGTACGTGGAAGGCGAAAGCCGTGGCCTGCTCAGCATCGAGCGCATCCGCAAGGACTTCAGCACCGGCAACGACCTGTCGGCCGCCACCCTGCGCGACACCGCCAACGGCATCAAAGCCGCCAACATTCCGTACCTGGCCGTGGGCACCCTGGACGTGGGCATGCGTGACCGCGACCCGGTCAGCGGCAACGTGCGCGTGTTCGTCACCGTGACCGGCAAGGTGCTGGACGTCAGCGGTCGCTTCCCGCGCACCGTCTCGTCGGTGGGTCCGGTGCAGTTCTCCGGTACCGGCCCGGATGAAAGCGTCGCCCGCACCAACGCGCTGCAGATCGCCTCGGAAAAGGGCGCGCAGCAGATGATCAACGAATTGAACGTCAAGGCCGTGCGTTAAACGCGACGCATTGCAATCCAACATTGAACAACAGGGGAACTCCATGATCCGCAAGACCCTCATCGCACTGGCCATCGCCACCGCCTTCACCGCTCCGGCCCACGCCCAGTTCGGCAAGCTCAAGGACCTGGCGGGCGGCGGCAACACCGCTTCGTCGTCCTCGGCCAAGGTGCCCGACGAAGCCGCGCAGGAAGCGCTGGTGCGTCGTTTCGTGTCCTCGCAGTCGCACTCGCTGCAGGCCCAGACCTCGTTCGCCAAGGCCTTCGGCCTGGCCGAACAGGTGCAGCTGCTGGAAGCCGAGCGCATGGCGCTGTCGTCCGGTTCGGTCAATGTGGACCAGATGAAGAAGTCGGTGTCGGTCAGCGAAGCCGCCCAGGCCGCGATCGATGAGCGCGTGGCCGCCAAGCCGGAGCTGAGCGCCGAGTCCAAGCAGCACTACGCCGAAGGCCTGGTCTCGCTGGTCGCTTCGGCGGCCGATGGCCAGAAGCTGAGCGGCGAAGCCAGCAACTTTGCCAGCGGCATGAAGAACCTGGGCGCTACCCAGATGGCTACCGTGGGCCGCAAGCTGGCCGCTGGTGCGTGGGTGGCCAAGGAGTCGCCGGGGTACCTGAAGGGTCTGTACAGCTCGTCGAAGGCGGCGCTGACCTTTGCCAAGGCTTCCAAGATCAAGGTGCCGGGCAACGCTGAGTCGATGCTCGATTCGCTTTGATCTGACCTGAGGAAAGGCCCGCATGCACAGCTCCGTACGACTGTTGAGCCTGGCCCTCACCGCTGCCTTGCTTGCCGCTTGCGGCAAGCAGGAGGCACCGGTCGAGGCGAAGGCAGACCCGAAGCCCGAGTCCAAGCTGGAACAGCCGGCTGCCGCTGAAAAGCCGCTGCGCGGTGGTCCGGATTTCGGTGGCACCACCCAGGTGGCCCGTGAGGCGGAGGGTATCGGCAGCACGCCGGAGCTGGCCGTGCTCAACGCCCTGCAGTCGGCGGTGTCGCAGGTCAACGGCGTGCGTGTGGCCAGCCAGATGCAGAGCATCCGCGCGGGCCTGCATGTGGACGTGGATGGGCAGCACGTCGGCGACATCCGCGCCGACGCGTTTGCCCAGCAGATGATTGCCGCCTCGCAGGGGGCGGTGCTGGGCTATGAAATCCTCTCGCAGGAAGAAGTGACCCAGCTGGATGAGGAAGTCATTGCGCGCGTGCGCGCCAGTGACGAGGGCTACAGCTACTCCGCCTCGGCCTCGGCCAGTGGTTCGGCGCAGGCACAGGCTGAAGCCTCCGGTGGCGGTGGCTCGGCCTCGGCCAGCGTCAAGGAAAGCTACAAGGAACAGGCCGAGGTGTCGGCCAAGCAGGGCGCGCGCTCGTTCGAGGGCGACTACAACCGCCGCACCCTGCGCAGTTACTGGAAGGTGCGCGTCCGCGCCGAAATCGCCAAGTACCGCGCGCCCGACGAGCAGGGCCGGCCGAAGATCGTGGTTGCACAGCCGCACGTGCGCTCGCGCACCTATGCGGTGGGCGACGGCCGGGTGGAAAGTGACGAGGTGGCGCGTGCGATCCGCGCACGTCTGAACGACACGCTGACCCAGACCAAGCGCTTCATCGTGCTGGACCGGGAATTCGGCGACGAGATGCAGGCCGAGATCGACCATATCAACAGCGGCAACGTGCGCCTGCAGGACACGGCGCGGCTGGGCCAGCAGCTGGCCACCGACCTGATCCTGGTGCCGACCATCGAGCGCTTCGAGTACCCGCGCAGCGTCCGCAACCTGCGCATGTCCGACCGCCAGGTGACCTCGTACTCCGGCGGTGGGCGCATCACCCTGCGCCTGATCAACGCCACCACCGGTGAGGTGGTGATGTCGGACAGCTTCGACCACCAGCTGGCGGGCACCGGCCCGAGCACGCTGCCGCGCGTGGTGGACGGCAAGGGCATGGCGGCCGCGATGATGGAGTCGCTGTCGGGCCAGATCGGCACCGCGATCATCACCGAGATCTTCCCGGTGTCGGTGGTCTCGGTCAGCGGTGACCAGGTGGTGCTGAGCCAGGGCGGTGATTCGCTTAAGGTCGGCCAGCGCTGGCAGGCCGTGAGCCTGGGCGAAGAGCTGAAGGACCCGCAGACCGGCCGTTCGCTGGGTCGTTCGGAAATGCCGTGCTGCACGATCCGGATTGACCGCGTGGCGTCGCAGACGTCCTACGGCACGATTGAAGGGGGCGCGGATCTGGGCGGGGCGGCGTTCAAGCCGGGTTCGATTGAACTGCGCCAGCAGGCGGCGGCGGTAAAGCAGACCGCCGCGGCGGCACCGGCAGCGGCAGGCACGGCCAAGCCGAAGCCGGCACGCGCAGCGGCTCCGAAGCCGGCCGCACCGGCGGAAGATCCGAACTGGTGATGGTTTGAAGAGCTGCCGGCCAGCGGCCGGCACTACCGCGTGGTGACGCACCGCCTGGGCCGGCCAACGGCCGGCGCTACCGGTGCTGCAACGCACGGTCTTGGCGTCGCGACCCTGCTTCGGTAGCGCCGGCCGTTGGCCGGCCCAGACGATGCGTGCAGGTTATGATCCGTTGGATGATGGGGTGTGTCCCCCGTGCTGCGGAGAGAGCAATGAAACGAGTGGTACTGAGCGTGCTGGCCCTGTCGGTGTCCAGCGCGCTGATGGCGGCGACGCCAAAATTCGACGGCGCGCGGATCTCCGCCGACGTCAAGGAACTGGCTTCGGACGCCTACGAGGGCCGCTCCCCGGCCACTGCCGGTGAAGAAAAGACCGTCGCCTTCCTCAGCAAACAGTTTGCCGCCGCCGGCCTGCAGCCGGGCGGCGACCTGAAGGACGGCACGCGCCTGTGGACCCAGGCCGTGCCGCTGCGCAAAGGCGACATCGTGGGTACGCCCAGCTTGTCGCTGGCCAGCAAGGGCAAGCCGCAGGCGCTGACCCAGGGCCAGGAAATTGCCGTACGCGCGGCCATGAACGGCGCCAGCGAAGTCGACATCCAGAACGCGCCGCTGGTGTTCCTCGGCTATGGCGTGAACGCGCCGGAGCGCAACTGGGACGACTTCAAGGGCGTGGACCTGAAGGGCAAGATCGCGGTGGTGCTGATCAACGACCCGGATTTTGAAACCGGCGAAGGGGCCTTCGACGGCAAGGGCATGACCTACTACGGTCGCTGGACCTACAAGTACGAGGAAGGTGCCCGGCAGGGCGCGCTCGGCGTGCTGATCGTGCACGAGACCGCACCGGCCTCGTACGGGTGGGCCACCGTGGCCGGCAGCAACACCAACACCATGTTCGACGTGGTCCGCGACAACCCGGCCGAAGCGCACCCGCTGCTGGAAGGCTGGATCCAGCGTGATCTGGCGGTGGCGCTGTTCAAGCGCGCCGGCCAGGATTTCGAGGCGCTGAAGAAGCAGGCGCAGCGCGCTGACTTCAAGCCGGTCGAGCTGAAGGGGGAAACCCTGACCGCGAAGTACGCGGTGAAGACCGAAGTGATCACCTCGCACAACGTGGCCGCCCGTCTGGAAGGCAGCAAATACCCCGATGAAACGGTGATCTACAGCGCGCACTGGGACCACATCGGCGTGGGCAAGCCGGACGCGAACGGTGACACCATTTTCAACGGCGCGCTGGACAACGCCAGTGGTACTGCCTCGCTGGTCGAACTTGCCCGCGGCTTTGCCAAGGGCAAGCGCCCCGAACGCTCGGTGCTGTTCCTGGCGGTGACCGCCGAGGAAAAGGGCCTGCTGGGTTCGGAGTACTACGCCAGCCATCCTTTATATCCGTTGAGCAGGACCGTGGCGGTAATCAACATGGACGGCATGGCTCCGTTCGGGCCGTCGCGTGACTTCGGCATCTACGGTTCGGCCAAGCTGGAACTGCTGGACCAGCTCAAGGACGTGGCCAAGGGCTGGGACATCCGCTACACCCCGGACCCGAAACCCGAAGCGGGCCTGTTCTTTCGTTCCGACCACTTCCCGTTCGCCAAGCGCGGCGTGCCGGCGGTGTCGTACTCGGCGGGCCAGGACTGGGTGGACGGTGGTGTGGAAGCCGGCAAGAAGGCCTCCGACGACTACACCGCCAAGCGCTACCACCAGCAGGGCGACGAATGGCAGCCGGACTGGACCTTCGCCGGGGCCGCGCGCGACCTGGAAGTGGTCTATACGCTGGGCAACCAGCTGGCCAATTCGCGGGCCTGGCCGAACTGGAGCGAGGATTCCCAGTTCCGCGCCCCGCGTGAGGCCAGTGCGGCCGAGCGGAAATGACATGAATTGAAACCCCGTAGAGCCACGCCCTGCGTGGCTTCGACCAACCCGAATGGCCACGCCCAGCCACGCAGGGCGTGGCTCTACGGTGCAACCGGAGACCGGTTCACGCCCTCAATCCGGGGTTTCGTCGCACGGCGCTTGTTCCCTCTGGCCACAGGGCTATGCTCGCCTCACACCCTTGCCGGAACCCGCCACCGTGTTCGCCAGCCTCGCCCTGATCTTCCGCATTCTGGCTGCCTGGGCCGCCGCGCTCATCGTGGCCGGCTTCGTCTGGAGCGGCATCTTCCACGGCATGGATGAAGGCCCGGGCTGGGTGTTCGCCCTGCTGGTGCTGTTCCTGATGATCACCGCGCTGGGCAGCTGCATCACCCATCTGCGCCGGGTCTGGCTGGTGGCCGGGCGTCTGGACGCGCAGACCCTATCAAGCCGCCAGCGCCGTCAGATTGAAGTGCCCATGGACGCCGGTGCCGCCTTTGCGGTGGTGGAAAAGGCCATTGCCGAACTGCCACGCGTGGAAGACGTCGAAAGCGCCGCCGGCAGCCTGCAGGTGCGTGCCTACGTGCGCCGCGTGGACCCCTACAACGGCCGCAAGCCATCACGCTGGAACCTGCCGGCGCGGCTGGCGATCAAACGCAACAGCGTGCTGGCCACGGTGACCCCGGGGCAGGGGACCTGCAGCGTGACCCTGCTGTTCGAACCCGACGCCGGCGTGTGGGCCGACCTGTTGGCGGTGGACGAAGGCAGCAACTACGAGAACGCCGAGGCGGTCAGCCGCGCCATCACCCGCCGCGTGGCCGAGCAGCGCCGCGACGAGCAGGCCGCTGCCGAGCAGACCGCCACGGAGAAGGAATTGTCGGTGGCGCGGCTGAACCTGCTGCACGCCCAGGTGGAACCGCATTTCCTGTACAACACGCTGGCCAATGCGCAGGTGCTCACCCGCACCGACCCGCCGCGGGCCGACCAGATGCTGGGGCACCTGATCCAGTATCTGCGCAGCTCGCTGCCCAGCGTGGACGAGTCGATGTCCACCCTGGGCGTGGAACTGGAACGCACCCAGGCCTATCTGGAAATCCTGAAGATCCGCATGGGCGCGCGGCTGGCGCTGCAGGTGGACGTGCCGCCGGCACTGCACGGCCTGCCGCTGCCGTCGATGGCGCTGCAGACCCTGGTGGAAAACGCGATCAAGCATGGGCTGGAACCCAAGCCCGGTGGTGGCGCCGTCTGGATCATCGCGCGCAGCTTCGACGACCATGTCACCCTCACCGTCGCCGACGACGGACTCGGCTTCGGCCAGAGCACCAGCGGTACCGGCATCGGCCTGAAGAACCTGCGCGAGCGCCTGCGCCTGACCTGCGGCGAGCGCGCCGGCGTGGCCATCGTGAGCAACTTCCCCAGTGGCGTCGCCGCCACCATCACCCTGCCGCGCGACGCGCGCGAGGCCATCCATGCAGCTTGATGCACTCATTGCCGAAGACGAAGACCTGCTGCGGCAGTCACTGGTGGCCCAGCTGGGCCGGTTGTGGCCGGAGCTGCGGCTGGTGGCCGAATGCGAGGACGGCGCGAGCGCGCTGGAGCGTCTGGCCGAACTGAAGCCGGACCTGGCCTTCCTCGACATCCGCATGCCGGGTATCAGCGGCATCGAGGTGGCGCGCGCGCTGCCCGAGATCAGCCCGCGCACCCAGGTGGTGTTCGTCACCGCGTATGACCAGTACGCGATTGATGCGTTCGAGCAGGGCGCGATGGATTACCTGCTCAAGCCGGTCAGCGACGAGCGCCTGCTGGCCACGCGCGAGCGCATTCTCAGCCGCATGCAGCTGGGGCGGCCGGACAACGCGATGCTGGAACAGCTGCTGCAGCGACTGGGCCAGGCACCGGGCGCGCACAGCAACGCACCGCCGCTGGCCTGGATCACCGCCAGCAACGGGCGCGACACCCAGCTGATCATGCTGGAAGACGTGATGTATTTCCGCGCCGACAGCAAATACACGACGGTGGTCACCGAAGCCGGTGAAAGCCTGCTGCGCACGCCGCTGCGGGAGCTGCTGAAAGTGCTGGACCCGCAGAAATTCCGCCAGATCCACCGCTCGACCATCGTCAACATGAAGGCGGTGGCGGCGGTGAGTCGCGACGACACCGGGCGTGGTCAGCTGCGCTTGAAGCAGCGCCCGGAAGTGTTGAACGTGAGCCAGCCGTTCATGAGTCTGTTCCGCGGGATGTAACGGTTGCGCCGGCCATTGGCCGGCGCTCATGACCGTGGATGGATCGCCTGGGCCGGCCAACGGCCGGCGCTACCGGATAACGGACCGGGATCCATGTAGAGCGGGGCTTGCCCCGCTGCTTTAAAACGCCGGCTGCAGATGCAGATTCTGCCGACCGTCCGCCTCACCCACATGGTTGAGCTGACCCACCAGTTCCGAATGCTGCTTCATGCGGCCGATCTCGCGCATGATGCGGATGTCCTCATGCCGCAGCTCGCGCCTGGCGGTGACCGCCTGCTTGTAGTCCAGCACTTCCGGATAGTGATGCGCCATGTCCAGCGCCTCGGCCACGCACTCCACGGTGTCGGCGTCGCTGCAGATGCGTGCGCGGCTGTTGAAGGCTTTCATCCAGCGCTCGAAACCAGCCTGATGGTCAAACATGTTGGCCATGAACCAGATCACGAACAGGATCGAGACCCAGGAGCCGAACACGATCACCACGCGGGTGAAGGTGATATGGAAGTCGTCCTTCCACAGGTAATTGGCAATCAGGCCGAGGATCAGCAGCGAGGCCGCCTGCCAGCCGACGATGGACGCCATCAGCCACTGGCCCTTGGCCTTGGCCAGGGTGTCCACTTCTTCACGGATCTGCTGTTCACTCTTGTTGCGCCAATGCGCGACCTGCTTCTCGAACGGGCTGCGGTACAGCTCGTTGTCCTGTAGCAGCAATCCCAAACCTTTGAACAAAGCGATCATCACGAGCTCCTTGGGGAACGAGCGGTAGCGCATTGGACGAACGGGACATCGATGTAACGTAGAGCCGGGCTTGCCCGGCTCCGCATGCAGCCGGGCAAGCCCGGCTCTACATCGCGTGCATTCAGTAGTAGCACTTTCATTTCGCTTGGCAATGGGCAGTGCGACAAAACGCCGCAGGGGCGCTTTCTGAATGCGCAGCGGCCACAAGATCTTCCGCAGTGCGGCATTAAGATTCAGCAGCACCGTCGCGAAATTCCCGCATTTCCTGCTGCATACGCAAATTTTTCAGCCAGGCGCATCGCTTGCCGTGGCCCCCCTGTCGCAGATCACGCAGAATTGACGCAACCGCGCAGATCCGCGGCGTTTTTACCTCCATACGGACCTGCCATGCCGTCATTGCTGCATCGCCTCGCCACCCCTGCCACCGCATCGATCCGCCGCTGGGTGCTGGGCGCGTTTCCACGCGGCGAAAGCGGCATCGACTACGACCACCCGCTGGGCGACCCTGGTTGGTTCGGTCCGGACAGCGCCACCTGGCAGGTGCACGCCGAACTCCCCGGCATGCTGGCCGGCGGGCTGTGTGCGCTGATGCTGCAGACCCTGCACCCGCTGGCGCTGGCCGGGGTGTATGACCATTCCAACTTCCGCGGCGACCTGGTCGGGCGGCTGCGCCGCACCACGGCGTTCGTGGCCGGCACCAGCTATGCGGCCAGCGGCGAAGTGGAAGCGCTGGTCGCCAAGGTGAAGCGGATCCACGCGCAGGTGCGCGGGCACACTCCGGACGGGCAGCCGTATTCGGCCGATGACCCGGCCCTGCTGACCTGGGTGCATGTGACCGAAGCGTACGGCTTCCTGCAGGGCTACCGGCGTTACTGCCGCGATGCATCGCCGGCATTTGCGGACCGGTACTACAGCGAGTACCGACGCGTCGCGGAAGCGCTGGGTGCGACCGACGTGCCGGCGAGCGAGGCGGCGGTCACCGCGTATTTCGCCGCGCAGCAGCCGCAGTTGCGGTTTGATGCGCGTTCGCGCGAGGTGCTGGGTGTGCTGTCCGGGATTCAGTTGCCGGTGCCCATGGCCGGGCTGTCGCGCGAGTTGTTCCTGGGTGCCGGCGCGGCGCTGCTGCCGGACTGGGCCGAGGTGATGCTGGAGCGGACCCCGCTGCAGCGCATGCAGGCCGCCGCGTCGGCGCGCATGTTGGCCGGCATGTCGCCGCTGTTCCGCCGCGCCTTGACCGACGGCACCGCCCCACGCGCATACGCGCGCATGGGGTTGAAGATGACCCATCCCCGGTAGCGCCGGCCCGGGGGCCCCCCCCCCCCCAGCCCCGGGCCCGCCCCCCCCCCCCCCCCACGGGGGGGGGCCCCAAAAACCAC
>NZ_RHPP01000134.1 GCF_003935715.1 Stenotrophomonas sp. 278 | reverse complement strand
GTGCGCGCCGGCGACGTCGCGCCGCCACGCAGGACTCCTGAACCGGCCAGCCGGTTGGCGGTGCCCTCCATTGAAGCCTCCGGCCCCGTGCTGCAGGCGGGACTGCACGCGCTCGCGCTGGTACCCCGCAGCGGCGGCGGACAGCTGGCGGCTGCCGACGAAGGTGCGCTGCAGCAGGCGGTGACGCAGTCACTGGAGGCCCAGGACTGGTCGGCGCGCCATCTGCCGCGGCGTCCGCAGCTGTTGCCGCAGCTGATCCAGACCGTCAACGACAGCGACGCTTCGGCACGTGCGATGGCGATCATCATCGGCCAGGACCCGGTGCTGACCGGCAATCTGCTGCGCATCGCCAACAGCCCGCTGTACCGGCTGCAGGCCAAGCCGGTGGACAGCCTGCAGCGTGCGGTAACCCTGGTCGGCACCGATGGCATCCGCCAGATCATCAGTGCAGTGCTGGTGCAGCCGGTCATGCAGCTGCACTGCGAGGCCTTCCCGCAGTTCGGTACTGTGATCTGGGAGCATGCCCTTCTGGCCTCGCGCGCGGCGGCCGACCATGCGCGGCGGGTTACCCAGGAAGATGGCTTCGCGGCGCAGTGGATGGGCTTGACCCAGGGGCTGGGCGCGGCACTGGTGATGCGTCATCTGCTGGATGCGGCAGCGCGCCGCGCCGATCCGCCACCTTCGCAGGAGCTGGCCAGCCAGCTGCTGGACAGCTGGACGCTGCCGGTGGCCAGCCGGATCGCGGCAGCATGGGAGCTGCCACCGGCGGTGCACAGTGCCCTGCTGCGGGATGTGGACAGTCCCGACGGCGGGCTGGCTGGCAGCCTGCGTTTCGCGCGCGCGGCGGCCGCCGCCAGCCTCCTGTGCCGGCATGGTCGCATTGGTCAGGCCCAGGCCGTGGCGCTGCTGGAGCAGCTGGATGACACTCCGACACACACGCTGCAGTGGATATGGCGGCGGCTGCATGGCAGTGGCGTGGAAACACTGGGCGAGGATGTCGCCAGGGACGCCTGAGCACCCCACCACGTCGCACCTGTTGCGGATTTACAGCTGCGACTCCAGCGGCAACCAGCTGATTACCCGGGCGCTGGTGCGCTGCCACCACGAGGTATCTGGCTCCTTTTCAAGCAGCATGGGCGGTTGCGCAGCGCGATCCAGCCAGCGCACGCGGTCCTCTGTGTCCAGGGTCACCCAGTAACTCTGTTCGGGTGCCGCCAGACGCAGATATTCGTCGCGCAGTTGCGCGGCCAGGACCTCGTCATCAAACAGCACACCCATCTCGGTGTTGAGATACGCCGACCGCGGGTCAAGATTGAATGAACCCACGAAGCCGCGGCGGTCGTCGAGGACGAATGCCTTGGTATGCAGGCTGGCTCCGCTGCTCCCGAAAAGGCCGCCGCCGTCCGGGCTGCCGTGGGCCTTCAGTTCGTACAGGTGCACCCCGCCGCGCAGCAGGGGGGCACGATACTGCATGTAGCCGCTGTGCACCGCTGCCACGTCGTTGGCTGCCAGGGAGTTGGTCACCACGCCGACCGTGGCACCCCGCTCGACCAGCGCGGCAAATCCTTCCGTACCTTCAGTGCCGGGCACGAAGTACGGTGAAATGAGCAGCGCCTTGTGCGTGGTCGCCTCCAGCTCATTCACCAGGCGCGTCACCAGCCACTGCGCGCGATCGTCGCGACGGTGCTTCATGGCCGGATCGGAGACGATCTCCACACGGTCGCTCCAGTGCAGATGTGTGGGTTCCAGGAAGAACGCCCGCGCGGTGGACGATTGCTGCACCCGCTCCAGATAGGGCTGCGCGCTGTCCAGGCGCGCTTCGTTGGCCGATTCGCGCAGCAGCAGTTTCAGCTGTGCCGGCGTGTGGAATGCCAGCGCTGCAATGGGGACGGCGGTTTCACTGTTCCAGTACTCGTCAAAAATGCTGCTGGCCTGGCCCACGGCCGGCCCGGCCACCAGCAGGTCCAGGTCACGGAAGTTCACATCCGTGCGGGCACTGAAATATTCCTCGCCGATGTTGCGGCCACCGACGATCGCCACCCGTCCATCGGCGATCCACGACTTGTTGTGCATGCGGTGATTGACGCTGAAAAAGCGCTGCACCATTTCCACCAGTCGCCACAGGCCTTCACGATTGCGGAAAGGGTTGTAGAGACGGATCTCGATGTTGGGGTGTTCGTCCAGCGCCATCATCAACGCGTCCTTGTCGTGCGCGTTCATGTCATCCAGCAGGATGCGTACGCGCACCCCGCGCTCGGCCGCCCGATGCAGTTCCTGCGCCATCAGGTGGCCGATCAGGTCGTCGTGCCAGAGGTAGTACTGCAGGTCGAGGCTGCGCGCCGCGTGTCGCGTGATCACCGCGCGCGCGGCGTAGGCGTCGAGCCCGTCTGACAGGAAACCCACGCCTGACTGCTGCGGGTGCAGCGCCTGCAGTCGTTCCACCTCGCGGTCGATCGCGCTCTGTGCCGGCTGCGTTGGCAGCGCGGTGCTGTACTCGCCCATCGCCTTCGGCGTCAGATGGTCGGCCAGCAGCAGACCGCTCAGCACCAGCAGGCCCAGCAGGACCAGCAGCAGGCAGAGGACACGCAGGACGCGACGTGTCAAAACCGCTCATCCACGGCGAGGTAGCGCCACTGGCCCGGAGCCAGCTTGCCCATCGCCACCCGGCCAATACGCAGGCGGCGGATGCTCACCACCTGGAGGCCCACCTGCGCGCACATGTCCCGCAGCTGCCCCGGTTGCACCGGTTTGATCGCAAAGCGCAGGCGTGTCTCGCTCTGCCAGCTCACTTTGCACGGCGGCAGCGGTCGGCCGCGGTAGGCCAGTCCATGGGCCAGGCGGGCCAGCCCATAGGGAGCCAGTTCGCCACTGACCTCCACGACGTATTCCTGCTCGAGCGTGGGGCTGCGGTCTTTCAGGAACGACAGCATGCGTCCATCCTGGCTGACCACCACCATGCCGCTGTCTTCGGCCGACAGTGCCATCCCCAGCTGCAGGCCGTGGAAGTGGCGCTGCAACAGATGCACGCCGGTGGCATCCAGTTCGCTGCGGGTTTCCGGCGTGACCAGCGCGCAGAGCTGATCGGCCCGCGCGCCGGCCGGCTTGTGCAGCAGCATGCTCACCGAGGCAGTGCGGCCGGCCTCCGCGTTTTCACGCAGGGCCACCACTTCGTTGGCGACCAGCGCTTGTGGCTGCTCCACCACCTGGCCGTCCACCGTCACCCAGCCGCCCTCGATATAGCGCTGCGCGTCGCCGCGCGAGCAGCCCAGCAGCTGGGTCAGGCGTTTATCGAGTCGGATAAGGTCGGTCATGGCGGGGGCAGGGGAAAGCGTGGCGGCCGGGGAGTGTAAGGCACCCTCAGTCGGACCGGGTGTCCAGGTGGGTCAGATACATCCGCAGCCCGAACTCCAGCTGGTGATAGTCTGGCTCCATGTGCGTGCACAGCTGGTAGAAGGCCTTGTTGTGGTCCGATTCCTTCAGATGGGCCAGCTCGTGGACCACGATCATCTTCAGGAACGGGGCCGGCGCATCCCGGAACACCGTGGCAATGCGGATCTCGCGGCTTGACCGGAGGCGGCTGCCCTGCACGCGGGACACCGTGGTGTGGGTGCCCAGTGCGTGCTTGAGCACCTGCAGCCTGCTGTCATACATGACTTTGGACAGCGGTACCGACTGGCGCAGGTAGCGCTCCTTCAGCGCCTGGGTGTAGTCGTACAGCTGGCGGTCGCTGCGCACCTCGTGCGGCTGCACATACCGCTGCTGCAGCCACGGGCCCAGGCGACCGGCCGCGATCAGGTCGCGCACCTGCTGCTGCAGGGCGGCGGGGTAGCCGGCGAGGTACTTCAAGGCGGTCATGGCAGGCTTTGGGTCGGGCGTCAGGGGCAGTATGATGGCCCCCGGAATCCAGTAGATACAGACATAAAGCGTATGGCAAAGGGCAATCCGCTGCAGCAACAGCTGCTCAAGGCCGGCCTGGTGAAGAAGTCCCAGGTCTCCCAGGCCGCGCGCGAGCAGGAGAAGGCCCGCCACGGCAAAAGCCCGGCCGCCCCCACCGATAGCCAGCGCGAAGCCGACCGCCTGCGCGCGGAGAAGGCCGAACGCGACCGTGCGATCGAGGCCGAACGCAAAGCAAAAGTGCAGGCGCAGGAGCGTCAGGCACAGATCCGCCAGATCATTGAAACCCAGAAGGTCGCCCGTGATGGCGAAAGCGAGTACCGCTTCAACGACGGCACCCTGATCCGCACGCTGCTGGTCAACACGGCGCTGCGCCGTCAGCTGGCCGCAGGCAGCCTGGTGATCGTGCGATTCGGCGAAGGTTTCGAACTGGTGCCGCGTGCCGCCGCCGACAAGATCCGTGAGCGCGACGCCACCGTGATCGTGCTCGACAACGGCCAGGACAAGGGGCCAGCAGAACCCAGTACCGGCAATGCCGACGACGACGCCTACTACGCCCAGTTCCAGGTGCCGGACGACCTCATCTGGTAAGACCCGCTGAACCGTTCACGCGCGGGGCCTGCATTCAGCCGCGCGGCAGCTGGAGGGGAGCCTGGGGGACTATGCTGGAGATCTGATCCAGTGTCGGGAGACCCTCATGGCAACCGGTTGGGCAGGCGACGGCGCGGTCCAGGACCAGATTGACGCCACCGTCGATGATGCCATCCAGCGCGCCCGGGCCCAGCTGCGGCAGGGCCCGGGATTGACCCATTGCGAGCACTGCGACGCACCGATCCCGGAGGCGCGGCGCAAGGCGGTGCCCGGCGTGCGTCTGTGCATTGCCTGCCAGGAAGAGCAGGACGCGGCCGAGCATGACAACACCGGCTACAACCGCCGCGGCTCCAAGGACAGTCAGCTGCGCTGACCGTCCCTGCGGGGCCGCTTCAACCGTCGCCTTGGATCCCACCCGGGGCCTGCGAGGGATCGCGCCAGCGGCGCACCGTGCGCTGGAAGAACATGTTGTTGGGTACCTGCAGGACCGTGCCTTCATGGCCGTTGTCCGTTTCCTGCAAGGTCGAATAGATCAGGTTGATGTCGATCACCCGGCCTTTCAGTCCCGGCTTTTCGCCATTTTCCAGAACCTCGATGTAGTCATGCAGGCGGAACGGCCGGGTGGTGAAGATCAGCAGCGTGCAGAAGATGTTCGACAGCACGCTCCAGGCCGCGAAGAAGGCCACCGCACCGACCGCCGCAAAACCGGTGAATGCCGTCCACAGCACCGTGGCGGAAACCCCGACGATATTGAGAATGACCAGCAGTGCGGTGAAGTAGACCACGAAGGTGAATACCCGCCGCGCGCCCATCACCATTTCCGGCGGGAGCGTGTAGTGCTCGGCAATGCGCCGGATCACGCGTCGGGCGATCAGGCGCAACAGCCAGGCGACCAGCAGCGTGCCCACGATCTGCAGGGCAGGGACCGCGTAGTGCAGCCACTCGTGGGTCCAGGCGGGCAGACGTTCTTTCATTGGTGAAGCCTTTGCGTGCAGCGTGAGACAGGTGACCCTGCATCTTACGCTGCGTCGATCTCCGCGGACGCCTGCAGGTGCCAGGGCGCGGACAGCAGCGCCAGCAGCCGGGATCCGCACAGCGGCGGTTGTGCCTTGTACTGCACGCATAGATCCGGATGCGGCGGGAGCAGGACCTGCAGCGACAGCGGGCTCCAGGGTAGTGTGCAGGCGCTCATCAGTGACAGGAGCACGGCGAGGCAATGGGACGACATGGCAGCTCCGGCGACGGGCGCTCTGCGGGGGACGCAGGCTTGGATGCGCAGGCGGGCAGGAAGGTTTAGGCGCGCGCTGACCCCGCGGCCTAAACCTTTTTCCTGGCCCTGGCATCCAACGGATATGCTCGACACCACCATGCCCGCTCCGCCGCCCTCCGCAGAAGGCCACGACGCCGACGACGCCGCGCTGGTGCGTGCGGCCGTGGCGGGCGACTGCGGTGCCTACGAGCGCATCTACCGACGCCACTCGCCACGCATCTATTCGGTGCTGTGGCGGCTGTGCGGCGGCAACGCCGCGCGCGCCGAGGACGCCCTGCAGGAGGCCTTTCTGCAGGCCTGGCGCGCGCTGCCGGGGTTCCGCTTCGATAGCAGCCTTGGCACCTGGCTGCACCGGCTGGGCGTCAATGCGGCTCTGATGGAACTGCGCGGCCAGGCCGGCCGCGAAGTGGACGCCGACGTGGGCTGGGAGGCGCTGGAACAGCTGCCCGGGCCGCAGCGCTGCGCCGGCACCACGCTGGACCTGGAGCGCGCGCTGGAAACGTTGCCGCCACGCGCCCGTGCAGTGCTGGTCCTGCACGACATCGAAGGCTGGAAACACCAGGAGATCGCCGAGCAGCTGCGGATGGCGGTGGGCAGCTCCAAGGCACATCTGCATCGAGCGCGCGGTCTGCTGCGCGCCCAGTTAGGAGAACCCGCATGAACGACCTCATCCACGACGACCTGCCCGACTCCGTACTGCAGGCACGGTTGCGTGCGCTGCCGCACGAGCGCGTACCGCCGGCCCGGGTCTGGGAGCAGATCGAGGCGCAGTTGGCCGCGCGCGCCGTTCCTGCAGCATCTTCGACGTCGCTGGCGCGACGCGCACGCCGTCGTTGGCCCCTGCGGATCGGCCTGGGCCTGGCAGCTGGACTGGCCGTGATGCTGGTGGTGCCGACCACGCCTCCTCCCGCCGCCCCCGGCAATCCGCTGCAGCAGCAGGCCGATGTCATCGCACTGGAGTACCAGCAGGCCATTGCCACGCTGCCCACCGAAACGGTCGGGGCCGATTGGCAGCCGACCCTGCATGAACTGGACAGCAGTGCGGCCAGCATCCGCGCCGCCATCGCCGAAAATCCCCGCTCGCGCTATCTGCTCGGGCAACTGCAGCGCACCTATTCGCTGCGCCTGGAACTTACCCAGCAGGCGTTGAACGCCGCTGGCCTGTCATCCTGAAGGAGAAACACCATGCACCACCGTCTGCGTCCTGTTGCCGCCCTGGTCCTGCTGCTGCCGTTGGCTGCGCAGGCTGCCACCCGCATTGACGAACAGCATCCGCTGGCGGCCGGCGGCCGGGTGGAGGTGAGCAACATCGCCGGCAAAGTGACCGTGCGTGGCTGGGACCGTAACGAGGTGGCCCTGACCGGCAACCTGGCCGATGGCCTGCGTCTGCAGCAGGACAAGAGCAGCAACCGGGTGCGCTGGGAGGTGATCTATCCGCGCAACAGCAACAGCAACAGTGGCGGTGCCACGCTTGAACTGCGGGTTCCCCGCTCGGTGGAGGTGCAGGTGGGGACGGTGAGCGCCGACATCGACATGGCCGACGTGGACCTGCGTCGTCTGTCGGCCAACGCGGTCAGCGGCGACATCACCGCCGCCGGTCGCAGCGGGGAGGCATCCCTGGCGACGGTGAGCGGCAGCATCCGCTCGCAGGTCAAGACCCAGCGACTGTCGCTGCGCGCAGTGAGCGGCGACGTCCAGGCCGGTGGCGGCATTGCCGGTGAGGTAAACGCGGAAACGGTGTCCGGTGACATCCGTCTGGACACCGCGGAGGTACAGCGACTGGCGGCCGAGGCGGTGTCTGGCAGCCTCCACGTGGGCGCGGGTGCGTTGTCCCCGGGCGGCAAAGTCACGCTGGAGACGGTCAGCGGCTCGATTGCGCTGGCCCTGCCGCGCAAGGTCTCGGCGCGCCTGGCAGTGAAGACCTTCAGTGGTGACATCCAATCCGACGCAGGCCAGGTCGAACGGCCGCGCTACGGTCCCGGCCGTAGTCTGGAGACCCGGCTGGGGACGGGGGACGGGGACATTTCGATCAATGCCCATTCGGGCAATGTGCGGGTCACGCTCGGCAACCGCTGAAGGCAGCCTCCGCACCGGCGATTCGGCCGGTGCGGACGGCGGGCGGGCTCAGCTGGCTTTCTTCAGCGCCAGCGTATTGCCAAGTACTTCGATCTTGCCACCGCTTTTGCGGAATGCGGCGAGGTCAGCCGCGATGCTGGCACTGTTGATGGCCGTGCTGGCGGTCTGCTTGCGGTCAACGCGAACGGTGTTGCCGGCCTTGGGGGAGGTCTTTGGCGAACGTGCCATGGATGCTCCTTTCTTGATACAGCGTGGAGAAAATCGCCGACGGATGCAGCAGGTGTCGGCGGAAGTACCGCCGCGCGGGGCGGCAGCGATGTCGCCGGTCGTAAACTGGCGGCAAATTCGGGTGTGCACTCCCAGGCCCGGGGCCGGAACCCCGGGGTGGCAGCTTTGGCAAAAGGGGGCCGCGCTCAACAGGCAGACCCTGAACGACATGCGCGTTGCGCATCAAAGCCGGAGAATGATAGTCGTTCCGGCGTAACGTTTTGTTAATACAGCCGGCCCGCCGGTGCTGAAGCCAGCGTCAAGCCAGGATAATCAATGGCTTGCGGCCCAGGCGAGGCCGTGAACCACGCCGAATGATGGGTTGCCGCGGACCAGTCGGGAATTCGGGAACGAGGCGGCAACGGCCTGCTGCAGGTAGCCGGCACGCGACATGCCGCCGGTCAGGAACACCGCGGCGGGGTCGTGGCCGATGTCCTCGCGGACCTGCACCAGCAGCTGGGTCAACTCGCTCACGTAGCCGGCGGCGGCATTGCCGAGCTGGGCGGTATCGGTATTCAGGGCCAGCCCCCGCTCGATGAAATCAAGGGCGCTGTCGTGGCTGGCCGCGCTGCTCAGTGCGATCTTGCAGCGTTCAACCTCACGGTACAGGCGCGCGGTATTGCCGGTGTCCTGCAGCGCCTGCAGGCGCTTACCCCATGGCGCATCGACGTCCCGGTAATTGTGCTGGCGGAACTCGCGCTGGCGCGGCATGTCCTGGACCATTGCCGCTTCCACGAAATGGTGTGCGGGTACCCGGCTGACGCCACGTCCAAACAGGGGCATGTAGCCGGACAGGCTCAGGGCAAGGTCGATATCAGTACCGCCGCGTGCGATACCCCATGCGCGGTGGATGATCGGAGCCTGCGCACCACCGACCCGCGCATGGGCGACGTCGGTCGTACCGCCGCCGATGTCCACCACCAGTGCATCGTGTTCATCAGTGCTTTCGGCGTGGTAATGCATGGCCGCCGCGGCCGGCTCCTCGAGAAAATCCACGTCGTCAAAGCCCGCGGCAATCGCCGCGGTATGCAGGATATCCAGCGCCTGGTCATTACCGGCCGCGCCAATGGAACTGCGGAACTGCACCGGCCGGCCCAGTGTGGCCGTGCGTACTGCTGCGTTCAGCTGCCTCGATGCGGTCAGCCGGATGTGTTCGAGAATATGCGTGGCGATGCCGGTGATGGTCTGCCGCGCGCGGGGGTGCAGGTTGTAGCCCAGCATCGACTTGGGGCTCTGCACCAGGTTGCCTTCGTTCTCTTCGAAATAGGCTTCCAGCGCTTCGTCGCCATATACCGCGTTCTGCAGCAGCGTGGTGGAACTGAGCGGTTGCCGCATCTGCTCTTCCATCCACTGCCGGCGCACCACGCGCAGCGCCTCACGGCGCAGCGCATCGGGAGCACGGTCCTGGCCCGCGGCGCGGGCTTCGCGGGCCGCGGCATCGATCAGCCGGTGCAGCTCACGCTCCAGCGCCGGGGTCAGCGCGAAGTCGTTCGGGTCACGCATCACTTCGGGGAAGTACACGGTGGTACGGAACTGCTCGGCCTCACCAAAGCGGATCGGTACCACCTGTCCGTCCACCACCGCGGCGGCGGCGGAGTTGCTGGTACCAAAGTCGATGCCGATCTTCATGCGGGGCGGTCCAGGCGGAAGGGGGCGCGCACTGTGCGTCAAGCCGCGCGTGGGCGCAAGGGCCGGACGACCGGGCGGTTACAATGGTGAACGTTTCATTCTTCCAATCGAAGGCCCCCCATGTCTGCCGTTCCCGCCTGTCCGCAATGCACCCTGGAAAACACCTACGCCGACGGCGCGCTGTTCATCTGCGCTGATTGCGGCCACGAATGGGCGGCAGGCGATGCCGATGCGGGCAGCGTCGTGGTCCGCGACAGCAACGGCAATGTGCTGGTCAGCGGCGACACCGTTACCGTCATCAAGGACCTGAAGGTCAAAGGCTCGTCCATACCGCTCAAGCAGGGCACGGTGATCCGCAACATCCGCCTGGTCGAGGACGATGCCGAGCACATCGAAGGCAACTCGGACAAAATCAAGGGGCTGGTGCTGAAGACCTGCTTCCTCAAGAAGGCCTGACCTTAATTGGCCGCGGTGCGCTTCTGCCACCGCTTCAGGCTGTCCAGTTTGGCCTGGTACGCCGCCCGCAGCACGCTGGCATCTTCGTCGGCCAGATCGCGCGCGCGCTGCATTTCCTGTGACGCGCGCCGGCTGTCGCCGGCGAGGAAGTAGGCCCGCGCCAGGCCAAAGTGGAACTGGTGCGCGCTGCCGTACAGGGCAATGGCCTTGCGGTAGAAGCGGATGGCGTCGGCGTAGTCCCGGCGTTCCTCGGCCTGGTTGCCCATGCGGAACTGCGCGAAGGGATCCTTTCTCTCCACCTGCTGCAGCCGGTGAGCCAGCTCTCCGGCCAGGCGCGGTTCGCCCAGCCGCGTATACAGGGCACTGGCATTGGTCAGTGCGGCGGCGTGGCGAGGCTGCAGTCGCAACGCTGTCTGGAAATCCTGCTGCGCCTGGGGAAGCCGACCTTCGCGCACGTCCAGCACGCCCAGATTGTTCCACCCGGGCGTGAACTGGGGCGACTGCCGCAGCGCTGCCTGCAGGTAGGTCCGGGCCTTCGCCAGGTCGCCCGCTGCCATGGCCTGTGCGCCGCGGTTGTTGTAGAAGTGGGCCAGGGCCCTCTGCCCGGTGATCGGACGCGGACCGTAACGGTCGTACAGGACGTTGCGGTCCAGGTCGACGTCGGCGGTGCGGCCGTTCAAGGTCACCCCTGCATTGACGTGGCCGACGCTGTAAATCACGCCTTCGTCCTGGTACCAGGTCATCACCTGCGCCACTTCCTGCACCCGCGCCTCGATTCCGGCAGCGCGGGCGAGGGCGACGAACAACAGGGTGAACGACAGACAGTTGGCGCGACGGGTCTGCCAGGTTTCGGTCAGGGTGTGGGTGGCATAGGGGTCGTACTCCAGGTGCATCCCATCCTCGTCGAAGATCAGGTGCACCAGCTTTTCCAGACGCTGCTCCCGCGAGGGCGTCGCCTCGATGACCCGGTGCCGCAGCAGGGTCATCAATGGGGGCGGAATAGCGAGGATCTGCTCGGCATCGGGCGGGACCGCCGGCGTGGGCTGGCTGGCGGCCGGAAGGGCGGGGGGCGGCGA
>NZ_RHPP01000133.1 GCF_003935715.1 Stenotrophomonas sp. 278 | reverse complement strand
CTGATCCAGCGCATCGGCCCCGGCGTGGGCCTGGGTGGACAGCCCGGCGGCCCGCAGTCCGTCGCGCAGCGCCCCGTAGCCGGCTTCGTCGGCAATCACCGCGTGTTCCGGACGGTGGGTCACGCACAGCGCCAGCAGGGCCTGCACCTGGCTGCCGGCGGCCAGTACGGTCGCGCGGTAGCGGTCGGGATGACGCGCGATCACATCGAGCGCGGACGCGCCGATCGAGCCGGTGGCACCCAACACGGCGACCTGGCGGAGAGCGGGGAGGCTGTGCATGCTTAGAACCCGAAGATTTCCTTGCCCAGCGCAAACACCGGCAGGGCGGCCAGGACGCCATCGATGCGATCCAGCACGCCGCCGTGGCCCGGAATGATATGACCCGAGTCCTTGGCACCGGCATGGCGCTTGATCAGGCTCTCGTACAGGTCACCCAGCACCGACGCGAACACGGCCACGATGGTGGTCACCACCAGGCCAACCACCTGGTCGGGCGTGACCCCGGCCATCCAGCCAAATACCAGCGCCACCAGCAGGCCCGCCAGCAGTCCGCCGACCAGGCCTTCCCAGGTCTTGTTGGGGCTGATGCGTGGAGCCAGCTTGGTGCGGCCGAAGCTGCGTCCTGCGAAATAGGCACCGGAGTCGGCAGCCCATACGATCGCCAGCGCGGTCAGCAGCCACAGGTGGCCCTGCGCGCCGCTGGCGTGGATCAGCACCAGTGCGGCCCAGGCCGGCACGATGGCCAGTGAACCGGCCAGCAGCTTGAGCGCGCGGGCGTGGCTGCCGGGTTCGGCTCCGAAAGTAAAGAAGCGCAGCCACAGCAGCGCCATCAGCCACCAGCCGATACCGACCAGCGCGGCGATCTGGTACAGCACGAGGGTGCCGGCGTCGGCCCACACGATGAGCACCATCAGCACCAGGTTCAGCACCAGCAGGACGGTGCGGGCGAGGGTATCTTCGACCTGGGCCAGTTTCAGCCATTCCCACAGGCCGATCAGGAACACGGCAGCGGCAGCCGCGGCCAGCCATTGGGTGGGCAGCAGCAGGATGGCGGCAATGGCAACCGGCGCCATGATCAGCGCGGCGATGACTCGGGTTTTGGTCATGAGTGGGACGTCTCGGTGGCCAGGGCGGCGATCTGGGCGCTGGTCAGGCCGAAGCGACGTTCACGCGAGGCGTAGGCGTCCAGCGCCTGCTGCAGGTGGGTGGCCTCGAACTCGGGCCACAGCACGTCGGTGAACCACAGTTCGGTATAGGCCAGCTGCCACAGCAGGAAATTGCTGATGCGGGTATCGCCGCCGGTGCGGATGAACAGATCGGGGGCGGGCAGGTCGGCGAGGGCCACGCGGCTGCCCAGCAGCGCCTCGTCGATCTGCTCGGGAAGCAGTCGCCCGGCGGCCACTTCGGTGGCCAGCTCGCGGGCGGCGCGGGCAATGTCCTGACGGCCGCCATAGCTGGCCGCAATGCTCAGCGTCATGGCGGCGTTGTCAGCGGTGCGCTGCTCGGCCAGCTGCATGCGGCTGACCAGCCCGGCACCGAAGCGCTCGCGTTCACCGATGAAGCGCACGCGCACGCCACGCCGATGCAGCTCGTCCACTTCGCGGTCGAGTGCATTGAGGAACAGCTTCATCAGTGCGTCGACCTCTTCGGTCGGCCGGCCCCAGTTTTCACTGGAGAAGGCAAACAGCGTGAGCGCGGCAATGCCGCGCTCCAGGCAGAAGTCGATGGTGCGATTGACCGCGCGCGCGCCGGCACGATGGCCGATTACGCGCGGACGGCGACGCTTCTGTGCCCAGCGCCCGTTGCCATCCATGATGATGGCCAGGTGGCGGGGAACGCCGGCGGCAAGGGTCGGGGCCTGGGACATGGGGCTCAGACCTGCATCAGTTCCTTTTCTTTGTCGGCCACGACACTGTCGACGTCCTTGATGGCCTTGTCGGTCAGCTTCTGGATGTCGTCTTCGCCGCGCTTCTTTTCGTCTTCGCTGATTGCCTTGTCCTTGAGCAGCGCGCCGATGGCCTTGTTGGCGTCCTGGCGGAAGCCGCGGATGGACGTCTTGGTACGCTCGCCTTCGCCCTTGACCTGCTTGGCCAGTTCCTTGCGACGCTCTTCGGTCGGCGGCGGCATGTTGATGCGGATCGAGGTGCCCAGCGTATTCGGAGTGAATTCCGCGTTGTACAGCCCCTTCTCGATCTCCTTGATCATGCTCTTGTCGAACGGCGTGATCAGGAGGGAGTGGGCGTCGGCGTTGGAAACGGTAGCCACCTGGTTCAACGGCGTCGAGGAGCCGTAGGCATTGACCATGACGCGTGCCAGCAGATCGGGGCTGGCGCGGCCGGTACGGACCGAGGTGAGGGTGTGCTTCAGAGCCTCAATGCTCTTGGCCATGCGCTCTTGCGCGTCTTTCTTGATGTCGTTGAGCATCGCCCGAATCCTGGATGTCACAGAGAATCGGGCGATTATAGGCGAAATCCGGTGAACCAAGGCCGGTGAAGGATGGCAGGGGCCGCGACGGCCAACGGTCGTCGCCTACCGGGATGTCGCGCCCGGCGGTAGGTACCGACCGTTGGTCGGTACAATGTCACGGTAGGTACCGACCGTTGGTCGGTACCGGAAGCGCCGATCAGGCGTTGTTGCGGCCGCGCACCAGGGTGCCGATGTTCTCGCCGTGCAGGATCTTCAGCAGTTCGCCCGGCTGGCCCATGTCGAACACGCGCAGCGGCAGGTCGCTGTCACGGGCCAGGGCGAAGGCGGCGGTGTCCATGACCTCCAGGCCGCGGGTGATCACTTCGTCGTAGGTCAGGCTGTCGAAGCGGACCGCATCGCTGTACTTGTTGGGGTCCTTGTCGTACACGCCGTCGACCTTGGTGGCCTTGAGCAGCAGGTCCGCCCCGATTTCGATGGCGCGCAGCGCGGCACCGGAGTCGGTGGTAAAGAACGGGCTGCCCACGCCGGCGGCGAAGATCACCAGACGGCCCTTTTCCAGGTGGCGGATGGCGCGGCGACGGATGTAGTCCTCGCACACGTCGTTGATCTTGATCGCGCTCATCACGCGCGCCTTCGCGCCCAGCTTTTCCAGCGCATCCTGCATGGCCAGCGCGTTGATCACGGTGGCCAGCATGCCCATCTGGTCACCGGTGACGCGGTCCATGCCGCCAGCAGCAAGTCCGGCTCCGCGGAAGATGTTGCCGCCGCCGATCACCAGCGCGACCTCCGCACCGGCCTGCTGGGCCTCGATTACTTCACGCGCCAGACGGTTGATGACCTTGGGGTCAATGCCATAGTCCTCGTCTCCCATCAGCGCCTCCCCGGAAAGTTTCAGCAGGATGCGGCGATAGGTGAGATTGGACATGGTGGCCTCTGGATGCGTGGAAAACGCGGGAATTCTACTGGAAGCGACGTCAGCCGGCGTGGAAATTTTGTTGCGCCGCGGCGCAGGCTGCCGCGCCGCCTTCCACCCCTGTTCAGGCAGGCTCGGTGCCCGGAGAGCGGGCAATGACCCGGTTGCGGCCCAGGCTCTTGGAGCGGTAAAGCACGTCGTCGGCGGCCTTGAGCAGGTCCTGGACCTCGGCGAAACGCTCGTACCCGCCCTGGGTGGCAACCCCGGCCGAGAAGGTGATGTACAGCGGGCTGCCGCCGACGTCGGCCATGGGGGTGTTGACGATGTTGGCGAGCACCCGGCGGACCACTTCCAGCGCGACCCCTTCGGTGGTGTTGGGCAGCAGCGCGATGAATTCCTCGCCGCCAAAGCGCGCCACGGTGTCGCTGCTGCGCAGCTGTTCCTGGAGCTTGGAGGCAAAGCTGCGCAGGACCTCGTCGCCCAGCAGGTGCCCGTGGGCGTCGTTGACCTTCTTGAAGTCGTCCAGGTCGATGAAAGCGACCGAGAGCGGCCAGCCGTGCCGGGTGGCGCGGTTGAACTCCTGCTCCAGCACGGCTTCAAGCTGGCGGCGGTTGAGTACGCCGGTGAGGGCGTCGCGGTGGGCCTGCTCGGCCAGCCGGTTGGCGCGGGCTTCGAACTCGTCGGCGCGCTGGCGGGCCATGGCGGCGTCCTGCATTTCACGCAGGTTGCGCAGGGTAGCCAGTTCCTGGGCATGGTCGATCAGCTGCTGCACGCGCAAGGGGGAGGTCAACGTGGTTTCGAACAGCGCGCCGATATCCGGCAGGGCTTCGCTGATCCGGGCCAGTACCTGGTCGAACTGGGCGCTGTCCAGCTGCAGGGTGTCGTGGACGCGCTGCAGGGCCACTTCGCGCGCGCTGTCGGTGTCGGCACTCAGCCAGATGTCGGCGACCGCGCCGGACACGGCCACGCAGGCCTGGAACTTGTCCTCGGTGGCCTCAGGCGATTCGCTGCGGGCGATGGCGTCCACCAGGTATCGTGGCAGATCCCATTGTTCGGCCATCCAGGCCCCGACCTCGGCATGGGTGCAGTCCAGCTGCTCCCGCTCAAGCTCCAGCAGCTGGTCGTTGTCGGTGGCGGCGCGCAGGACCGGAAGGTAGCGGTCCGGCTCGCTCTGGGCCAGGACCAGGATGCCGATGTCCTGCAGCAGGCCGGCCAGCATGAGCTCTTCGGCCTTGCGCAGGCCGCGGGCCTGGCCGAGCAGGCTGGCGGCCAGTGCGCTGAGGATGCTGCGCCGCCAGGCGCGTTCGCGCACGTCCTGGCCCTGGCCGGGCGCGGTCAGGTCACGGGTAACGGTGAACCCCAGGGCAAGGCTGACGGTGGCATTCAGGCCGAGCATGGTCAGTGCCTGGCCGAGGTTCTCGATGCGCCGCCGGCTGGCATACAGCGGAGAATTGGCGATGCGCAGCATGCGCGCGCTCAGCGCCATGTCGATGCCGATGATATCGGCGGCGGTGGTGATGTCCGCTTCCGGATTCTGGGCCAGCTCGATGATGCGCAGGGCAATTCCGGGCGGCGAGGGCAGGTTGCGGCAGAGCGCCAGTGCGGCAGTCAGCTCGGGAGACATGGCAGGAACACTAAGATGATGTGGCAAGAATACATGGAGTGCGTCACAGATTTGAGTCCTGGCGCTTGCCATGTACGGATTCGTGAGGTGCGTCACTCGGGCCCGCGTCGGTATGGTGCGCGGTCGGTGTCGGTCCGGGTGGGCGTGGGCCCCTTGATGTCTTTGGTACCACATCCACGCAGCCTGTACCATGCGCGCTCTCACTTAAAAGGAAGTTGCCACCGATGGCTGTGAAGTCGCTCAAGGAATTCCTGGCTGCCACGCAGGAAAAAGATCTCAGCGCCGATGCGTTCGAACTGGAAAGCCCGTACATGCTCGAAGTCCGGGTGGACGGACGGGTGTGGTCGAAGTCCGGTGCGATGGTGGCGCGCAAAGGGGCGGTGAAGTTCACCCGCGAGGGTGTCCTCGAACGTGGCGTGGGCAACCTGCTGAAGAAGCTGGCCACCGGCGAAGGGTTGCGACTGATGAAGGTCGAGGGCCAGGGACGGGTCTACCTGGCCGACATGGGCAAAAAGATCACCCTGCTGCGTCTGGAGGGCGACTCGGTGTTCGTCAACGGCAACGACGTGCTCGCGTTCGAGGATGGTATCGATTCGCAGATCACCATGATGCGCAAGGTGGCGGGGATGATGGCGGGGGGGCTGTTCAACATTCGTCTGAGCGGACACGGCATCGTGGCGGTCACCTCGCACTACGAGCCGATGACCTTGCCGGTGAGCGCGCAGACGGGCCCGATCTTCACCGATCCCAACTCGACCGTGGCCTGGTCCGGCACGCTCACGCCCGAGGTCGTCACCGACATCTCGCTGGGCACCCTGCTGGGCCGCGGCTCCGGCGAAACGCTGCAGCTGAAGTTCGCCGGCGAAGGCTGGGTGGTCGTGCAGCCCTACGAAGAAGTCACCTTCCAGACCAAGCCCTGATCGCCTGATTGCACGATCTACGTAGATCGTCGAAAGCCAGCCACAAAAAAACCCGGCCGAAGCCGGGTTTTTTCGTTGTCGCGTGAAGGCGGGAATCAGGCCAGGCCGGCCTGCTTCATCACTTCGGCGGCGTAGTCTTCCACCACCTTCTCGATGCCTTCGCCCACGACCAGCAGCTGGAAGCCGGTCACGTCGGCCTTGGCGGCGGTGACGACCTGCTCGACGGTCTTGTCGCCGTCCAGCACGTAGGACTGGCCATACAGGGTCACGTCGTTGACGATCTTGTTGATCTTGCCGCTGATGATCTTTTCCAGGATCTCGGCCGGCTTGGACTTGTCCTTCTCGGACATCTTGGCCAGTTCGATTTCCTTTTCCTTCGCCACGAACTCGGCCGGGACGTCGGCTGCCTTGTTGTGCGGCGGCTTCATGGCGGCCACGTGCATGGCCAGGCCACGGGCCAGTTCGACGTCGCCGCCGACCAGTTCGACCAGTACGCCGACCTTGCCGTTGGTGTGCACGTAGGCACCGATGTTGCCGGTGGTTTCGGCCTTGACCAGGCGACGGATCTGGATGTTTTCACCCAGCTTCTGGATCGCTTCGGCGCGGGCTTCTTCCACGGTCTTGCCCGAAGCCAGGGTGGCGCTCTTCAGCGCTTCCACGTCGGCAGCGCCCGAGGTCAGCGCGGCAGCGGCGACGGAATCGACGAACGACTTGAAGTTGGAATCGTTGGCGACGAAGTCGGTTTCCGAGTTGACTTCGACCAGCACGGCCTTGCCGCCGTCCTGGGCCAGGCCGAGACGGCCTTCGGCAGTCACGCGGTCAGCCTTCTTGTCGGCCTTGGCCGCGCCGGACTTGCGCAGGGCTTCAGCAGCAGCGTTGATGTCGCCACCGTTTTCAGACAGCGCCTTCTTGCACTCCATCATGCCGGCGCCAGTGCGCTCGCGCAGTTCCTTGACCAGGGAAGCAGTGATTTCCACGGGAATTCCTCACATAAGAAAGGGGTTGGGCCGGCATGGTGGCCGGCCCGTGTGACAAAGACCCTGTCGCGCCTGCGGCAGCAGACAGGGCGCGGTGGGTGCGGACACCCACCGCAGGCCGGGATCAGGCCTCGGCGCCCTTGTCGGCAGCGGCCTTCTTGGCCGGAGCGCGACGGGCCGGCTTGGCTTCTTCAGCTGCCGCTTCGGCGAACTCTTCTTCACGGACGCTGGCGGCGTGCGGAGCAGCAGCCTTGCCTTCCAGCACGGCGTCAGCAGCGGCACGGGCGTACAGCTGAACGGCGCGGATGGCGTCGTCGTTGCCCGGGATCGCGTAGTCGACCAGTTCCGGGTTGTAGTTGGTGTCAACCACGGCGATCACCGGGATGCCGAGCTTCTTGGCTTCCTTGATGGCGATGTCTTCGTGGCCGATGTCGATGACGAAGATGGCGTCCGGCAGACGGTTCATGTCCTTGATGCCGCCCAGCGAGGCTTCCAGCTTGTCACGCTCGCGACGCAGGCCCAGCACTTCGTGCTTGACCAGCTTGTCGAAGGTGCCGTCGGTTTCGCCGGCTTCCAGTTCCTTCAGGCGGGCAACCGACTGCTTGACGGTACGGAAGTTGGTCAGGGTGCCGCCCAGCCAACGCTGGTTCATGTACGGCATGCCGCAACGCTCGGCTTCTTCACGGATCGATTCGCGGGCGCTGCGCTTGGTGCCCAGGAACAGGATGGTGCCGCGCTTCTGGGCAACGCTGGAAATGAAGTTCATCGCATCGTTGAAGAGCGGAACGGTCTTTTCCAGGTTGATGATGTGGATCTTGCCGCGGGCGCCGAAGATGTACTGGCCCATCTTGGGGTTCCAGTAACGGGTCTGGTGGCCGAAGTGGACGCCGGCTTCCAGCATCTGACGCATGGTGACCTGGGGCATTGCAAAACTCCTGATGGGGAACCGGCCGCCACGGGAAAGGGAATGGGCGGTCCGCTGCGAGGCGGGAGGTTCCGGGGTTGGGCTTCCCTGCTGCTTCCGTGACCGAACTCCTTGCGGAGCACCCCGGCACGAATGGCAGTAGCAGGTGTGTATTCACCGGTGACGTCCGGTGTTGACGGTTTCATGCGCACGAAGGCGCAGGAAATCCAGTCGATTATAGCCCGCCACTGGCGCTGGGCGCAATTGCCGGGTCCAGCGGTGCCAGCAGGGCCGGAGCCTCCTGCCCCATTCGGGCGCTGAAACGCCCGTCCGCGTAGGCCTCGGCGGGTTCGGGCAGCGTCCAGTGGCGGGTCTGCCCAGCCAGCACGTAACCCGCCAAGCCGGGTAACAACGGCAGCGCCGTCGCGCGCGAGGGCACGAATGCCAGGTCGGAGAGGCGGGCGTGGCGCGCACCGCCATTGTACAGCTCCAGAACTGCCGGACCGGGCCCGGACAGGACCCTTACTGCCAGCGCCGGGCCGGCCGCGCGCCTCGCGGCGGCGACGAATACCGGAAGTGAGATCTGTACCGCCGGGCTGTCGCTGCCGGCCCGCAGCACCAGCCGGTAGCTCTGCTCGGTGGCAGGACTGGAGGCGGGCCAGACCAGTCGGACCCGTTGTCGACCGTGAGCCGGCAGATGCAGCTCGGAGGGGCTGACCGCCAGCACGACCGCAGGCTCCAGCTGCTCGCGGTCCACGCTCTGGGCCCAATGGTAGAGGCGGGCCTGGCCGTGCCATGGGCGGTCGCTGTCGTTGTAAAGCCAGACGCTGTCGTCGCGCTGCCCGGGAGCCAGGGTGACCGACAGCGGCGATACCTCCAGCGCATATGCGGCACCGCTGGTGGTGAGCATCAGGCAGGCGGCAACCCGCCTCAGAAGGTGAGCGTGTGCCATGCGCGCTGTGCGTCGGGGCCGGCCTCCACCGGCGGCGTAAGCGCCTGCACCTGGGGCGGGGCAGGGGCAGCGGCGTCGCTGCGGCGATGGGTCGTCGCGCAGCTGCCCGGCGTTGAGCCAGGCTCCAGCCGGCAGGCATCCACGACCTTCAGCTGGATGCGCAGTGGCATCGGCGCGGGCGGTGCGGCGGTGGCGCGCGCTCCGGCCAGCGGGGGCAGGGCGGCGGCCAGTAGTGCAGTGCACAGCAGAAAGGGGTGACGGGGCATGGGTGAGGGCGGGCGTACGGAAGGTCGCCCTCGATATCGGCCCGCGCCGGGTGTCCTTGAGCCTTCAGTAGGTGATCGTGACCTTGATCTGGTCGCTGTAGCTGCCCGCCGCGACCGGTCCGCTGGTAGGCGGGGCCCGCCCGTACACGGTCAGCACCTGGGCGCTGCCGGTGCCGGTGCCAGTGACCCGGTCGACGTTGGCGGTGCTGCCCCAGCGCTGGGTGCGGGTGCTTTCACGATACAGCTCGTACGGAATGAAATACGCGCTGTTGGTGGTATGGCGCATGCGCCTGACCGTGCCATTGGCATACAGGCCGTTGTCCAGCGCGATGTTGTAGGCGGTGCGGTTGAGGCAGGTCAGGCCGATGGTCGAGGTGCGGTCGATATTGCTGGTGATCGCACCGGCGTTGCTGCCGAAGTCCATGTCGGTGGTGACATAGGCGCTGCATTGCGGCAGCACCGTGGCGGTCACCGTGAAGGGAAATCCGCCAGTGGCGGTCTTGTTGCCGGCCACGCCGGCGGTGGTGGTGCAGGCGGCCGGTGCGGTGGCCGTGCCCAGCAGTACTTCATTGAACGCGTACTGCAGGCGCACGTCAGCGCCGCTGAAGCTGGTGCTGTAGTTGCCGGCAGCCAGGGTCTGGCCAGCGGGAATGCGGCCGTAGATGGTTACCGTCACCGCGCCGCTTCCTCCGGTCAGAAGTGGCACCGAGTAGTTGAGGTCCACTACCAGCGGGCCCGGCGTGGTGCCTGGGGTCAGGCCCCAGATATTGGTGTACGCGGCGTTGGTGAACAGCTGGAAGGACACCGGGTCGCCACTGGCATTGGTCATCCGGCGCAGCGGCGATATCGCCACACCGGTGGTGCCCACGCCGATGCCGATGCAGGCGCGTACAGACGCGGTGGCCAGCAGGCTGAGTGCGGTGGTGTTGCAGGTGATGGTGAAGCTGGTCGTGGTGACGGTGGGACTGCCCGCAGCATTGGTGATGTTGCCAAAGGCGGCCGTCACCGGTGCGCTGGTGGTGCAGGTGGTGTCGGCACGCGCGGTACCTGTCAGCAGGCCGCCCGCCAGCATTACCAGTGTGCCCAGCAGGAGCTTCAGGCTCATGGCGTGGCACCGGTCTGGCAGCGCAGTGGGCCCAGCCGCACCGGCGCGCTGCCGGTGGCACTGGCCAGTGGTACCTCCACCACGCAGCCGCCCTCCGGGGTGTCCACCTGCAGCCGGGCCCGCGTGGGCAGGTCCTCCAGGTACACCTCGCCGTCGTAGCCCACGGTGGCGCTGCGCTGGTCGGGCAGGCGAACCTGGCTGCCAGCGGGGACGGGCTGGCCGGCAGCGTCCTGCAGCACCAGGGTGATGGCGCGGGTGCGGCGCAGCCCGAAGCTCACGCCCAGCCCGGCGCTCTGACGCGGCGTGACCTGTGCATCGACCCGTTCGGCGCGCATGTCCGCCGGCAGGTCCAGGGTGTCGATGGAAAGACGATTGCGCTGCCACGACAGCAGCGGCGTCACCAGCAGCAGGCCATTGCGGTCGGTCACGCCGATCGGCCGGTTTTCCAGTCGCACCGGAACGCCGGCCACGCCATCGGTGGACACCACGGCGAACGCGTCCGGCACCTCGCGCGCGGCGAATACATGCCCGCCCATCCAGACCACGCTGCCGCTGGCATTGGCGTAGGCGAAGGTGCTGTCGCCCTGGCGTGCCGCGCCGGCGGAGTATCGACCGACGCGGTTCAGCCAGCCCACCTCGGCCAGCCCGCCGGTGCCGTCGTCGTCGTGCCGCGCCTGCACCCGCCAGCCGTAGCCGCCCTGGCTGCCATCGCCCGGGACCGGTTGCGAGACATCCACCGTGTAGAGATTGCGATCCCCATTGCGCTGCAGGGCCAGGTTGCTCTGGCGGTTGCGGCCGAGACTGGCCGACACCGAAAGGTAGAGGCTGCGGTCGGCGCTTTCGTCCAGGTTCTGGTTGAACGAGGCATAGGCGGACCAGCGGTCGGAGAACGTGCGGTTCCAGAACACGCTGGCATAGCGGCGGTCGTCGCCTCCCGGATAGGACAGGCGCAGGTAGCTTGCGCTCAGCGACCCCAGCCGTCCCAGGCTGGCCCCGGCGGTGACCTGGTCGGTCACGTCCGGCGGGCGCGCACCCTGCAGGCTGCCCAGGTCCTGGAAATCGCCGTGGGTACGCAGGGTGGAGCCGTTGACGTTGAACACCCGGTTGTTCCAGCTGTATCCCAGCGACCACTGCCCGCCATCGCGCCCATCGCGGCGGCTGCGCGCTTAGGAGGCATTGAGCACGCCGGCCAGGCCCAGCTGCCACC
>NZ_RHPP01000132.1 GCF_003935715.1 Stenotrophomonas sp. 278 | reverse complement strand
CGCCTGCGCCGTGCCGGCCGGCTGGGCCGCCAGATCGGCCTGGTCGCCTTTGCGACCGCGCTGTGGCTGTGGATGGGCCAACTGGGGCTGGCCACCGGGCTGTGCGTGACGCTGGGCGGCTGGATGCTCACAGCGCTGGTGCTGCCATACGTGGCGGCCTGGACGCGCCCTGAAGCGGAGGCGCGGCGCTGATGTGGGCACGTGCACTGGCTGGCCTGTTTGCCGGTTTCTTCGTCGCCGCCGCTGCCGCGGGCCTGGTCGCCTGGCTGCCGCCGGGCCCCTGGCAGAGCGCCATCGTCGCCAGCATGATCGCCTTCATCCCGTTCTGGATGCTGGCGGCGTTGTGGGCGTTTGCCTTCCGCAACGGGTTGCGTGCGTGGGCGGGACTCAGCGCCGCTGCCGCGCTGGGCTTTGGACTCCTGTGGCTGCTGCGCGGCCTCCAATGGGTGCAGTGAGGCCCCGCCGATGAAATTCAGTTCGCTCACCCTGCGCACCTTCACCACCCTGCATACCTGGGTCGGCCTTGTGGCCGGCTTCGCCCTGTTTGTGGCGTTCTATGCCGGCGCCATCACCGTGTTTCACCACGACCTGCCGTTATGGCAGTCGCCGCAGGGCATGTCGCAGCCAGCACAGACACTGGACGACGCACAGCGCCTGCTGGATGGGGTGCTGGAAAAGCACCCGGACGCGCGCAAGCACATCGGCATGACCTTCCCCGGGGCGGAAACACCGCAGTCGGTGGCCTACTGGCAGAACGCGCAGGGCACCTGGCTGTTTGCGTGGGCCGATCACGTTGATGGCAGCCCTACCCCGCCCCAGGCCGGGCTGGCCGAGCTGGTGAACGAACTGCATTACACCCTGGGCCTGCCGGTGGCCGGCATCTACCTGATGGGCGTGGTGAGCCTGCTGTACGGCCTGGCGCTGTTCTCGGGCCTGGTGATCCACCTGCCCAAGCTGCTGGGCGACCTGTTTGCGCTGCGCCCGAGCCGCAACTACAAGCAGATGTGGCAGGACGCGCACAATGTGATCGGCGTGCTCAGCCTGCCGTTCCATCTATTGTTCGCGGTGACCGGTGCCCTGCTCTGCCTGGTGTTCCTGCAGCTGGCGGCGCTGAATCCGCTGATCTATGACGGCAAGCTGATGCAGGCATTGCCGGCGGCGATGGACACCGCGCCGATCCGCGCCCCGGCCAACGAAGCCGTCCGCCCGGGCAGCCTGGCCATGTTGCATGCGCGTTCGATTGCCGTGGCCAACGAAATGGGCCAGGCCGAGTTCGAGCCTGCCTACCTGAAGCTGGCCAACGCCGGCGATGCCAACGCGACCATCGAGATCACCGGTGACGGCGGCAAGGCGCTGGGCCCGCTGGGTGCGGTGGCGATGGACGCCAACACCGGCGAAGTGCTGCACACGCAGTTGCCGGGCCAGCGCGATGCCAACCACGCGACCCTGGCGGCCGCCTATGCGCTGCACTTCGGCGAGTTCGGCAATGGCCTGGTGCCGTGGCTGTACTTCGCGCTGGGGCTGGGCGGGGCGTTCCTGTTCTATTCCGGCAACCTGTTGTGGATTGAATCGCGGCGCAAACGCCGCCAGCAGGTTCAGGGGCGCGCGCAGATCAACATGGCGCGGGCCACGGTGGGCGTCTGCATTGGCCTGTGTGTGGCGGTGTCGGCGGCGTTTGTGAGCGTGCAGGTTCTGGAGCATCTGGCTCCTGCCCACGCGGAGAGCGGCATGCGCTGGACCTGCTTCCTGGTCTGGGGTGGCTGCGCGCTGTGGGCGGCCCTGCGTGCGCCGGCGAAGGCGGCGGTCGAGCTGCTGTGGGCAGCAGCCATTGTCACGCTGCTGGTGCCGGTGTCGCATGGCCTGATGACCGGGCTGTGGCTGTGGACCAGCGCGCAGCATGGGTATTGGCCGCTGTTCTGGGTGGACGGCGTGGCCCTGGCGATGGCGGTCGGGTTTGCCGCGATGGCGCGGGCGACCCGCAAGCGCGCCCTGCATGGCGATCCGAACAGCGTGTGGGCCATCGCGCGGTGACAGGCGACGACACGCATGGCGTGTCGCTACGCGGATGTAGGGCCGTGCGCGGATGCACGGATCACTGTTCGCGCGCGATGCCGGGGCGGTAGAGTCGCTCGATAGACGACTGCCGATAGCGGTGATCGGCGCTTTGACGCATGGACCCTACCGGGCAAACCTCTCCGATCGCCTGTCATGCGTTACCGGGCGTTGAACGTCTATCGGCGGTCGACTGTCGTCCGACCCTACCCCCGCCTTCCGTCGGCGCATGTCGCCTCCTGCGTGGTGTTATCGTTCCTCCGAATCCCACGGACCGCCCGCATGACCGAGAACATGGACCTCACCGATACGCGGACGGACTCCGACCCGCTTGATGCGCTTTACGATCGCGCCTACGCCGCCTTCAACGGGGGCGAACTTCAATTGGCGAGCACCCTGTTCGCCGAGCTGATCGAAGCCTCGCCGCCGGGCAATCACCTGCATTACATGCGCGGCTTGACGCACAAATACCTGCTTGACTGGCGGACTTCGCTTGAGCACAACCTGCAGGCCCAGCAGCTGGAAGACGAATTCAACGAGGCTTCGGCGTGGAACGCCGGAATCGCCGCCACCGCGCTTGGCAACTGGTCCGAGGCGCGGCGGCAATGGGCGCGGTGCGGCATCAACATACCGGAAGGCGAAGGCCCCATCGAACGCGACTTCGGCCTGATCAGCGTGCGCTTGAACCCATGGGGCAAAGGCGAAACCGTGTTTGCGCGGCGCATCGACGTGGTCCGTGCACGTCTGTTGAATGTGCCGCTTCCGGAAAGCGGACACCGCTTATTCGACATCGTGCTGCATGACGGAGCCCCAACCGGCGAGCGCCGCAGCGGCAAGGGCACGGTCCCGGTGTTCAACGCGCTGCAGACCCTGCAGGCGTCGGACCATCGCACGTATACGGCGTTCGTACGCAGCCCGTCGGCGGAGGCCATGAGCGAGCTGCTCGACATGGAACTGCCGGGCGTCGGCTACGTGGAGGACTGGACCGCCTCCGTGGTGACGCTGTGCCTGCGTTGCAGTTACGGTGTGCCCCACGTCGGGGCTGCCGCCAACACGGCACACGAAGTGGGTGCGGCGAGCAACGACGACTGGCGGATCGAGCGCAACCTGGGCATTGGTGCGCAGGGCAAGGCGGCGGTCGAACGCCTGCTGGCCAACTGGGTCGCCGCCGGCCCGGATCGTTACATCGATGGCATCGAAACCCGGGAACAGCCGAATCCCGTGCCGGAGGATGGCCATGTGTGGTGGGAAGCTCCCACGGACTCGCGAGCCGACGGGTAGACGGTCGACACGCATGGCGTGTCGCTACGCGGATGATCGGATGATTGTTCGCCCGCGATGCCGGGGCGGTAGGGTCGGTCGATAGACGACTGCCGATGACGGTGATCGGCGCTTTGACGCATGGAGCCTGCCGGCAAACCTCTCCGATTCCTTGTCATGCGTTACCGGGCGTTGAACGTCTATCGGCAGTCGTCTATCGACCGACTCTACCGCTGCCCATCCCGTCCATTCCGCCGATCCGCACACCGATTCACCCGCCCGCACTCCATCAGCGGTAGGGAGCTGCCATCGCCTTCAGCAGACTGCCTTCGTCGTCATCGCCGGTCAGTTCCCAGGTAAACACCCCGCGCAGGTTCTGCGCCTTGGCGTAATCGGCGCGGATACCGATCGAGGTTTCATCCTCGTAGCTGATGAATACTTTCTCAACCGGGTTGTACAACCACGGAGCCTGCGCCACCGGATGCCAGTGCCGCTGCCAGCCGGGCTTGCCCAGCAGGTCGGCGCGGATGCGCCGCCAGTCGCCGGCGTCGGCCGGGGCGGTGTAGCGCTGATAAAGACCATTGTTGGCGTCCTCTGCAACCTTGAAGCCGCGCCCGTAGAACGGCACGCCGAGCACCAGCTTCTCGTCCGGCACGCCATGTTCGCGGTAGAAGCGCACCGCCCCGTCAACACTGTTCCAGCGACGCTGCGCCGGATCCAGCGGGTCTTCCGGCACCTCACGCAGTGGTGCGTTGAAGGTGGAGACCTTGGAGAAGCCGGTACCCATGTCGTAGGTCATCAGATTGATGAAATCGAGCGCCTGGCCAAGTTCTTTCAGCTCGTAGCTCAGCGCAGGATCGTACGGCCCGTCGGTCTGTACACGACCGGCCGGTAGTGCGGCGGTGAGCTGACGATGCGGACCGCCGAGCGCATCCAGCTGGTGGCGGAACTCCTGCACCAGCAAGGTCATGTTGCGTCGATCTTCGGGGCGGTCGGTGATTTCCACGGGGCCGCCGTAGACCGGGAATTCCCAGTCGATGTCGACGCCATCGAAGCTGCCAGCGTGTTGCTTGAAGAACAGGTCAACGCAGGAGGCGACGAATCGCTGGCGGCTCTGCTCGGTCATCGCGGCATCGGAAAAGCCGCCTGCGTTCCAGCCACCGATGGAGATCATGCTGTTGAGTTGGGGGTGCGTGCGCTTGAGCGCTGCAAGCGCCTTGAAATGGTCGGTCGCATTGGCGTCCACCACGCATTTTCCATCTTCAATGCGGGCGAAGGCGTAGAACAGGTGGGTGAGCGTGTCTGCCGGGATGGTGGCGATCGGATAGCGCTGTGCGGAGCCACCGGGATAGTAGGCACCGATCACCTTGGCTGGTGGGGTATCGGCTGCGTGCAGCGGGGGCGATGACAGCGCGAAGGCGAGGACGACCAGAGCGGACAACGTCGATGCACGGAACATGGCGGGCTCCACGGAATGCGGGATGACGAAATATGGGATGACGAAATGCGAGGCAGGGTCGGTCGATAGACGACCGCCGTGAAGTGTTCAACGCCCGGTAACGCATGATCACGGAGCAGCGTTGCTCCGTTCTGTGGTCATGCGTTAAAGAACGGATCACCGTTATCGGCGGTCGTCTATCGACCGACCCTACCAGTTCCCAGCCGTACGTCCAATGGCCATGCAACAGCGGTCCTGCCGTACCTCCAACGGCCCATGCACCGGCGGTCCATCGCCGCAACGTGCCCAAAAAGAAAAAACGGGCCGAAGCCCGTTTTTTCATTTCAGCAATGACGCCAGCCGATTACTCGGCCGAAGCGCCTTCGCCTTCTTCCACGGCCTTCATGGACAGGCGGATACGGCCCTGCTTGTCCACTTCCAGCACCTTGACCTTGACCACGTCGCCTTCCTTCAGCTTGTCGCCGACCTTCTCGACGCGCTCGCTGGAGATCTGCGACACGTGGACCAGACCGTCCTTACCCGGCAGGATGGTGACGAACGCACCGAAGTCCATGATCTTGGCGACCTTGCCTTCGTAGATGCGGCCCGGCTCGACGTCCGAGGTGATCTGCTCGATGCGCGACTTGGCAGCCTGCGCCGCGATGGCGTTGACCGAGGCGATGACGATGGTGCCGTCGTCCTGGATGTCGATCTGGGTGCCGGTTTCCTTGGTGATGGCCTGGATGGTGGAACCACCCTTGCCGATCACTTCGCGGATCTTGTCCGGGTGGATCTTGATGGTCAGCAGGCGCGGCGCGTAGTCCGACAGCTCGGCACGCGGGGCGGTCAGGCCGTGGGCCATTTCACCCAGGATGTGCAGACGGCCAGCCTTGGCCTGCTGCAGTGCCTGCTTCATGATTTCTTCGGTGATGCCTTCGATCTTGATGTCCATCTGCAGGGCGGAGATGCCCTCAGCGGTACCGGCGACCTTGAAGTCCATGTCGCCCAGGTGATCTTCGTCACCCAGGATGTCGGACAGGACGACGAAGCGGTCGCCTTCCTTGACCAGACCCATGGCGATACCGGCCACCGGCGACTTCACCGGCACGCCGGCGTCCATCAGGGCCAGCGAGGAACCGCAGACCGAGGCCATCGACGAGGAGCCGTTGGATTCGGTGATTTCCGAGACCACGCGGATGGTGTACGGGAAGGCTTCCAGCGACGGCATCACGGCCAGCACGCCGCGCTTGGCCAGACGGCCGTGGCCGATTTCACGACGCTTCGGCGCGCCGAAGCGGCCGCACTCGCCCACCGAGAACGGAGGGAAGTTGTAGTGGAACAGGAAGTTTTCCTTGTACTCACCGGCAACGGCGTCGATGACCTGGCCGTCACGGGCGGTGCCCAGGGTGATGGCGACGATGGCCTGGGTTTCGCCACGGGTGAACAGCGAGGAACCGTGGGTACGCGGCAGCACGCCGGTCTTCACGGTGATCGGGCGGACGGTGTCCAGCGCACGGCCGTCGATGCGGACCTTGGTATCCAGCACCGAGTCACGCATGGTGCGGTATTCCAGTTCGCCGAATTCCTTGGCCAGTTCGGCACCGTTCCAGCCTTCAGCGGCAACGCGGCCGGCCAGCGACTCGGTGACGTCCTTCTTGATCGCGGCGATGGCGTCGCGGCGCTGCAGCTTGTCGCGCACCTGGAAGGCTTCGCCCAGGCGCGGGCCGATGGCTTCCTTCAGCGCGCTGATCAGCGCGTCGTTCTTCACCGGGGCCACCCAGGTCGACGGCTTGGTGCCGGCTTCCACGGTCAGCTCGTTGATGGCGTTGATGACCTTCTGCATTTCGCGGTGACCGAAGGTCACAGCGCCCAGCATCACTTCTTCGGACAGCAGCGCGGCTTCGGATTCCACCATCAGCACGGCGTTGGAGGTACCGGCCACCACCAGTTCCAGTTCCGAATCCTTCAGTTCGGTCACGGTCGGGTTGAGGATGTACTCACCGTTCTTGTAACCGACCTTGGCAGCGCCGATCGGGCCCATGAACGGGGTGCCGGCCAGCGACAGGGCGGCCGAGGCACCGATCAGGGCGGCAATGTCGCCGTCCACGTCCGGGTTCAGCGACATCACCGTGGCGATGATCTGCACTTCGTTGCGGTAGTCTTCCGGGAACAGCGGACGGATCGGACGGTCGATCAGACGCGAGATCAGGGTTTCCTTCTCGGTCGCGCGGCCTTCGCGCTTGAAGAAGCCACCCGGGATGCGGCCACCGGCGTAGAACTTTTCCTGATAATCAACGGTCAGCGGGAAGAAGTCCTGGCCTTCGCGCGCGCTCTTGGCGGCGACGGCAGTGACCAGCAGCACGGTGTCGTCCATCTTGACGATGACGGCACCACTGGCCTGACGGGCGATTTCGCCGGTTTCAAGCGTGACGGTGTGCTTGCCGTACTGGAAGGTTTTGGTGATTTTTGCCACGGGGGATTTCCTTGGATGATGCTGTCTGCGAATGGACCGCCGGCGACCCTTGCCGCCTGCGGGTGACCGGCTGTTCCGGTCCAGGCAATGTGATGCGGTACTACCAAAACAAAACCGCGGCGCATTCCTGCGCCGCGGTCGGGGTTCTTGCTTAGCGACGCAGGCCGAGCTTTTCGATCAGGGCCTTGTAACGCTCAACGTCCTTCTTCTTCAGGTAGTCGAGCAGGCTGCGGCGGCGATTGACCATCTGCAGCAGGCCGCGACGGCTGTGGTGATCCTTCTTGTGGGTCTTGAAGTGGCCGGTCAGCAGTTCGATGCGGGCGGTCAGCAGGGCGACCTGGACTTCCGGGGAACCGGTGTCGGCGGCGCTGCGCTTGTTGTCTTCAATAACCTTCTGGGTGTCGATCGACATGTCTTTTTCTCTTTAGATGCGTGGCCCGCAGAAACGCCCCAGTGGCGTACCGCGTGACTCGCCGTGAACGGAAAGATGAACCTGCGGATGCAGGCTGCCTTGAAAAGGCCGCGAAATTGTAACGGTCAGGGGCTCCGCGGACAAGCGCCGGATGCTTCAGGTCACAGGTTGAAGCGTCGCTGCGGAGCCAGCAGACCGGCCTCGTCGACCTGCCCAAGGCCTTGGATCTGGCCCTCCGGTCCGTACACGGCCACCCCGCCCTGCGCCCAACCGGGGCTGCGCAGGCGTTGGCCCATGCAGAAGCGCCGCGTCTGTTCAGCATCCAGTTCGACGCGGGGGTAGTGTGCCAGCCCTTCCGCCAGTGGCAGCAGCAGCGCGTCCATGGCGGCCTCGTCGCCCTGCTCCACCAGGTGGCGGAGGGTGTCGAGCGTGACCATGGGCGCGTCGCGGAACGGATCCACCCACAGCCGCCGCAGGCCGGCGATATGCGCGCCGCAGCCCAGGGTTTCGCCGAGGTCACGGGCAATGCTGCGGATGTAGGTACCTGAACCGCAGGTCACGCGCAGCCGCAGGCGGTCCGGCTGCTGCTCCAGCACCTCGATCGCGTGCACCTCGACCTCGCGCTCGGGAGCCTCAATGGCATCCCCGCGGCGGGCCTTCACATACAGCGGCTCACCACCCTGCTTGAGCGCCGAATAGATCGGTGCGCGCTGTCGTATACGCCCTTTCAAGGGAGCCAGCGCCGCCTCCAGCTGCTCAGGCGAGATCTCCGGCACCGGGCGTTCACGGAGCACGGCACCGTCGGAATCATCGGTATCGGTGGTCTGACCAAGCACGATGTCGGCGTCATAGGCTTTGGCCGACCCCAGCAGCAGGCCGGCAATCTTGGTGGCCTCGCCAAAGCACAACGGCAGCAGGCCGGTTGCCAGCGGATCGAGGCTGCCGGTATGGCCGCCCTTCTCGGCACGGAACAGGCGGCGGGCCACCTGCAGGGCGGCGTTGGAACTCATGCCGGTCGACTTGTCGAGCAGCAGAATGCCGTCCAGACGGCGGAAGGTGATTCGATTCATAGAATAGGTGCAATACAAAAACGCCGGGCGGTGCCCGGCGTGGTATCAGTTTTCTTCGTCGTCTGCCTTGCGGCTCTTTTCCGCCGCAACGGTGTCCGGCAGGTCGCGCAGCAGGTTGTCGATATGCTCGCCGCGATCCACCGAATCGTCGTAGTGGAAGTGCAGTTCCGGCACGTGGCGCAGTTTCATCGCACGCGCCAGTTCCATGCGAAGGCCCCAGGCGATTTCCTTCAGGCCCTTGACCGCTTCAGCCGAACGTTCCGGCATCAGCGCGGTGACGAAGACTTTGGCATGTGCCATGTCACGGGTGATTTCCACGTCCGAAACGCTTACCGACGGCAGGCCGTGTTCGCGCACCGCGTTGTGCACGAGGGTTCCCAGTTCACGGCGGAGCTGGGCGGATACACGGTCGGTTCGATGGAAGGTTTTGGGCACAGGAAGCTCTTGATTCTAGGGCCGCCCGACCAACGGTCGGGCGCTACCGGGGATACATGTCCGACCCAACAGCGGGCCGGTTGTCGCGGTAGGGCCCGACCGTTGGTCGGGCCCCGGGGCATTACAGGGTACGCGGCACTTCGATACGCTCGAAGCATTCGATCTGGTCGCCGGCCTTGACGTCGTTGTAAGCCTTCACGCCGATACCGCATTCGGTACCGTTGCGGACTTCCTCGACGTTCTCCTTGAAGCGACGCAGCGATTCCAGCTCGCCCTCGAACACCACCACGCTGTCGCGCAGGACGCGGATCGGCTTGCTGCGCTTGACCACGCCTTCGATGACCATACAGCCGGCCACCGCGCCGAACTTCGAGCTGCGGAACACGTCGCGGACCTGGGCGATACCGATGATCTCTTCGCGGATCTCCACGCCGAGCAGACCGGAAGCCACCTGCTTCACCTGATCGATCACGTCATAGATGATCGAGAAGTAACGCAGGTCCACGCCATTGGCTTCGATGATGCGACGGGCCGAGGCGTCGGCACGCACGTTGAAGCCGATCACGGTGGCCTTGGAAGCCACGGCGGAGTTGGCGTCGGACTCGGTGATGCCGCCCACGCCGGAGTGGATCACGTTGATGCGGATGTCTTCGTTGGACAGCGCGACCAGTGCCTGGCTCAGCGCCTGCACCGAACCCTGCACGTCGGCCTTGATCACCAGGTTCAGCACCTGCTGGCCATTGCCCTTGCCCAGAGTCGCCATGATGTCTTCCATGCGGCTGCCGGCAGACTGGACCATGCGCGATTCACGACGCTTGGTGTCGCGCTGCTGCGCGACGTCCTTGGCCAGACGCTCATCGTCGACAACCACGAAGTCATCGCCGGCATCCGGCACGCCGGACAGACCCAGCACCTGCACCGGAATGGACGGGCCGGCGTGATCGGGCTGCTTGCCGGTTTCGTCGAACAGCGCACGCACGCGGCCGTACTGGATACCGCACACGAGGTAGTCGCCCTTCTTGAGCTGGCCCTGCTGCACCAGCACGGTGGCGATCGGACCACGGCCCTTGTCCAGCGAGGACTCGATGACCACGCCGCTGGCGCGACCCTGGTCAACGGCCTTGAGTTCCAGCAGTTCGGCCTGGATCGAGATCGCATCCAGCAGCGCATCGATGTTGGTACCGGCCTTGGCCGAGATTTCCACCATCTGGATGTCACCACCGAAATCTTCGGCCACGACCTGCTCGCCGAGCAGCTCGTTCTTGACCCGCATCGGGTCGGCACCGGACTTGTCGATCTTGTTGATCGCCACGATCAGCGGCACACCCGCCGAACGGGCGTGCTGGATCGCTTCCTTGGTCTGCGGCATGACGCCATCGTCGGCAGCCACCACCAGCACCACGATATCGGTCAGCTTGGCACCACGGGCACGCATCGAGGTGAACGCGGCGTGGCCCGGGGTATCCAGGAAGCTGATCACGCCCTTCGGCGTTTCAACGTGATACGCACCGATGTGCTGGGTGATGCCGCCGGCTTCGCCACCGGCGACCTTGGTGCGGCGGATGTAATCGAGCAGCGAGGTCTTGCCGTGGTCAACGTGACCCATGATGGTCACGACCGGCGGACGCTGCACGGCTTCGCCCTGCTCTTCGCCGGTTGCAGCCAGCAGTGCGTCTTCGGCGTCGTCGCTGTCAGCACGCACGGCCTTGTGGCCCAGTTCTTCGGTCACCAGTGCAGCGGTGTCGTGGTCGATGGTCTGGGTGATGGTGGCCATCACGCCCATCTTGAACAGCGCCTTGACCACTTCGCCGCCCTTCAGGGCCAGCTTCTGGGCCAGGTCGGCCACGGTGATGGTTTCGCCGATGGCGACTTCACGCACGACCGGAGCGGTCGGACGTTCAAAGCCATGGCTGCCCGAACCGCCACGCGACTGTTCGTTGCCGCGACGACCCTGCTGGCCGCGAGCGGCCGGACGGCCACGCGAATTGCTGTTGTTGCCACGACGGGCACGGTCGGCGGCCGACAGGTGCAGCTGGCCGGCAAAACGGTTGCCACCGTCGTCGTCGCGCTTGCTGCCACGGTCGTTGGAACCACGATCATTGCCACGGCTCGGGCGATCATCGGCGCGCGGAGCCGGACGCGCAGGCGCGGCGGGAGCCGGACGCGCGGCACGGGCCGGAGCAGCAGCGGCC
>NZ_RHPP01000131.1 GCF_003935715.1 Stenotrophomonas sp. 278 | reverse complement strand
GCCTCGGCCTGGCGCGCGGCCGGCGGCAGATTGACGTCGCCGAAGCCGTCGGCACCGTGCACGTGGGCGGCATCGACCGAGGGATGGATCAGCGGATCGGGAGTGCCGGCGAACACCGGCACGTCGTCGCGGCCAGCCACTTCACACAGCTTCAGGGCGTTGCGGACCGTGTGGTCCAGGCCGACATTGCCGGCGGCGATGGTCAGACCCACGATGTCGTGGCGCTCATCGGCAAAGGCCATCAACAGGGCCAGGGCATCATCGACACCCGGATCGGTGTCGATCAACAGCGGAATCTTCTTGGTCATCATTGCCGTCTTTTCTAGCGGCAAGGGACTGTCTCACCCTGGCGTGACAAATACAAGAAGGGGGATTCGGAGGTCACACGTCGCGGGGCCCGCGACCGGTAGATCACGACCGTTGGTCGTGATCCGTCCGCTACGCGGACGCGAACCGCACCGCGCTGCCGATCCATCGTTGCACGACCCGGTCGGCGACCCCGGGTTGCTCGCCCAGCAACCGCTCGGCCAGCGCATGCACGCCCGGCAGCAGGTCCGCATCACGCGCCAGGTCGGCCATGCGGAACGCGGCCAGGCCGGTCTGGCGCGTGCCGAGCAGTTCGCCCGGGCCACGCAGCTCCAGGTCCTTCTCGGCGATCAGGAAGCCATCATTGGTCTGGCGCATGGTCTCCAGCCGTTCGCGCGCCATCTGTGACAACGGAGCCTGGTACAGCAGCACACAGCGCGACACCGCCGAGCCGCGCCCGACCCGGCCGCGAAGCTGGTGGAGCTGGGCCAGGCCCAGCCGCTCGGCATTCTCGATGATCATCAACGAGGCATTGGGCACGTCGACGCCGACTTCAATCACCGTGGTGGCGACCAGCAGGTCGATCTGCCCGGCCTTGAACGCCACCATCGTGGCCAGCTTGTCCGCCGCTTTCATCCGACCATGCACCAACCCGACGCGCACGCCGGGCAGCAGTGCCTGCAGCGACTCGAAGGTCGCCTGCGCCGGGGTGGCATCCAGTTCCTCGTTCTCTTCGATCAGCGTGCATACCCAGTACACCTGTCGTCCTTCCTGGCAGGCCAGGGCAATGCGCTGGATCAGCTCGGGACGGCGGTCGTTGTTGAGCGCCACGGTCTGCACCGGGGTACGCCCGGGCGGCAGTTCATCAATGGCCGACACATCCAGGTCGGCATATTCGGACATGGCCAGGGTGCGCGGGATCGGCGTGGCGGTCATCACCAGCTGGTGCGGCACGCTGCGTCCATCAGCGCCCTTGTCACGCAGCGCCAGCCGCTGGTGCACCCCGAAGCGGTGCTGCTCATCGACAATGGCCAGCGCGAGATCGGCGAACACCACCGCCTCCTGCATCAGGGCATGGGTGCCGACGACCACCTGTGCTTCGCCCGACGCGACCTCGGCCAGCACCTTGGCGCGCGCTTTGCCGGTGACCTTGCCGGCCAGCCAGGCGGTACGCACGCCCAGCGGCTCGAGCCAGCCGCGCAGGTTGTTCAGATGCTGCTCGGCCAGCAGTTCGGTCGGCGCTGCCAGCGCCACCTGCTTGCCGTGTTCCACCGCCAGCATGGCCGCCAGCGCCGCCACCACGGTTTTGCCGGAACCTACGTCGCCCTGCACCAGGCGCAGCATCGGATGCGCTTTGGCCAGATCCTTGCGGATCTGCTCAAACACCCGCTGCTGCGCACCGGTGAGTGCGAAGGGCAGGCTGCTGCGGAGTTGTTCGACCAGCGCGCCACTGCCGCGCAGCGAAGGTGCGTGATGCGCCTGCAGGGCCATGCGCTGACGGCGCAGGCTGAGGTGATGAGCCAGCAGTTCCTCGATGGCCAATCGTCGCTGCGCCGGATGGCGGCCGGCGGCCAGGGCGGACAGATCCGCATCCGGCGGCGGCCGGTGCACCGTCAGCAGCGCGCTGCGCAGCGAGGGCAGCGACAGGCCATCGAGCCAGCCGGACGGCAGCAGTTCCAGCGTGGCTTCGTCGGGCAGGCGATCCAGCGTCTGTCCGATCAGCTTGCGCAGCGTGACTGGGCCAATGCCCTCGACGGCCGGATAGACCGGGTCCAGGCTGTCGCCCAGCGCCGCATCTTCGTGCTGGCCAAGAATCTGATAACTCGGATGGACGATCTCCAATCCGAACTGGCCCGCCTTGGGCGTGCCGAAGCAGCGCAGACGGGTGCCTTTCGCGAACTGCGCCACCTGCTGCTGACGGAAGTGGAAGAAGCGCAGGACCAGCGTGCCCTGCCCTTCGTCCTCCACCGCCACTTTCAGCATCGGCCGGAAGCGCATGCCGCGCTCGACGGCGACCACCCGCCCCTCCACCTGCGCGGCTACGCCGTTGCGCAGGTCTTCAATGCGGGTCAGCGCGGTGCGGTCTTCATAACGCAGCGGCAGGTGCAGCCACAGGTCCTGCAGCGTCAACAGGCCGCGGCTGGCGAGCTTGGCGGCCACAGCCGGCCCGACGCCGGCGAGCATCGACAAGGATGGTTCGCCGGACGGAGCCAGCACCGGGGTTGCCGCCGCCTTGCGCGCCACGACAGGGGTCAGGCGATGACCATCACCGCGTCGACCTCGAAGTTCGCACCCTTGGGCAGGCCGGACACTTCGATGGTGGAACGGGCCGGGAACGGGGCTTGGAAGTAGTCCTGCATCACCGCATTGACCTTGGCGAACTCGGCCAGGTCGGTCAGGTACAGGCCCAGGCGCACGACCTGGTCCAGCGAACCACCCGCGGCTTCGGCCACCGCCTTGAGGTTGTCGAAGGCGCGGCGCGCCTGGGCTTCGACGTCACCCGCGCCGACGATGTCGCCGGTGGCCGGGTCCAGCGGAATCTGGCCGGAGAAGTACACGGTATTGCCGGCACGCACGGCCTGCGAGTACGGACCGATCGCGGCGGGGGCGTTTTCGGTGTTGATGATCTGGCGGGTCATGGGGTGCTCCGGTGTGTTCAGGAATACAGAGCGCCAATTGTATCGGTTTCCGCCAGCCACGCAGGGCGTGGCTCTTCGTCATGCGTACGTGCAGATCATTGCCGGCGTACCGACTGAACCACGGACAGGCGGCGCAAACGGCGCATGACCTCGGCCAGGTGGTTGCGGTCGCGGACCTGGATGTTGAATGCCAGCACGGCCGCGTTGAAATCACGATCCAGGTAATCCACCCGCTCGATGTTGGAATGGCTCTGCGCGATGGCGGCCGCCAGCTGCGCCAGCACGCCGGTGCCGTTTTCCACCTCCACGATCAGCGCGGTGTCGTAATCGCCGGACACGGTGGTGTCCCAGCCGATCGGCACCCAGCGTTCGGGCGACTTGCGCAGCTCCGCCAGGTTCGGACAGTCCATGCGGTGCACCACGATGCCCTTGCCGGCGGTGTGGTACCCCATGATGTCGTCGCCGGGAATCGGCTGGCAGCAGTTGGCGAAGCTGACCACGCCACGCTCGCTGCCGTTGATCAGGATCTTCTCCTGCGAATGTTTGGAATGCGCGCCGCCGCGCAGCTCGGCGTAAGCCATCAGGGCCTGCGCGGCCTGGTTGGGCATCCAGTTGCCGAGCGCCACCTCGGCCAGCAGCGCCTCCAGGCGCGGGTAACGGTGCTCGGCCAGGAACGCATCCAGGCGCCCCTTCGGCAGGCGCTCCAGCGAGCTGTCCATCGCTTCCAGCGCGCGGTCGAGCATGCGGTGGCCCAGCTGCACCGCATCTTCGTGTTCCAGCTGCTTGAGCTGGTGGCGGATGGCGGTGCGCGCCTTGCTGCTGACCACGAACTCCAGCCACTGCGGCTTGGGCGTGGCCGAGCGCGCGGTGATCACTTCCACGGTCTGCCCGCTGACCAGCTTGGTACGCAGCGGCACCAGTTTCTTGTCCACCCGCGAGGCCACGGCCGTGTTGCCCACGTCGGTGTGCACCGCGTAGGCGAAGTCCAGCGCGGTGGAGTTGCGTGGCAGGGCCAGGATCTTGCCCTTGGGCGTGAACAGGTAGACCTCGTCGGGGAACAGGTCGACCTTCACGTTGTCCAGGAACTCCAGCGACGAACCGGCCGCGCGCTGCGAATCGATCAGTTCAACGATCCAGGCATGCGCCCGGCTCTGCGCGCTGTTGGGACTGTCGCCACCGAACTTGTAGGTCCAGTGCGCGGCCACGCCGCGCTCGGCGATCAGGTCCATTTCCTCGGTGCGGATCTGCACCTCGATCGGCGAGCCGTACGGCCCGAACAGCACGGTGTGCAACGACTGGTAGCCATTGGCCTTGGGAATGGCGATGAAGTCGCGGAAGCGCCCGTCCAGCGGCTTGAAGGTGGCATGCACCGCGCCAAGCGCGTGATAGCTGTTGGGCACGCTGCGCACCACCAGCCGGAAGCCGAACACATCCATGACCTGGTCGAAGGATTTGTTCTCGTCGCGCATCTTGTTGTAGATGCTCCACGGGGTCTTGATCCGGCTCACCAACCGGTGCTCCAGTCCTTCCTTGGCCAACCGCTGCGACAGCTGCACTTCCACCTGCGCCATTGCCTCGCGACGCACCACCGGCTGGCTGCGGATGTGCTTTTCCAGAATGGCGTGGCGCCACGGATAAAGCGCCTTGAAGCCGAGGTTCTGCAGTTCGCTCTTGACCAGGCTCATGCCCAGCCGCTGTGCGATGGGGGCGTAGATCTCCAGCGTTTCGCGGGCGATGCGGCCGCGCGCTTCGCTGCTCTGCGCGCCCAGGGTGCGCATGTTGTGCAGGCGGTCGGCCAGTTTGATCATGATCACGCGCAGATCGCGCGACATCGCCAGCAGCATCTTGCGGAAGCTTTCCGCGGCTGCTTCCTGGCGGTCGCGGAACTTCAGCTTGTCCAGCTTGGTGACACCGTCGACCAGCTCGGCCACGGCCTCGCCGAATTCGGCGGCCAGCTCCTCGCGGGTCAGCGGGGTGTCTTCGATGGTGTCGTGCAGGATCGCCGCAATCAGCGCTTCCACGTCCAGGCCCAGCTCGGCCAGCACCTGCGCCACCGCCACAGGATGGGTGATGTAGGGCTCGCCGGATTTGCGGGTCTGGCCCGCATGCGCCGACGCCCCGACCTCCCACGCACGACGCAGCAGCGGCAGCTGTTCCGGCGGCAGGTAATGGGCCGCGCGCTCAAGCTGGAGGACATAGTCGGGGACGGCCGCGCCGGGAGACACGGCGGCCTTTGCAGTGGGGCCTGGGTTCATGGCTGGAAGACTATTCCAGCCAAGGGATAACGGCAAACTGTTGACAGTCTGAAAAACGCAGACAGCCCGCACAAGGCGGGCTGTCTGGCGTACAACGCGACCGGCAGGCGATCAGTCGTCGTTCTTGGACATGTCTTCGTCGGCGACCACTTCGGCGGCGGCCCATTCCAGCGCTTCACGCTCGGCACGCTCGCGCTCGGCCTTCTCGACTTCGTCGATCAGGGCGTTGTCGATCTTGCGGGCGGCAATTTCACGCAGCGCCAGCACGGTCGGCTTGTCTTCGGTCTCGCTGTTGTCCAGCGTGGCCTGGACGCCGTTGGCCAGCTGACGGGCGCGCTTGGACGCCATCATGACCAGCTCGAAACGGTTGTTCACGACTTCCAGACAATCTTCTACGGTGATGCGGGCCATGCGGGCTCCCGGCAGCCGGCACGGGCTGCTCAATCAAATGAGGTAAAGGGGACGGATTGTAAGGGGCGGACCTGGACAAAATCAAGCCAGGCGGTGAACGCCCCTTTATGAATCAAGCTGTTGCGCCCGGCTCCTGGGTCAGCAGGGCCTGGATCAGGCCGGCGTGGCGGACCTTCTGGGCCTCCCGCCGCAGGCGGCTGGCAGTGAAGATGGCGCACAGCTCATTCACCGCGGTGTCGAACACTTCGTTGACGATGACGTAATCGAAGTCATTGAAGTGCAGCATCTCCTCGCGGGCGGCCCCCAGGCGCTGGGCGATCACCGCTTCGCTGTCCTGGCCACGCTTGCGCATGCGATCCTGGAGAGCCTGCTTGGACGGCGGCAGGATGAATACCGTCACCGTCCCCGGCACCAGCTGACGGACCTGCTGCGCGCCCTGCCAGTCGATCTCCAGCAGCACGTCCTGGCCGGCCGCCAGCTGCGGCTCGACCGACTGCCGGGCGGTGCCCTTCCAGTCGCCATGGACCCAGGCATGCTCGAAGAAGTCGCCTGCGGCGATCATCTTCTCGAACGCCTCGGCGCTGACGAAATGGTAGTGCTCCCCGTTGACCTCGCCCGGACGCATCGCCCGCGAGGTGAACGAGATCGACAGTGCGATCTGCGGGTCACGTGCCAGGGTGGCGTTGACGATGCTGCTTTTGCCGGCCCCGGACGGGGCGGCCACGATATACAGGGTGCCGCGTGCGGGGGCACCGGTCGGCGTGGGCTGGCTGCTCATTCGATGTTCTGCACCTGTTCGCGGATCTGGTCGATCAGCACCTTCAGCTCCACCGCAGCGTTGGAGGTGCGGCTGTCCACTGATTTGGAACCGAGGGTGTTGGCTTCGCGGTTGAATTCCTGCAGCAGGAAGTCGAGGCGGCGGCCGACCGGTTCGCGTTGCTTCAGCACCCGGCGGATCTCCACGATGTGGCTGCGCAGGCGGTCCAGCTCCTCATCCACGTCCAGCTTCTGCAGCCACAGCACCAGCTCCTGCTCGACGCGACCCGGCTCCACCGGGTGCGGCAGGTCGGCCAGGCGCGCGGCCAGCTTGGTGCGCTGCCCTTCCCGGATCTGCGGGATCAGGGTGGTGACATCGGCGGCAATGCGTTCAATTGCGTCAACCCGCTCGCTGATCGCGGTGGCCAGCTTGTCGCCTTCACGCTCGCGCGCGGCGACGAACCCGTCCAGCACCTGCTCCAGCAGGGCCAGCGCTTCGGCCTGCAGGGCCGCCGCGTCGGTGGCTTCACCCTGGGTCACACCCGGCAGCTGCAGCAGCTCGGTGAAGCTGACCTGCAGGTTCGGGAAGTCGGAGGTCAGCCGGTGCGCCAGCGCGCCCAGCTGGCCGAGCAGGACCTCGTTGACCTGCAGGCTGGCGGCGCTCTCCGGCGCGCGCAGGCGCATCACCAGATCCAGCTTGCCCCGGCTCAACCGCGCGGCAATGCGCTCGCGCAGCTGCGGTTCCAGCGCGCGCAGCTCTTCGGGCAGGCGCGTACCGACCTCGAGGAAGCGGTGGTTGACCGAGCGCAGCTCGCATCCCAGCGTGCCCCAAGGCGTGGAGCGCTCGCCGCCGGCATAGGCGGTCATGCTTCGAATCATTCGGGGATTCCGATGCTCTCAAAGGGGGAATGGTACCCTAGCGGTCTCATTCCAGCCTCCTCGTCCGCCGGTCTCCGGTTCGGGCGTGGACCCGCATCCCTCGTCCCACCGGAAACCTTTCATGTCCGATTCCCGTCCCAGCGGCCGCCAGGCCGACCAGCTGCGCGAAGTGCGCATCGAGCGCGCTTTCACCCGCCATGCCGAAGGTTCGGTGCTGGTCAGCTTCGGCGACACCCGCGTGCTGTGTACCGCCAGCGTGGAAAACCGCGTGCCGGGCTTCCTGCGCGGCAAGGGCGAAGGCTGGGTCACGGCCGAATACGGCATGCTGCCGCGCTCCACCCACACCCGCAACGACCGTGAAGCCGCGCGCGGCAAGCAGGGCGGCCGCACCCTGGAAATCCAGCGCCTGATCGGCCGCTCATTGCGCGCCTGCGTCGACCGCCGTGCCCTCGGCGAGCGCACCATCACCCTGGACTGTGACGTGCTGCAGGCCGACGGCGGCACCCGCACCGCCGCCATCACCGGGGCCTACGTGGCACTGGTGGATGCGGTGAATCACCTGATCAGCAAGAGCGAACTGAAGCGCAACCCGATCTTCGGTGCGGTCGCCGCCATTTCCGTCGGCATCTATCGCGGCACCCCGGTGCTGGACCTGGATTACGCCGAAGACAGCGACTGCGACACCGACATGAACGTGGTGATGAACGACGGCGGCGGCTTCATCGAGCTGCAGGGCACGGCTGAAGGCCACGCCTTCCGTCGCGAGGAACTGGATGTCCTGCTGGCCTTGGCCGAAAAGGGCTGTACCGACCTGCTCGCGGCCCAGCAGGCCGCGCTGGCCCAGCCGTGAACCGCCGCATTGCCCTGACCACCCTGGTGGTGGCCGATTACGACGAGGCGATTGCCTGGTACACGGGCAAGCTGGGCTTTGCCCTGCTGGAAGACATCGACCAGGGCAGCAAGCGCTGGGTGGTGGTGGGCCCGACCGACGGCAGTGCAGCCGCGCTGCTGCTGGCCCGCGCCAGCAACGACGAACAGCGTTCGCGGATCGGCAACCAGACCGGTGGCCGGGTTGGCTTCTTCCTGAACACCGACGACTTCTGGCGCGATCATGCCGCCATGCAGGCCGCCGGCGTCGACTTCCTGGAAGCCCCGCGCGAGGAAAGCTACGCCACCGTCGCGGTATTCCGCGACCTGTACGGCAACACCTGGGACCTGCTGGAGCCGAAACAATGAAACTGGTACTGGCCAGCGGCAACGCCGGCAAACTGAAGGAACTGCAGGCCATGCTGGCCGACCTGCCGCTGCAGATCGTGGCGCAGGGCGAGCTCGGCGTCAGCGACGTGCCGGAAACCGGCCTCACCTTTGTCGAGAACGCGCTGATCAAGGCCCGTCACGCCTGCGCCAGCACCGGTCTGCCGGCGTTGGCCGACGACTCCGGCCTGATCGTGGATGCACTGGACGGTGCCCCCGGCCTGTACAGCGCCCGCTACGCCGGCAGCCCGACCAACGACGCGGCCAACAACGCCAAGCTGCTGGAGGCGCTGCGTGATGTGCCTGCCGAACGCCGCACTGCGCGCTTCTACGCGGTGATCGTGCTGCTGCGTCATGCCAACGATCCTCAGCCACTGATCTGCGAAGGCAGCTGGGAAGGCGAGATCCTCGATGAGCTGCGCGGCAGCCATGGCTTCGGCTACAACCCGCTGTTCCTGGACCCGGTGCTGCAGCAGACCGCTGCGGAAATGGCTCCGGACCTGAAGAACGCGATGAGCCATCGGGCCAAGGCGCTGCAGCTGCTGAAGCAACGGCTGCCGACGGCATTTTGATGATTGCCGGGCGGAGCCCGGCACTACACGTCACCCCGAATCATGTCTGATCCTCATTGCCACCTTCCGGGCGAACACTGCGACCACGACCACGGCGTGTCGCTGGTGCCGCCGCCGCTGTCGCTGTATGTGCACCTGCCCTGGTGCGTGCGCAAATGCCCGTACTGCGACTTCAACTCGCATGCGGGCAAAGGCGAGCTGCCCTTCGACGCCTACATCGACGCCCTGGTCCGCGACCTCGACCAGGACCTGCCGCTGGTCTGGGGCCGGGTGGTGAACAGCGTGTTCTTTGGCGGCGGCACCCCCAGCCTGTTCCCGCCGGAGGCCATCGACCGCTTCCTGCAGGCTGCCGCCGCGCGGCTGCGCTTCGCGCCGAATCTGGAAGTGACGCTGGAGACCAACCCGGGCACCGCCGAGCACGGTCGCTTCGACCGCTACCGCGCCGCCGGGGTGAACCGCATCAGCTTCGGCATCCAGACCTTCAACGATGAGGCGCTGAAGCGGCTGGGCCGCATCCACGACAGCGGCGAAGCCGAGCGCGCGGTCAAGCTGGCCCAGGACGCCGGCTATGACAACTTCAACATCGACCTGATGTATGCGCTGCCGGAGCAGACCCTGGCCCAGGCCGAGCACGACCTCGAACGCGCGTTCGCCCTGCAGCCGACCCATCTCTCGCACTACCAGCTCACCCTGGAACCCAACACGGTGTTCTTTGCCCGCCCGCCGCAGGGTCTCCCCGATGACGATGCGGCCTGGGACATCCAGGAACACTGCCAACGCATGCTCGCCGAGGCCGGCTACGCGCAATACGAAGTGAGCGCCTATGCCCGCCCCGGCCGGCAGAGCGCCCACAACCTGAATTACTGGCGCTTCGGCGATTACCTGGGCATCGGCGCCGGTGCCCACGGCAAGATCAGCTCCGGGGCCGAACAGCACGTCCTGCGCCGCTGGAAGCACAAGCACCCCCAGACCTTCATGGACACCGCCGGCAGCGCGGCATCCATCGGTGGCGATGACGTGATCGACGCGGCACGACTGCCGTTCGAGTACATGCTGAACCTGCTGCGTCTGCACGAAGGCTTCGCGCTGAAGGACTTCGAGTCACGTACCGGGCTGGACCGGCAGGTGATTGCGGAGCCGTTGCGCACGGCGGTCGAACGCGGCTGGATGACGCTGGACGCTGGACGCGCGGAGCCAACCGAGCTCGGACGGCGGTTTACCAATGACGCGGTGGAGTTGTTTCTGCCCTAGCATCGTGATGGCCGGCCGTTGGCCGGCCCACGCATCGTCGGGACACCCCTTATGGCGGGAAACCCGCGAAAACGTTAGATTCCGTACTCTACAGGGGAGCCGGAACCACAACGGATGTCTGCGTCCGCACCGCCATTGCCACCCGACACCCGCCGCTTTGACAGCGTCGAGGCACCGCCGCGCGTGCGCCGCCTGCTGGCCGCGCTGCAGGCGCTGGCCGCACAGACCCTGGCCAACCCGCTGAAGCTGACCATCGTCGAGCTGGAACGCGAGCTGTTCCGCGAGGCCGAACGCGCGCGCAACAGCCAGATCCAGGCCGACATCTACGCCCAGACCCGGCGCCTGCACGAAATCAGTGCGCAGTTCGCCCCGCGCTTTCTGGACGCGCTGGGCGCGGCACTGGCCAAGCTGCGCGAGCCACGCGTCCGCCATGAGCCGACGGCACCCGCGCCAGTAACCGCGACCACCCTGACTCTGGTCACCGACACCGATATCGACCGCGACATCGTGTTGGCCGATATCACCCGCCGCGAGGCACAGCGCTCAGCCAGCGCCCTGCAGCTGCTGGGCCAGCGTTTCGGCGTGCTTGCCGCCGGCCCCGAGTTCGACGTCGAAGACCTGCCGTTCGGCCCCTACGTGCTGTGCCGGATCACCCGCGAGCTGGGCGAACAGTTCGAGCTCGGCCTGGAAACCCAGCTGACGCTGTACCGGGTGTTCGACCACCAGCTGCTGGAGCGGCTGGGTGAACTGCTGGAACGTGCCAACATCCTGCTCGCCCACGAAGGCATCCTGCCGGGCCTCGTCTACACGCCCTATCTGGCCCGCTCGGCCACGACCCGCCGCATCGTCACGGGTCCCGAACGGGGTACCGCCGGTGCCTGGCGCAAGGCCGGCGGTGCTGCCACACGTCCGCTGACCGGCTGGAGCGGGTCTTCAGGCGGCGGCAACTGGGCTGCGATGACCGAGGAGGCGATCGGCGCGCCGCCCGCGTCCACGCCGGCCACACCTGCCAGCAG
>NZ_RHPP01000130.1 GCF_003935715.1 Stenotrophomonas sp. 278 | reverse complement strand
ACCGGTGTACGGGCACGGAGCTTGGTAGCGCCGGCCGTTGGCCGGCCCCGGCGGTGCCGGCGATCAGGCGCACACCAGCTGCACGATACTCGCCGCCGCATCACGCCCTTCGGCCACCGCGGTCACCACCAGGTCCGCGCCGCGCACCGCATCGCCACCGGCAAACAGCTTCGGGTGCGCGGTCTGATACGGCAGACGTCCCGCACCCCCGGCCACGATGCGACCGTTGTTCCCGGCTTCCACGCCCTGCGCGGTCAACCAGCCCGGCGCGCTCGGCGAGAAGCCGAACGCAATGATCACCACATCGGCCTCGAGCAGTGACTCGCTGCCCTCGATGACCACCGCGTTGCGACGACCCTGCGCATCCGGCTCGCCGAGCTGGGTTTCCACCACGGTCACGCCAATCACTTCATCATCCGCGCCGGCCTCGATCGACAGCGGCTGGCGGTTGAACAGGAAGCGCACACCCTCCTCGCGGGCATTGGCCACCTCGCGCGCGGAGCCGGGCATGCTGGCCTCGTCACGGCGATAGGCACAGGTCACCCGCGCCGCGCCGCGCCGCACCGCGCTGCGCACGCAGTCCATGCCGGTGTCACCGCCACCCAGCACCACCACGCGCTTGCCTTCCAGGTCCGGCAGCGCCATCTGGTCTTCCCAGCCGGCAATCGGACGGCCTCTCGGGTCGTCGCCACTGACGATGCGGCTGTTCTGCACCAGGAACGGCAGCGCCGGCAGCACGCCCTTCAGGTCCTGGCCCGGCAGGCCGCCGTCGGTGTAGCGGTAAGCCCCGGTGCCGACGAACACCGCGTCGTACTCAGCCAGCAAGGCGTCCATCTCGATATCGCGGCCGATCTCCACGCCCAGCCGGAACTGCACGCCCATGCCTTCCAGCACGTGGCGTCGACGGCTGATCACCGCCTTGTCCAGCTTGAAGCTGGGAATGCCGAACTGCAGCAGGCCGCCGATCTGTTCGTAGCGGTCATACACCACCGCCTGCACGCCCGCGCGCGCCAGCCGGTCGGCACAGGCCAGCCCGGCCGGACCGGCTCCGATCACCGCCACGCGCTTGCCGGTGGACTCCACCGCCCCCAGGTCCGGTGTCCAGCCAGTGGCCAATGCGGTGTCCACGATGTACTTCTCGACCGCACCGATGGTGACCGCGCCAAACTCCTCCAATGTGCAGCTGCCTTCGCACAGACGGTCCTGCGGGCAGACCCGGCCGCACACCTCCGGCAGCGGATTGGTCGAGTGGCACAGCGTGGCCGCTTCGTGGATGCGGTTTTCCTGCACCAGCTGCAGCCACTGTGGAATGGCGTTGTGCACCGGGCACTTCCAGCTGCAGTACGGATTCCCACAGTCCAGGCAGCGGCCGGCCTGGTACTGCGCGTCTTCCTTGCCGAATGCGCCGTACAGCTCGCCCCAGTCGCCGGAGGTGCGCAGCTCCACCGGAATGCGCTGCGGCATGGTGCGGGGCAGGTCGAGGAATTGGAAGGCTTGCTTGCGACTCATGGTGTTCGGTCCAGGCGGGCCGGGCAGAGCCCGGCGCTACGGGTGATCGGCATCGCAGGCCACGATGCCGGTCCAGCGGCGAAAAATCAGGCGGCGCGGCGCAGCGATTCGGTCAGCGACTCGATGCTCGCGGCCTTGGGTTTGACCAGCCAGAACTTGCCGACGTAATCGCGGAACTCGTCGAGGATCTGCTGCGCCCAGATGCTGCCGGTCAGCTCGCGGTGGCGGCTGATCAGCGTATGCAGGTGCTGGCGATGATTCTCGAAGCCCTCGGCGGAAATGCGATGGATGTCGATCAGCTCGTGGTTGTAGCGGTCCACGAAGTCGCGATCGATATCCAGCACATAGGCCAGGCCGCCGGTGAAGCCGGCCCCGAAGTTCAGGCCGACCTTGCCCAGCACCAGCACGATGCCGTCGGTCATGTATTCACAGCAGTGGTCGCCGGCCCCTTCAATCACCGCCAGCGCGCCGGAGTTGCGCACGCCGAAACGCTCGCCGGCACGGCCCGCAGCGAACAACTCGCCGCCGGTCGCGCCATACAGACAGGTGTTGCCGATGATCGCGGTGTTGCGGGCTTCGAAGCGTGCGCCACGCGGCGGGCGCACCACCAGCCGGCCACCGGCCATGCCCTTGCCGACGTAGTCGTTGGCCTCGCCTTCCACTTCCAGGTTCAGCCCGCCGACGTTGAACGCGCCGAAGCTCTGCCCGGCGGTGCCGCGGAAGCGCAGGGTCAGCGGCGCTTCGCTCATGCCCTGGTTGCCGTGCGCGCGCGCGATGGCACCGGACAGTCGCGTGCCGATCGAGCGGTCGGTGTTGTGGATCAGGAAGCGGTGCTCGCCGCCCAGCTTGCCGGCAATGGCCGGAGCCAACAGGCCATCCATCTGTGTGGCCAGGCTGTCGGGCGATTCGTACAGGCGCTGCGCGGCGCAGTGGCTGCCCGGGAACGACGCCGGCTTGAGCAGCCGGCCAAGGTCCACTTTTACGCCAGGGCGCGGAGCCACTTCCAGCTGCTGCAGCAGGTCGGTACGGCCGACGATCTCGTCCAGCGAACGCACGCCCAGGTACGACAGCCAACCGCGCACTTCCTCGGCCAGAAGGCGGAAGAAGTTCTCCACGCGTTCCGGCAGGCCGGTGAAGTACTGCGCGCGCAGACGCTCATCCTGGGTGGCCACGCCGGTGGCGCAGTTGTTGAGGTGGCAGATGCGCAGGTACTTGCAGCCCAGCACGATCATCGGCGCGGTGCCGAAGCCGAAGCTGTCCGCACCCAGCAGCGCCGCCTTGATCACATCCAGGCCGGTCTTCAGACCACCATCGGTCTGCAGCAGGGTGCGTTCGCGCAGGTCGTTCGCGACCAGCGCCTGGTGCGACTCGGCCACGCCCAGTTCCCACGGCACGCCGGCATAGCGGATCGAACTAACCGGGCTGGCCCCGGTACCGCCATCATGGCCGGACACCGTGATCAGGTCCGCGCCGGCCTTGACCACGCCGGCGGCAATGGTGCCCACGCCGGCATGGCTGACCAGCTTCACCGACACCAGTGCGCTTGGATTGACCTGCTTGAGGTCGTAGATCAGCTGGGCCAGGTCTTCAATCGAATAGATGTCGTGGTGCGGCGGCGGCGAGATCAGGCCGATGCCGGGCTTGGCGTAACGCAGCCGCGCGATCAGCTCATTGACCTTGTGGCCGGGCAACTGGCCGCCTTCCCCCGGCTTGGCTCCCTGTGCGACCTTGATCTGCAGCACTTCGGCGTTGACCAGGTATTCGGCGGTGACGCCGAAGCGGCCCGAGGCCACCTGCTTGATCTTGCTGCGCTTGTCGGTGCCGTAGCGGGCGGGATCTTCGCCGCCTTCGCCGGAGTTGCTGCGCCCGCCGAGGCGGTTCATCGCAATCGCCAGCGCCTCGTGCGCCTCCGGCGACAGCGCGCCGAGACTGATCGCGGCGGTGTCGAAGCGGCGGAACAGGTCTTCGGCCGGCGCGACCTCGTCCAGCGGCGTCGGCGTGGGCGCGGCCCTGAGCTGCAGCAGGTCGCGCAGTGCCGACACCGGCCGTCCGTGCACGGCTTCGCAGTAGCGCTGCCAGTCAGCTGCATCGCCGCTGCGCGCCGCGCGCTGCAGGGTCATGACCACGTCCGGGTTGTACATGTGGTACTCGCCGCCGTGCACGTACTTGAGCAGGCCGCCCACTTCCGGGTGCAGCAGGTCGTTCCAGGCGCGCACGGTGAGTTCGCGGGCCTCGTCGTCCAGGCGGGCGAAGCCCACGCCGGCCACGCGCGAGGCGGTATCCGGGAAGCACAGGTCGACCACCTCGTCGTCCAGGCCGACGATCTCGAACAGCTGCGCGCCGCGGTAGCTGGCCACGGTACAGATGCCCATCTTCGAGATGATCTTGGACAGCCCCTTGTAGATGCCCTTGCGGTAGCTGCGGCCGATCTGCGACTGCTCGCCGCCCTTCTTCAGCTGCAGGATGCCGCGCCGGCCCAGGTCGAACAGGGTCTGGTAGGCCAGGTACGGATACACCGCGGTGGCACCGAAGCCGAGCAGGCAGGCCATGTGGTGCGGATCACGCGCGGTGCCGGTTTCCAGGATCAGGTTGACGTCGCAGCGCAGGCCCGCATTGGACAGATGGTGATGCACCGCGCTGGTCGCCAGCAGCGCATGCACCATCGGCCGGTCGGCCACCGGATAGCGGTCGCTGAGCAGCAGCATGACGATGCCCTCGCGTGCGGCGGCTTCCACTTCGGCGCAGATGCGTTCAATGCCGGCCTTGAGCCCTTCTTCCAGGCTGTAGGACAGGTCGATCAGGCGGTTCCGCTCGGTGTACTGCGGCATCTTCAGCAGCTGGCGCAGCTTGCGCTGGCTGAGCACCGGCGAGTTGAGGATGACGTGGTTCACCGTCTCCGCGCCGGCATGGAAGATGTTGGTCTCCTTGCCCAGCTGGGTGGTCAGCGACATCACGCAGTCTTCCCGGAGCGGGTCGATCGGCGGATTGGTCACCTGCGCGAAGGCCTGCCGGAAGTAGTCGTAGAGCGGACGACTGTGCTGGCTGAGCACGGCCATGGGCGTGTCATCGCCCATCGAGCCGGTGGCTTCCTGTTCGGTTTCAGCCAGCGGGCGCAGGACCTGTTCCACTTCCTCGGTGCTGAGCTGGAACAGCTTGTGATAGCTGCGCAGGGTGCGCTCATCGAACGGTTCTTCCACCAGCGAGGGGTCGATCAGTTCGGTCTGGAGGTAGGTCACGCCCTGCTGCAGCCACTGCTTGTAGGGTGCGCGACCGCGGTTGATGCGGTCGATGGCGTCCGAATCCAGCAGGTCACCACGCTTGAGGTCGATGGCCATCATCTCGCCTGGCCCCAGCTTGCCCTTTCGCACGACGCGTTCGGCCGGCACTTCCCACACGCCCGCTTCGGAGGCGACCAGGAAATGGCGATCGGACGTCAGCATCCAGCGCGCCGGTCGCAGGCCGTTGCGGTCCAGCGTGCAGGCCGCGTAGCGGCCGTCGCAGGCCACGATGCCGGCCGGGCCATCCCACGGCTCACTGTTCAGGCCATAGAACTCGTAGAACGCGGCGAGGTCGGCGTCCTTGAACTCCAGCGACTGGGTCGCCGGCGGCACCAGGATGCGCAGCGCCTGGATCAGCTCCATGCCCGCGCTGACCATCAGCTCCAGCATGTTGTCCAGGCTCTGCGAATCAGAGCCGTGCATGGAGATCACCGGGTCGAACTCGGCGATGTCGAAGCGCGGCGTCTTCCACACCTTGCTGCGCGCCTGCGCCCAGCGCCGGTTGCCTTCGATGGTGTTGATCTCGCCATTGTGGGCGAGCATGCGGAACGGATGCGCCAGCGGCCAGCGCGGCAGTGTGTTGGTGGAGAAGCGCTGGTGGAACACGATCGCGCTGGACGCCAGGTCGCTGCGCTGCAGGTCCGGATAGAACCGGCTCAGCTTGTCCGGCAGCACCATGCCCTTGTAGCTGATCGCGTTAGGGGTCAGCGTGGTGACGTAGAAGTCCGCGTGTTCACGCAGCTGTTGTTCGCTGCGACGGCGCGCGAGGAACAGTGCCAGGGTGAAGCCGGCTTCGTCCTGGCCGGGGCCGGCGTCGACGAACAACTGCTCGATATGCGGCAGGGTGTCGCGCGCCAGCTGGCCGCAGACACTCGGGTCGGTCGGCACCACGCGCCAGCCCAGCGGCTGGCAGCCGGCGTCGCGCAGGGTCTGTTCCAGCGTGCTGCGGCACTGCGCGGCGGCGGCTTCGTCATGGGGCAGGAACACCACGCCCGCGGCGTGCTGTGCGCCAAGCGTCAGGCCGGCTTCGGCGGCGAGGGCTTTCAGGAACACAGTGGGCCGACGCAGCAGCAGACCGCAGCCGTCGCCAGTCAAACCGTCGGCGGCAACGCCGCCGCGATGGGTCATGCGCGACAACGCCGCGATGGCGGTATCCACCAGCAAGCGGGACGGCTGGTCGTCGAGCTGGGCGACCATGCCGAAACCACAGGCGTCGCGTTCGTCTTGCGGGTCGTAAAGCCCTTGGCGGTTGCGGGGGGCCATCTCTGCCTCAAAGTCGGGTGAGCGGCGACAGTCGTCCCCGCTCAATCCGTTTGAGCGCAGCTGAAGGCACCGGATGTTTCGACTAGATCACAGTTGTTGCGACGCCGCAATACACGGTTGCACCCGCAACCACCGACGCCGAAGAACCCTTCAAACGCCGGTGGAAAGCCGTGCCCATTCAGCCGCAGCGGACACCGGTGACCACGTTCTTGTCGTCCAGTTCGATGTTCAGGCGTTCGCCCACGAACTCCATCGTGGTCACGTCGGTGGGGTGCAGGACACGCACCTGCTTGGCGGCCGAATCCTGCTGCGCCTGGCCTTCCATGCCGTCGCTCCAGGGTTGCCCGATCAGGCTCTGGACCTGGGTGGCGTCGCAGTTACCGACCGGCGGTGCTTCGGTCGCTTTGCCGGCTTCGGCCGGTGCCGGAGCCGAGGCTTCTTCGGCGGCTTTCTGCGCATGCGCGGTGGCCGCTTCCTGCTCGTCCATCGGCGGGGCCTTGCAGGCACCGAGCAGCAGCAGAGCGGGAACCAGAGCCGCTCCCATCAGCAGGGGACGGAACGAACGGGGGGCGCGGGAAGACAGGGACGACATCGAGACTCCGTAGGGTGGAAGACCAGGAAGGCATGGAGCATATCGCCAAGCGAGATGTGAGGTGTTTGTCTTCTGTTATTGACGCGCTGGTGGCAGAGCGGCCACCACACTGACCTGCCTGGTTCCGGTGTGTGTGTCCATGCCTGTTCGTCGCCCTGCAACTCCCGAAGCCCAGGCCGCCCGAGCCGCGGGCCTGCGCTATGTCAGCGACGACCAGCCGGGCATTGCCCGCCGTCGGGCGGGCAAGGGTTTCAGCTACCGCGATGCCGACGGCCATGCAGTGCGTGACGCTGCCACGCTGGCGCGCATCCGGGCACTGGCCATTCCGCCGGCCTACACCGAGGTCTGGATCTGCGCCATCGACAATGGCCATCTGCAGGCCACCGGTCGCGATGCCCGCCGCCGCAAACAATACCGCTACCACGCGGACTGGGCCCGTGTGCGCGGGGACGGCAAGTTCGATCGCGTGATCGCATTCGGCAAGGCACTGCCGGCGCTGCGTCGGCGGCTGCGTCGCGACCTCAAGCTGCCTGGCTTTCCCCAGGACAAAGTGCTGGCGATCGTGATCTCGCTGCTGGCCAATACGCTGGTGCGGGTGGGCAACCCCGAGTACGCCCGGGACAATCGGTCCTATGGCCTGACCACGCTGCGCAATCATCATCTCGCTTTGGTGCGGGGAGGGCGCGCACGCATGCATTTCCGCGGCAAATCCGGCCAGGTGCACGACGTTGAGATCGATGACAAGCGGCTGGTCGAGCTGATCCGTCGTTGCCAGCAGCTGCCCGGGCAGGCGCTGTTCCAGTACCGCGACGATGACGGCACCCTGCAGCCGGTGGATTCCGGCCAGGTCAACGCCTACCTGCGCGATGCAATGGGCGAGGACTTCAGTGCGAAGGATTTCCGTACCTGGGGCGGCACCGTGGCCGCCCTGAAGCACTTCGCTGCGACCGAAATACCGGACAAGCCCAGCGAGCGCGCACTGGCGGCCCTGCAGAAACAGGTGGTGTGCGAGGTCGCCACCCTGCTGGGTAATACCCCGTCGGTATGCCGCAAGGCCTACATCGACCCCAGCGTGTTCGAAGGCTGGCGCGCCGGCAGCCTGGTCAAACTGGCCGGCCTGCGCAGCGAACGCCAATGGGAAGCGGCCACCCTGCGCTTCCTGCGCAACGCCAGGAAGGTCACCAAACCGTAGAGCCGGGCTTGCCGCGCTGAGACAATCCCGAACTGCCGTATCAGGGAGCGCGTCGCCACGCGCCCGGGCAGCGAAGCGCCTGTTACCGTAGAGCCGGGCTTGCCCGGCTGCTCCTACCCGCAATAAATCGCGGTGATGTTATTCGTCCGCCCGGTTTCAATGGTCAACCGTTCACCGCCGCTTTCCGCGCCCGGGCTCGGGTTGGCCAGACCGCTGGCGGTGGGACCGCTTTCAAGGCGCTGCGACCGGATCACCTGCACCTGCAGGCTGTCGCTGTCGACGCGGGCGCGTTCGACGGTGCCCTGCGACGCAGCAAGACCGACTGCACCACGCACCTTGTCGACGTGACACTGACCGGAAATGACGCCATCGATTGGCTCGACGGCGGCCATCGGCGTGCTGCTGCAGGCGGTAAGAGCCACCAGCGCGGCAGCAGAAAATATCGTACGAAGCATGACGGCAGACTCCCTGTATTGAGAACCGAAGCGTGCCGCGCCGGCCGTATGCAGCAGATGAACGCCTGCACGGCACGCGCACATGTCATTCACCCCCGCTGTCCCCGCAGATCCGCAGACTGGGAAGCTCCTAATGCAGCAGGAGAAGGTCATGGCGCTCTGCGACGTCTGTGGCAACGAGTACGACAAAAGCTTCACCGTCACCCAGGCAGGTCGTACGGGTACGTTCGATTCATTCGAATGCGCGATCCACGCCTTCGCGCCACGCTGCGGACACTGCCAATGCACGGTGATCGGGCACGGGGTCGAGGCCAACGGTATTACCTACTGCTGTTCCCACTGCGCACGCCACGCCTCAGGCCCGACCGACCGCGCACCGTTTGACCGCTGAACCCGAGGAGGATATTCATGGCCACCGCCAACAAGACCCGCAAGCGCGCGTCCAAAGCTGCTTCGTCTGCGGACACCCCAAAGGCGCGCAAGCGCACTCCCGTGGTGAAGACCGCAACCCGCAAGGCCGCCGCCGAGGATCCGCGCGCGGCCCGCGTCGCCGCGCGTCAGCGCCGACTGCAGGACCAGGAGAAGGCCAAGGACGCCCGCGCCACCAAAAAGAGCGCGAAGAAGGCAACCCAGGCCGGGAGCCGCAAACAGCCGGAGAAAATGCCAGCCCAGCATCTGGCCAAGCCAGGCAACGAACACGAACTGCAGCTTGAGCCGCGCTTCCTTGCGCCGGACTACGTCGGCAGCGGCAAGCTGCAGGGCAAGCGCGCCATCATCACCGGGGCCGACTCCGGGATTGGCCGCGCCGTGGCCGTATTGTTCGCACGCGAAGGCGCCGATGTCGCGGTGCTGCATCTGGATGAGGACGAGGACGCGAAGGTCACCCGCGAACATGTCGATGCAGAGGGTACGCGCTGCATCGTCATCAAGGGTGACGTGCGCGATTCCCGCTTCTGCGAAAAAGCGGTCAAGCAGGTGGTCAAGGCATGGGGTGGGGTGGACATCCTGGTCAACAACGCCGCCTTCCAGCTGCACTGTCATCGCCTGGAAGACCTGGAAGATGACCATCTGCAGGAAACCCTGCAGACCAACATCGCCGGCTACATCCAGATGGCCCGTGCGGTGCTGCCCCATCTGGAAGAGGGCGACTGCATCATCAACACGGGTTCCGAGACCGGTTTGTTCGGAAGCAAGTCGTTGATCGATTACTCATCCACGAAAGGGGCCATCCACGCCTTCACCAAGGCACTGGCCAGCCAGCTGCTGCCACGTGGCATCCGGGTCAATGCCGTGGCCCCCGGCCCGGTCTGGACGCCGCTCAATCCCGCCGACAAGCAGGCTCCAGATGTGGCGGAGTTCGGGAAGAACAGCGACATGGGCCGTGCCGCGCAGCCTGAGGAGCTTTCGCCGGCCTATGTGTTCCTGGCCTCGCCGGTGACCGCCAGCTACATCAGTGGGGTGGTGCTGCCGGTGATGGGGGGGCCGCACGGGTGAAGCCCAGCCGGGCAAGCCCGGCTCTACCAAAGCGCGCATTGACCGTTCGTCGGCAGGCACCCTCCGGCACTTGACGACACGTGTAGTCACGGGCATGGTGGCGACACGTGTAGTCATCGGAGCGTGTCATGCGTGGGAAGACCATCGGGGACCAGGAACTGGCCCTGCTGCAGTATGTAGCGGAACAGGAAACGGCCAGCGTCGGCGAGGTCGCCGCCGGCTTCGGTGAGGCGCGCGGGCTCGCCCGCTCGACTGTGCTGACCATGATGGAACGCCTGCGCGGCAAGTCTTACCTGACCCGCGAGCAGGTGGACGGGGTGTATCGCTATGCCGCCACCGGCGAGCAGGACACCGTGGTGCAGGGGGCGGTGGCCAGCTTCGTGGAAAAGACCCTGCAGGGCTCGGTATCCCCCTTCGTGGCCTTCATGTCGCACAAGGCGGAAGTGAGTGACCAGGAACTGGCGGAGCTGGAAGCCCTGGTGGCCCAGCTGCAGTCGCGTCGGCGGGAGGGCTGAGCGATGGACACCATGATGAGCGAACTGCTGGTCCGCCTGGGCTGGACCAGCCTGCAGAGCGCGGTGCTGGTGGCGCTGGTGTGGGCCGTATGCCGGTGGCTGCCACGTCTGCCGGCGGCCACGCGCTGCCGCCTGTGGTGGCTGGTGGCCCTGCAGGCCGTGCTGGGGCTGGTGTGGAGCAGTCCGCTGGAGCTGGCCGTGCTGCCGGCGGCGGACATCGACACCGCCGTGATGGCCACGCAACCCATGCAGCAGCAGGCCTTGGCGCTGGCCCCGGCGGCGGTGGAAACCGCACTGCCGCCCAGTCTCGCGCTGGCCCCAGCGGCCACTGCGCCGACCTGGCCGCTGCGTGTGTTCGCACTGTGGGCATCGGGCCTCCTGCTGATGCTGGCGCGTAGCGTGCACGCTTACCGGCAGAGCCGCGCGCTGGTCCGCAACGCCGCGCCGTGTAGCGACGTCGGGCTGCAACAGGCCCTGCAACTGGCGGCCGAAGCGCATGGCCTGGCGCGTGCGCCGCAGCTGAAGATCTCCGCACAGATCCGCTCGCCGCAACTGATCGGGCCGTGGAATCCAGTGCTGCTGCTGCCGGCGCGGGAACTGCCGATGATGGGGGCCGATGACCTGGACATGGCGCTGACCCATGAGCTCATTCACCTGCAGCGCCGCGACCTGTGGTGGGGACTGTTGCCGGCGCTGGCCCAGCATCTGCTGTTCTTCCACCCGCTGGTGCACCTGGCCGCCCGCGAGTATTCGCTGGCCCGCGAGGAAGCCTGCGACAGCGCGGTGGTGGCCGGCCATGGGCATTGCCGCCACGACTACGGCCGCCTGCTGGTGCAGCTCGGCGTGGCACCGCGTCCAGCGGTGGGTGTGGCCAGCGCATCGCCAAACTTCCGCAGCCTGAAACGGCGTCTGCTGACCCTGCAGCAGACCGGCACGCTGCCGCGCGCGGTCTCGGTCGGGGTGACGGCGATGTTCGTGCTGGTCGGCGTGGTCCCGTTGCGACTGGTGGCCGCCGTGCCACCGGTGCCACCGGCCCCGCCCGCACCTCCGGCGCTGGCC